>NZ_JBGTCA010000433.1:0-56160 GCF_041749095.1 Aquiflexum sp. | reverse complement strand
TATTGTGGATTTTAAGACAGGTTATGAATTTGAGAAACATCAAAAACAGGTCAGAGAGTATATGGACTTGGTGGCATCTCTAAGTCAAAAGACTACAAAGGGTTATTTGTGCTATTTGGAAGACGGGAGAGTTGTAGAGGTTGAGTAAGGAATTTTTATTGGTTTTTACAAAAATCAAATTAATATATTGTTGTTTGTAAAAAACAATTTATATATTTGTATTATGAATAAAACAATATGGATCGATTAATAGAGATATCAAAAAGAAAAGTCAAAAACCAAAACGAAACTTTCAAAAGATTTCTTTTCAATGATATAGACTGGAACTTGAAATTAATCATGGTTCTTGGTCCAAGGGGTACTGGCAAAACCACTTTATTGCTCCAACAATTAAGCATCACAGAAGGGGAAAGTGTATATCTAAGTTTGGATGATGTTTATTTTGAAGTGAATCGACTAGTTGAATTGGTTGAATCCTTGTACGCTAAGGGTTATAGAAATTTTTTTATGGATGAGGTCCATCGGTATTCTTATTGGTCAAAGGATTTAAAAATCCTTTACGATAATTTCGAAGACATCAGGATGGTGGTTACAGGTTCATCCATACTTGAATTGGCCAAGGGACAGGCAGATTTGTCTAGGAGAGCGGTTGTTTACAAGTTACCAGGACTTTCTTTTAGGGAATACGTCAACTTGGAAAATGAATTGAAAATTGAGCCTATTTCATTACAATATATTCTAGAGCATCATTCAGAAAAAGCTAACGAAATTTCGGACATTGTTGAAATCCTTAAACATTTCCAAAAATATCTTTCCTTTGGTTATTTCCCCTTTTATCGGGAAAGTTTGCTTTCCTACCATTCCAGATTAATGGAAATTACAAAAGTCATTATTGAAATGGATGTGGCGCCTTTTGAAGAAATCAATCATCAGACAGTTCGGAATATGTACAAGCTCTTGTATATCATCAGTCAGTCGGTGCCCTTTATTCCGAATATCAGCAAGTTGTCTGAGAAATTGGGAGCATCAAGAAATCAGATTTTAAAAATTCTGGATTTGCTTGAAAATGCTGAGATACTGAATTTATTAAAGCAGGAAACTAAGGGAGTGAGTTTTTTGCAAAAGCCTGAAAAAATATACCTGAATAATCCGAACTTAAGTTTTGCTTTGTCAAGTGGTCTTCCAGACAAAGGTAATTTGAGAGAAACTTTTTTCTTGTCACAAACCAAAGTAAAACATGAAGTCACCTTCCCCAAATTCGGGGATTTTTTATTGGATGATCAGTATTTATTTGAAATAGGAGGTGCTGGAAAAACGGCACAACAAATCAAGGGTATTCCATCAGCTTATATTGCGGCTGATGAAATAAAATCAGGACAAGGTTTCAAAATTCCACTTTGGCTTTTTGGTTTTTTGTATTAACTAGAATTATCCCAATAATAAAAATTTTATTCCGACATCCTTTGTCATTCGCTTTTTTACATGCCCTAAAAAGCTTTGTTTTGTTAATAATGAAAATTTGAAGAAATGCACAGTTTTTTAAGAAATACCGCCCAGGAAATCATTCAAACCTATCCTGAATTGCAAAATCTGGTAGTGGTCCTTCCTAACAGGCGGGCAGGGCTTTTTTTTACCAAACACTTGGGGACCCTGATCGATAAGCCTACCTGGATGCCTGAGGTCAAAACCATTGAGGATGTCTTCTATCAATTTGCCGGACAAAGGCCCTCTGATGACCTTACTTTGATCTTTGAACTCTATAAAGTCTATCAGACCCTTCATCCTGAACCAGAAACCTTTGATCGCTTTTATTTTTGGGGGGAGATGATTCTAAAGGATTTCAATGATGTGGATCAGTTTATGGCCGAGGCCAAAAAACTATACCTATACTTATATGAAATCAAAGAAATAGAATCTGATCTGAGTTTTCTGACTGACCAGCAAATTGCTTTGATCAGACAATTTTGGGATTCTTTCCAAAATCAGGGTAGAGGACATCAGGAAAAATTCCTCAAATTCTGGCAGATTTTATACCCTTTGTATGATGCTTTCAAAGCTTCCTTGAGTGTTTCCGGAATGGCTTTCTCAGGGATGTTATATCGAAAAGTCGCAGAAAAATTAGATGTGATTGCAAAACCAGAAAAGCAATATGCTTTTATCGGTTTCAATGCTTTTACCAAAACAGAGGAAAAGCTGATCAAGCATTTTGTTTCGGAATTTAGGGCTAAGATTTTTTGGGATATCGACTCCTATTATTTGGAAGATAGAAATCAAGAGGCAGGATTGTTTTTTAGGGAATATCGAAATGACTCCATCTTTGGGCCGACTTTTCCCAAAGAAATACCAGAACAAATCGCAAAACGCAACGCAAAAATCCACACCTATGCAACTCCCCTAAAAACCAATCAGGCCAATCTGGTAGGTTCTTTATTGGAGAAGGTTGACAAAAACGAAAACTGGGAGGAAACTGTCATCATCTTGCCGGATGAGCAGCTATTATTTCCTGTATTACACACCTTGCCTGAGAACCTTGACAAGGTCAATGTCACCATGGGTTACCCTGTCAAAAACACTCCGGTTTATGCTTTTTTGGAAGCAGTTCTTGAAATGCAGCGCTATATTAAAGTTGAGGATGGAATACCTTTATTTTATCATCAGCCACTTAGAAGCCTGCTTTCATCGATATACTTACAATCTGTCAATCCAACTTTTGTGATGGATTTGCTTAGGGAAATGAAAGAACAAAATCAAATTTACATCACTCAAAAGAAGTTGCATGAGGGAGGGGCGTTTTTTGAATTGATTTTTAGACCACTCAGCAGTGAACAATTATTTCCTTACCTCTCTACCCTGATGGAGGAATTGGCAAAACGTTTGGGGGAGGAACCTCTTCAGCGTTCTTATCTATATCAGTGTTTCAAGCAACTGAACCGGCTTAGGGGAAATTTTGAAAAACAGGATGGACTTTCTGTAGACCGGGAATTTTTCATTCGATTGTTCAGACAGGTATTCAGAGAGGTGAAATTGCCCTTTGAAGGGGAACCCTTGCAGGGATTGCAGGTAATGGGGGTATTGGAATCCAGAAACCTAGATTTTAAGCGGGTCATCATTTGCAACATGAATGAAAGCAGTTTTCCTCCGGCAGGTAGTCTTAATTCCTTAATTCCTTACAACATCCGAAGGGCTTTTGGCTTGCCTGTACAGGAACAGAACGATGCTATTTATGCCTACACTTTTTATCGCTTGCTTCAAAGCGCGGAAGAGGTCCATATGATTTATACCACTGCATCCGATCAGGGAAAGGTTGGTGAAAAGAGCAGGTATATACAGCAAATGGATGTGGAGATGGGATTAGAAATGAAAGAGGAGGTGGTTTATGTGCCTGTGGACCTTAAGAAGACGATTTCGATTGTCATTGAAAAGGATGATGAAGTTCTTCGATTGTTGGAAAAGTATGTAGTAAATCAGGATGGTAAATCGAGGGTGACCATTTCACCCTCAGCGCTTAGTGTTTATCTGGATTGCAGATTCAAGTTTTACCTTAGGTATTTGGCCGGAATCAAAGAAAAAGAGGAAGTAAAGGAGGAAATTGATGCCTCGGTTTTTGGCAATATAGCCCATTACAGTATGGAGTTTTTGTATCAGGGATTTCAGGAAAGAAAAAAGAGATCTTTTCTGGAACAGGAAGATTTTCAGGATCTAAAGAAGAATTGGGTTTTTCCGGCAATAGAAAAAGGAGTAAGAAAATTCTATCATTTGGATGACAGTGCTGATACCAAGCTTAGCGGTCAGATGGCCATCGTCAGGGATGTCTTACAGAAATACCTCCATAGGTTATTGGAGATTGATGAGGCAGAGGCACCATTTCAAATATTATCTATGGAAAAAGCTCACCAAGCCAAATTTCAAATTGATACTGTAAATGGTAAAGTTGAAGTTGGATTGGAAGGATATATAGATAGAGTGGATGAACAGCATGGCACCATCAGGTTGATTGATTACAAATCAGGTGGTGACAAAAAGGTTTTTGCCAATATCGAATCTCTTTTTGACCGTGAAGATAAAAATCGCAACAAAGCAGCAATGCAGACCATGTACTATGGATTGCTCTACCAAGCCACCCATCCTGAAAACACCAAGCCTTTAAAACCGGCACTATTTAATTTCAAAGAAATATTCCAAGAGGACTTCAATCCTTACCTACAACAAAAAGAACCTAAAGGGAAAGCTGTTGAAATAGAAAACTACCGGGAATTTGCGCTTTTATATGAAAATGGCTTAAAAGGATTATTGGAGGACATGTTTGACCCGGAAATTCCATTTAGCCAAACAGAGGATTGGGATAAATGTAGATACTGTTCCTACAAGGAGATTTGCGGAAGATAATCTGTTATCTTTAATATGTATTTAATTTTAATTGTAAAATTTTTGGTATAAAAATTGATTATTTTCACAAATTGTTCGGGTACTTAAAGTTACCCAACAGGGTGACTTGAATAAGTCTTTCCGAATAAAACTTTTAATTTTTCCACCATTGATCATTTACTTATGAAATATTACTTCAAACCGATCCATCTTTTGATGTTAATGTTAGTTCCTTTATTGATTATTTCCTGTTTGGAAGGAGAAGAAAAAGAAGAAAACATGATAACCTCAGAGGATTTTATTGATGGGGTATTTTTTGTAGAGCATTCGGATGATGGTTATCATATTAACATCGAGACAAATAAACCTGCAAAGTTTTATCCTAATACAGAGCAACAAACCTTTGAAATTGAAGAGTCAGGATTTGCCGATTTGAATCTGCCCCAAGGTGTTTATTGGATTGATTGTTCTTTTGATGAAAGCCCAAATCTTATTCTGACAATTCCCCTCCTGATCATGAAGAATAAGGCAAATGCAGTCAGAACAGTCGGGTCTTTGAGAAATATGAAAGATGAGCCCGAGGGATTTGCTTTGGTATTGAGACATTCAGATGCCAGAATCGGAGATGATATAATTGATTCGCCTTTGCCGGAATGGTGGAAATCCTGTGATCCTCAAGTCGCCAGACAAATGGATGACAATGGCAGGAGAAATGGCAAAAAGATCGGCGATGCAATCAAAAAACTCCAAATGCCAATTGGGATTGCCCTTAGCAGCGAGTTTTGCAGGGCAGTTCAGACCATCGAGGCCATGGAACTCAATCTCACAATTGAAACTGATTCAAGGATAAATCATGAAAATGCCAATCCGAATGAACGTATGTTTGAAGATGTCTTTGATATAATTAAAGAAAATCGTTCGGCAGGATTTCAACTTTTAGTTGGTCATTTTAATATAATAACAGGCAATCCCCACAGAAATTTGTTCAGACCTTTCAATATGTCTGATGGATTTTTGATGAAAGTAAATAATCAAAGTCAATTGGAGTTTGTAGGCTCTGTTCCTTTATATTTATGGTCTTTGTTTTGATGACCTGAATTTCACCATATTCCACTTAAATAATACAAAGAATTTCTATCAGTAAAACCTTCCAGATTTATTTTGGTGTATGGGGAAGTAGGGAAGACCAATTCAGTCATGGCCAATTCTCCTTCATTGACAAAAATCTCTATAGAAGACCGATCAATAAATATCCTAATGCTTTCTACCGCAATCCCATTTAAAGGAGCTTTATGCACGGC
The DNA here is from genome assembly GCF_041749095.1 of Aquiflexum sp. Lineage (GTDB taxonomy): Bacteria > Bacteroidota > Bacteroidia > Cytophagales > Cyclobacteriaceae > Aquiflexum. The sequence goes on along the minus strand of NZ_JBGTCA010000433.1, from coordinate 50,494 downwards.
AGCAAATACCTTACTGAAATCGGACAACCCCGATTTGGTTCTGTCAAATTTTAATTCCCCACCTGCTTTTTCTATAGTTACGATCTCCCCTTTTTCATTTGAAATATGGATTTTGAAATCAGCTTGATTCGGGGAAAGGATAACTTCTGCCAGATCATTTTCCAATTCAATCGAAGTACCTGATACAGTTTTTGATTCCTTTCTTAATTTTTCAATTTCTTTAACAGGGCGAGATGCAACCAGATATCCGTCATCCTTTTTGACCAATTCAAGGTTTCTTGGGATGGTCATGGCAGAGCGCCATGGATGGGTCGGAACGATTTGCGCATATTGCCAATTGCTCATCCAGCTGATCAACAGCGTTCTTCCATCTGATTCAGGCACATTGGACCAAGTTACCCCTGCATAATTGTCTGCACCATAATCCAACCACAAAGTTTCCGAGCTTTCAGTGGTGAAAGTCTTTCCATCAAAATTTCCAACAAAATATTGCGTTGCCGATCCTCCCTGTGGACCGCCCGGGTTGATGCTGACAAACAGGATCCATTTTTCGGTGCCGTCCTCAGCAGTCAAAGGAAACAGGTCCGGACATTCCCATACTCCACCATAGGCAGCCCAATCAGGATTGAAGTCACTTTCAAAGGTCCAGTCTATCAGATTCGGGGAGGAGTAAAAATCGATTTTGTCCAGAACAGCCAGAGACATCACCCACTTTCCATTTTCTTTGCCATCTTCATACCACATCACTTTGGGATCACGGAAATCTTTGATCCCGGGGTTTTTTAGAACCGTATTTTCTTTATAAACAGTCCAAGACCTCCCTTTGTCCAGACTGTAGGCTATCCCTTGGGTCTGAAAATCAGCCCTTTCTTCTTTTTCACCGATAGGATCATGATAAGTGAATATGGCAATCATGGCAGGGTTTTGATCTGACCCCAAACCGCTGGTGTTGTTATGGTCTATCACAGCCGAACCGGAAAATATCCAGCCGTTTTTATCAGGGTAAATGGCAATGGGTAAATGGTCCCAATGAACCAAGTCTGTAGAAACAGCATGCCCCCAATGCATCGGGCCCCAAACGGTGCTGTCAGGATAATATTGATAGAACAAATGATATTCTCCATCCAGATATACCATACCATTTGGGTCATTCATCCAATTGGCTTCAGGTGAAAAATGGAATTGGGGACGGAAAGGTTCTGAGTAAAAATTCATGTTTTCCGGTTCAGGTTGTTTTTCCTGTTGGCATGAAACAAAAAAAGTGAGGATGAATGGAAGAAGTATCAGAAATTTTTTCATGTTGAAGAATTTGTTCTTAATTCAAATTTAACAGAATTGACCTTTTTTGAAAGGAATGAGTTTAAAAAATTGAACCACAAAAGTGACAAAAGAAAACAAAAGTCTTATCAGAAAAGGATTAAGTTATAATTCAAGTCCTCCTACCTGATTCTTTTGTTCCCTTTATTCCTTTTGTGGTTCATAAATTCCGCTTTATAATTTCTTCAATCCCTTGGTCTGCTCTTTAGTGGCTTCAATGATACTGATGGCGTAGCCACCGCCGGGAGCAGATTGCTGGCTGAGTTTAGACTTATTGTTGACAATTACTTTTCTGATAGTATATGCTTGAGGGTTGTTCCGATAATGGGCATCCTTTGCATCAGCATAGATAGTGGCGATATAAGTTTTGTCAGCATCGAGGAAATCAAATGAAATCGTGGATGTCCTTACCGGTACGCCATTGACATTGCCTACAAACCAATTGTTGCTTCCTTTTTCCTTTCTGGCCACGGTAATATAATATCCCGGTTCTGCTTCCAAATACCTGCTTTCTTCCCAATCAATAGCGACATCTTTGATAAATTGAAATGCATCCATAAAACGCTCGTAATTCTCCGGCAGATCTGCGGCCATTTGAAGTGGGCTGTACATGGTAATATACAAAGCCAATTGATTGGCAATGGTACTATTGACCCAGGAATTGTTATCAGGGTTGATTTTGCTGATGTCCATTTCAAATATACCAGGAGTATAATCCATAGGTCCTCCGATCTGTCTGGTAAATGGCAGCACTGTAACATGGTTGGGCTTGTTTCCACCGAAAGCTTGATATTCCGTGCCCCTTGCGGATTCGTTGGCGATTAGGTTTGGCCAGGTACGGGCAATTCCTGTTGGCCTGACTGCTTCGTGGGCATTGACCATGATTTGGTAATCAGCGGCTTTTTCAACGGCATATTGGTAATGATTGACAATCCATTGGCTATAGTGGTTTTCCCCTCTGGGAAGTATATCTCCAACGTAACCGCTCTTAACGTCTTTGTAGCCATGGTCTTTCATAAATTGATAGGCACGATCCATGTGTCTTTCATAATTTCTCACTGAAGAGGAGGTTTCATGGTGCATCACCATTTCAACGTTTTTTCTTTTGGCATAATCCCTGATATCTATCAAATCAAAATCCGGATATGGGGTCACAAAATCAAACACATAATCCTTGGAATTACCAAACCAATCTTCCCATCCGATATTCCAGCCTTCCACCAAAACACCCCTGAATCCATGCTCGGCTGCAAAATCAATATAACGTTTGACATTGGCTGTATTTGCACCATGCCTACCATTTGGTTTGGCTTTGGAAAAATCTGTTTCACCTAACCTGACAGCAGGGAATTCATCGGTATAGGCCCAAGAACTTTTTCCCGTGATCATTTCCCACCAAACCCCAATATATTTCATGGGCTTAATCCATGAAGTATCCTCTATTTTGGAAGGTTCATTGAGGTTGTAAGTCATCCTAGAAGCTAGGATTTCCCGTGCATCGTCACTGACTATCACGGTTCTCCATGGAGAGTCGAATGGCGTCTGTAGATATCCTTTGTCACCGTTGACATCAGGGGTCAACCAAGATTCGAAGACGAAGTTTTTATCATCCAAGTTGAGGTGCATGGTTGAATAATCTATCAATGCCGCTTCATGTAGATTGATATACAAACCATCTGCAGATTTCAGCATCAGGGAAGTCTGCACTCCTGTAGGTGAAAACGGTTTTTGGGAAAGATTGGCAGTGACCGCTTTCGCCATTTGCTCTCTGATTTCAGAAAGTTTGGATTCAGTGTAATCGTATTCCTGGGTATCATAATCTCCGGCAATCCAAAAAGCAGTATGATCACCGGACATAGCAAACTGGGTCCGTTCTTCTTTGACTACAAAATGTGCTAATCCCGGTTGGGAAGGAAATTCATACCTAAAGCCCAACCCATCATCAAAAACCCTAAACCTGACGGCTAAAATGCGCTCAGATGTTAGTTGACTTAGTTCCACATAAAGTTCGTTGTAATGGTTTCTGATTTCGCTCTCTTCACCCCATACCGGATTCCATGTTTCGTCAAATGATGAATTTTTTGTTTCCACAATCTGAAACCCATCCGTAAGTGTTGGCTGGTTCTTTATTTCATAGCCCAGTTGACTTGGGGCGATTACAGGTTTTCCTTTATAAGACAACTGATAAATCGCCTTGCCTTCAATAAGTTCAAAATCAAGTTTTACATTGCCGTTTGGGGATTGTATGGATTGTGCGCATAATAAAAATGACCAAAAGCATAATAATAAAGAAAGGCAGATCGGGTTTTTCATTTGGGTATATTTTTTAGAAAGTTGAGATCTTAAAGTATATTTTTTCATAGATAAATAGAGACTATATGAGCCGGAATTATAGGTCATTTTGTCAAAGCGGATTTCACCATTACAAACTCATTGATGTTTTCCTGATCAAGAATGCCCAGAAAATTCCCGTCCTCAATGACAAAAGCCACCTTTTTATTTCCGGTGATCATAATGCGCCAGGCATCATCAAGATCCTGTTCCGTTTCGATTTTCAAAGGACTGAAATCTGCGACTTTTTCCACTAATGTATTTTCATTTCCTTCTTTAAGTCCTTTAATAATTTCATTTCTGCTGAGGGTACCTATGGCTACATCATCCTTGACCACCACAAAATGTGTTGCCTGGGAGTTTAAAAGTTTTTCTATGGCTTTTGCCAATGGCGCATCAAAACCTATGATCTGAAACTTCATCATCAGGGCGTCTTTGACTTTAAAGCCTTTCAAAAAGCTTTCCTGCTGGGTATGGTTTACTTCTGCACTTGCACCCAGAAATATAAAAATCCCTATCAGCACCAATATGGCACTGTTGAACAATCCGAAGAAAACAAAAAGAATGGCCAAGAACTGACCAATTCCCCCTGCAATCTGTGTTGCTTTGGCCCTTGGAAGTCTGATGGCCAAAATTGCCCGTAACACTCTACCTCCATCCATTGGGAAGGCAGGGAGTAAATTGAACAGTGCCAAAATCAAGTTGGCAGATGCAAGGTATAAAACCATTGTACTGGGGTTGATTTTGACTTCTTCCAGGTTTTCAAGGTCAAATCCTGTGAAACTCAAAATGGCTGAAAGAATGAGAAATAATCCAATATTAACAAGTGGTCCGGCAATAGCGACCCAAAGTTCCTGTTTGGGGTCTTCGGGTATTTTTTCAAGTCTCGCAACTCCACCGATTGGATACAGCACAATGTCTTTTGTCTGGATCCCATACTTTTGAGCAGCTAGGGCATGGCCAAATTCATGTAAGACCACACAGAAGAATAAGGCAAGAACAAAAATGATGATCCAAAAGATATCCATTGTCGGCATCCCTTGCCGCATATTGGATATGATGATCCATAACAATAACAGTGAAAAGGTCCAGTGAATAAAAACTTTGACATTTTTATATTTTCCCAAAAGCAGTGAAAATTTCATTTGTAGTTCATTTTGTTAGATTTCCAGTTCCTAAATTAAGCTTTTTATCTGTTGCTTTCTACAAAGAAAACCACTATTGCCGTCCAAACGGTGATTTTTGAGAGCTTTGATTGTCTTTTGTTTGAAATGCTACATTTATTTTTGTTTTCTAAGAAAATCTTCAAACGATGTTCTGAAATATCATATTTTACTTAATTTATCAAAATAATATTTCGATTTATCCTCAATATTATGGATTTGACACTTTGATTTTTCTTATCTTCGCAGACAGAATATTCCTAAAACCAAAGATTGAGGTTAGTTTAAACCTCTATTTAAGGTTTTTTGTTAGATGAAATAAACCCAATTACAATGTCTTTTTCCCCAGAGATTTATAAACCGGAGAATCATATCAGGATTGTTACAGCAGCCTCGCTTTTTGATGGGCACGATGCCGCTATAAATATTATGCGCCGAATTATCCAATCTACAGGTTGTGAAGTGATTCATTTGGGACATAACCGGTCAGTTCAGGAAATCGTCGATTGTGCCATTCAGGAGGATGTGCAGGCAATAGCCATTACTTCCTATCAAGGTGGCCATGTGGAATTTTTTAAGTATATGTATGACCTCCTTCAGGAAAAAGGAGCAGATTACATAAAAATCTTTGGTGGTGGCGGTGGAACAATCTTGCCTGAAGAAATCAAAGAACTTCATGAACATGGCATTACCAGGATATATTCTCCGGACGATGGACGTGCAATGGGGCTACAGGGAATGATCAATGATCTGGTCAAAAAATCTGATTTTCCTGTCGGAAAGGGTGTAACCCATGATGGGGTTTTTGAAAAATCAGATGCTAAAACCATCGCAAAGGCTATTTCTGCTGCCGAGAATTTCCCTGAAGAAAGTAAGTCCATGCTTCAGAAAATCAAAAGTACTGCATCTGAAAGTAAAGTGCCCGTGTTGGGAATTACAGGGACAGGTGGATCAGGAAAATCTTCCTTGGTAGACGAATTGGTCAGAAGATTTTTGGTGGATTTCAAGGATAAAAATATTGCCATTATTTCTGTGGATCCATCCAAAAGGAAAACAGGGGGTGCATTGTTGGGAGACCGTATCCGGATGAACGCCATCAACAATCCAAGAGTATATATGCGTTCCTTGGCCACAAGGCAGTCCAATCTGGCGCTTTCCAAATATGTTCAGGATGCCGTGGATATTGTCAAAGCGGCCAATTTTGACCTGATCATTCTTGAGACTTCCGGTATAGGCCAATCTGACACTGAGATCGTCGAGCATTCCGACATGTCACTCTATGTGATGACACCAGAATATGGTGCGGCCACTCAGTTGGAAAAAATCGATATGCTGGATTTTGCCGATATCATTGCACTGAACAAATTTGACAAAAGAGGGGCGCAGGATGCCCTGAGAGATGTCAAAAAGCAATATAAGCGTAACCATAATTTATGGGATATATCAGATGAGGAAATTCCCGTTTACGGCACGATTGCATCCCAGTTCAATGACCCAGGGATGAACAATCTTTACAAGGCAGTAATCCATAAGCTTGCTGAAAAGACAGGAGTTGATTTGACCACATCATATGAGGCCAACAAAGAGATGTCTGAAAAGATTTATATCATTCCCCCTGCCAGGATCAGGTATCTTTCCGAAATCTCCGAAAATAACAGAGGCTATGACAAATGGGTAGAAGAACAAAAAGAAGTTGCCCAAAAACTTTACAGCATCAAAAAATCAATAGAAGCAATCCAATCGGCGAAAGTTTCGGATGAGGATAGATTGGTCAAGGAACTTGAAGAAGTTTATGAACAGGTGGAATTGAACCTTGATCCAAAAAACAAAAAGTGGCTGGAGGAATGGCCTGAAAAGAAACAGCGGTATGCTGATGAATTTTATGTGTTCAAGGTCAGGGACAAAGAAGTGAAAGTTCAGACTTATTATTCTTCTCTTTCCCAAACTAAAATCTCCAAAGTAGCTCTTCCAAAATATGAAGCGTGGGGAGATATCCTTAAATGGGGATTAAAGGAAAATGTTCCCGGTGAGTTCCCATACACGGCGGGAGTTTTTCCTTTCAAGAGAGAAGGGGAAGATCCGGCCAGGATGTTTGCCGGTGAAGGAGGACCCGAACGGACGAACAAAAGGTTCCATTATGTTTCACGCGGACTTCCCGCAAAAAGACTGTCAACAGCTTTCGATTCAGTAACCCTATACGGTGAGGATCCTGATTATCGACCGGATATTTATGGTAAAGTAGGGAATTCGGGGGTGAATATCTGTTGCTTGGATGATGCCAAAAAACTTTATTCCGGTTTCAACCTTGCGGATCCGATGACTTCTGTTTCGATGACTATCAATGGACCTGCGGCAACCATGACGGCGTTTTTTATGAATGCAGCCATAGATCAGCAATGTGAAATCTATATCAGGGAAAATGGTCTTGAAGAGGAAGCGAACTCCAAAATCGATGCTTTGTATAAAGACAAAGGATCGCCAAGACCAACTTATAATGCTACAATTCCTGAAGGAAATAACGGGTTGGGACTGATGCTTTTGGGTGTTACGGGAGAGGAAGTTCTGCCTGCTGAAATTTATCAGACCATCAAAAAAGAAACGCTGAAAAAAGTAAGGGGAACTGTTCAGGCAGATATTCTTAAGGAAGATCAGGCCCAAAACACCTGTATTTTCTCTACAGAATTCTCCTTGCGGTTGATGGGAGATGTGCAGCAATATTTTATTGAAAAGAAAATCCGTAATTTTTATTCTGTTTCGATTTCCGGGTATCATATTGCCGAAGCCGGTGCTAATCCGATTACCCAATTGGCATTGACACTTTCCAATGGGTTTACTTATGTGGAATATTATGTTTCGAGGGGAATGGACATCAATAAATTTGCACCCAATCTATCCTTCTTTTTTTCCAACGGTATTGATCCTGAATATTCAGTTATCGGCAGGGTAGCCAGGAGAATCTGGGCAAAAGCCATGAAAATGAAATATGGTGCTAATGAACGTTCCCAAATGTTGAAATACCATATTCAAACTTCAGGGCGGTCCCTGCATGCACAGGAAATAGATTTCAATGATATCAGGACCACGCTCCAGGCCTTGTATGCCATTTATGATAACTGCAATTCACTGCACACCAATGCTTATGATGAGGCGATCACTACCCCTACCGAGGCTTCTGTAAGGAGGGCCATGGCCATTCAGTTGATCATTAATAAGGAATTGGGACTTGCCAAAAATGAAAACCCAATTCAGGGTGCTTTTATTATTGAAGAACTGACAGACCTGGTGGAAGAGGCTGTTTATAAAGAATTTGATAGGATAACCGAAAGAGGCGGGGTATTGGGTGCCATGGAAACCATGTACCAAAGAGGTAAAATACAGGAAGAAAGCTTACATTATGAAACCTTGAAACATACCGGTGAATATCCTATTATTGGGGTAAATACTTTCCTATCTTCTGACGGTTCCCCTACAGTAACTCCTGGTGAAGTCATCAGGGCCAATGAAGAGGAGAAGGAAGGACAAATCAAAACTTTGGAACTTCTAAAAGCCAGAAATATAGACAGGTCACAAGCGTATTTGAACGATCTTCAAACTGCCGCCGTTCTGAATCATAATATTTTCGAAAAATTGATGGAAGCAGTGAAATACTGTTCCTTGGGCCAAATTACGCAGGCTTTGTATGAAGTCGGCGGACAGTACAGAAGGAATATGTAAATTCAAAATTGCAAAATTATGAAATTGGAAAATTAAAAGATTTTGAACTCAATTTTCAGGGTTAATCTTTCAATTTTCCAATCTTTCAATCTTAAAATCAAAAAAGAATGAGCAAAAGAAACGTGACCGTCCGTATGAAGGCGGACTATGAATACGAGGCTACCAACCTTCAGGGAAATAAGGTGGACATAGACATGTATGATGCAGATGACAAAAAAGCCCAATCACCAATGGATTTATTGCTTTCGGCTTTGGGGGGATGCTCGGCAGTGGATGCAGTGCTGATGATGAAAAAGAAAAGGAAAACCATAGATGATTTTTATATCGAAATAGAAGGAACAAGGAATGATGGTATTCCGGCATTCTATACTGATATCGTGCTGAATTTTGTCATTGTTTCTCCAGATTCTACAGAGGATGAATTTAGAAAAGTAGTGGCGCTTTCTGTTGAAAAATATTGTTCAGTTGCTTCTTCTCTAAAGTCTAAAATTACCTTTACAACAGAAGTAAAAAGGCCGGCATGAGAGTGGTCAAAGAATTTACAAAAGAAGATGTCCGTATTTCAGTTTTTTCCTGGAATAACAAATACCTGATCAAGTTCGAATTTGGTCCTATGGAACAGACCTTTAAAATTCCCGAAACCGATATTTTAGAAGAATCTCAACTGGAAGGGTTTTATCATGGGATTTTTTTTAAAGCCGTACTTGCAAGATTTAAAGAAATGGGACAAACTTTTCAAAAACAACTTGAAAATCTTTAGCTTTAGGGATAAACCTTTAGTTGTATTATGAGGAACACCGGGTATTTAGTTTCATTATTATTGGTGGTTGTTTGTTCATGTAGCCCCACAGATTCAGCCGAAAATTCTGAAAATTGGTTAGAGCTTCAGGCGATGGCCTCACTCATGGACTATGATCTCAAAGAACTTGAAGATGAAATAATCAGCTTAGGTCAATATACAGAGAGCCTATTTGAGCATAGGGAGGAGTGGATTTCAAAAGCAGACCAATCTAAATACCGGATAAAAGGTGTAGCCGCAAATGCAGCACCTGATGCGGATTCAAGTATGAGTTCATTGTATATACCGGACTTGGGGCAGGACCTTAATGCAGTGATGGAAATGATTTACATTACCAATCCACTTGATAGTCTGTTCAGGGAAATTGTGAAAAGGAGAAGTGTGGTTTCTCAAGTGTATTTTAATTCCTCAGTACAATTAAATAGACTTTATCCACCATATGATATTTACAATATGCTTGAACCGGATCTGGATGTTACCTCCTTTAATTTTTATTATGAAGGAGATGAGGAACACAATCCCTCAAAATCCGCTGTTTGGGTACAGGAAATCTATATTGATCCGGTGGGTAGGGGTTGGATGATTTCCTTGCTTCAGCCGGTATATTATGCAAACAAGCTAATGATGGTTTTGGCATTTGATATTACCGTCAATGATATCATTGAATCATATATCAATAAATCAAATAAAACTTTGTTGATTATAGATGCCACCGGCACAGTGGTGGCAGGTAAAAACAAAGCTATTGAAGCACTGTCCTTACCTCCTTTAAAAAACCATACTTATACACAAACGATAACCTCTGACAGTTACAGGGTTGAAGATTTCAATTTGTTCAAAAGTAAAAGCAGAGAAGTCAGGAAAATGGCTTCTGACATAATTTTGGCCGGAGAAAAAATGTATGTATTGAATGATAATGGGGAAAAAATAACGATCAGGGCAGAAAGGATTGACCGCCTCAACTGGTTTATACTCGATTTGAATTTACAATGAGATCAAAAATCTATTCTTCTTTCTCATTAGGCAAAAGCTACTACAGCTGGTTTGTAGCCATTGGGATTTCTGTGATCTTATTGGTATTGTTTTTATCTTATAGTTTTTTTAGTGTTCTTAAGGAAAATCAGATCAATTCGAGAAAGCAGGCTTTTTCCAAGCAAGTTGAACTTGCGGCGAAAGATATTCAAACCGATTTTTCGTCCATGTATGATGATATGTTGTTTTTTGTAAACAATCTCGAACCATGGACTTACGAAAGGACTTCTAATGAAGAGCTTGCCTTTGAAAAAAGAGCTAGAAGGATTTTCAACAATCACAGGGATGTATTGGATACGATAATTGTGACCTTTCCAAATAGGGTAGTTTCATTTCACTTTGACGATCAGAACAATTTTTTGAAAACCATATTCGATAATTACAAGAAAGTGCCTAAAAGCAAAGGTGACGTGGTTTTTTCAAATCCCAACAAAGGTGTAGGTATCACAGTAAAGACTAATTTGACTAGATTTTTTGTTTACAAATTAGGCAATTACTATCTGGGTAAGTCAGGGGATAAATTTATTTACCGTGACGGTGAGTTTCTCACTCTTGGGCTCGAACAGCAGTTTGAAAACTACATCATTGAAGGCTCAATACTTTCAAGTATTGAACAAAATGTCAATGAAGGATTAAAAGGTGATTACATAGGTAATATCAGTTCCATTGATTCAAAGGAAAAATTAAGGGTACTTGTCCACCAATATCCTTTCATCCTATCTGCCTCTGATGAAAAGTTTGCTGTTGTTTTCATTCAGGATATTACCTACATAGGATTTGCGGTTTACAGTGCTTATTTCTATTTGCTTTTGGGACTTTTGGTTTTATTGGTTTTTGTGATTTTGATCCTATACAAGTTTATCAAAAACACCCAATATGCAAATGATTTACTCTCAAGAAAATCCGAAGAAATAGCAGAACTTTTTAGGAGGCAGACACTTCTGCTTCAAGAATCAAAGGGTTTTATTTATTTCCAAGGTGCCGATGGGAAAATGACCAAAGTGGGAGATGAGGTATATAATGTCCTGGGTTATCACAAAAATGATTTTATCCGAAACTTTAAAAGTTACATTTTAAAAGAAGACAGCCAAAGGTTGGACAAAATCATTGAGGATTCCAAAAATGAAAAAAAGGAAGTTGTAACCGCTCAGATTAGGTTCAGGAAATCCAACGGAGAGATTATTGTGGTAAGAGCCTTCGAAAAGTTACTATATAGTCCTGAAGGTGAATATCTTGGGAATGTTGGAATCTGTACAGATATCAATGATAAATACGAGTCCGAACAAGAACTTATCAAAAGTGAAAACAGACTCAGAGCAGTATTGAACAGCCTTCCGGACTTGATTTTCATATATAACAAAGATGGAATTTTTTTAGATTATTATGTTCAGGATGAAAGTCTGTTGCTATACCCGGCTTCAGATTCCATGGGAAAGACTTTGCTTGATGTGCTTCCTGATCCATTGAACAGGGAAATGATGGCTTTGTTTACTAAAGTAGTGCAGACTGGAAAGATGCAGACAATTGAATTTGAATTAATGCTGACGATTGGGAAAAGGATATTTGAAGCTAGACTTTTCAAGCTTGATGAAGGTAGAATAATCTCTATGGCAAGGGACATCACTGCCCAAAAATTGCTGGAAAAAGGACTGCAAGAGGCGATGTTGTCCGCAGACCAATCCAATAAAGCTAAGTCGGAATTTTTAGCAAATATGAGTCATGAAATCAGGACTCCCATGAACGGCCTTTTAGGTATTATTGGTCTTTTGGAGCAAACTAGACTCGATAATATTCAAAAAGAATACGTGGAAATCATCAAGGACTCGGGAGAATCATTGCTGAATATAATTAAAGACATTCTGGATTATTCCAAGATAGAAGCCGGAGAGATGTCTCTGGTCCCAAAAGTTTTCAATTTCAAAAAGGAAATTGAAAAATCATTAAGAATCTTTTCGGGAATGATCAGCGAAAAAAATATACTTTTTACCTATCAGTTTGAATCAATGTTGCCGGAGTATGTAATGTTGGATAAAGAAAAACTGATCCAAGTTCTCATCAATATTATAGGCAATGCTATTAAATTCACACCTGCCGGGGGTAGTGTCAACCTTAAGATATCAGGAGAGGAGATTTTAGAGAAAAGCATATTACTACATTTCAAAGTTACCGATACAGGTATTGGGATTCCGGCAGACCAAATAGATAATTTGGCTAAACCTTTTATCCAGGTTGATAGCAGTAATACCAGGCAGCATCAGGGAACCGGATTGGGCTTGGCTATTTCTAATAAGTTTATCGAATTGATGGGTGGACAATTGAGTATTGAAAGTGAGATCGGAATAGGGTCAACATTTGTATTTTCGGTTTTTGGAAAAATCTGGAATGAACAGAAAGGAATTTCTTCAAAGGAATTTATCGAAAATGAAGAAGACACCTTGTTTGATTGGAAAAATATGGCCGGGAAATATCCTCTCAAAATCATGATAGCTGAGGACAACAAAACCAATCTAAGGTTTATGGATTTGCTGATGGGCCAATTGGGATATACATATGATGTTGCATCCAATGGTGAAGAAGCAGTCAATATGGCAAAAATCAATGGGTATGATCTAATATTGATGGATATTCAAATGCCGGTCATGAATGGTCTTGATGCTAGCAGGCATATAAAAAAACGACGTTCAAATTCAGTTGAAATCATTGGCCTTTCAGCAAATGCATTTCAGGAAGATGTGGATAGGGCTATTGATGCTGGAATGGATGCATACCTTACCAAACCTGTGAAAATTGATGATTTAGCTGAAATTTTTAAAATAACTGCAGAAAAGAAGTTCAATAAAAAAGAGGTCGATTGACCACTTTTTTTATAGTTCGGTATTCAGATCAAAAGCTTCCAGATAATCTGCAACCCTTCTGACAAACATCCCGCCCAAAGAACCATCGACTACCCTGTGGTCATATGAATGTGAAAGGAACATCTTGTGTCTTATGGCTATCACATCACCGGTCGGTGTTTCGACTACCGCAGGCTTTTTCTGAATGGCACCAACGGCCAAGATTGCTACCTGTGGCTGCATGATGATAGGAGTACCCATGACATTCCCAAAAGAACCTACATTGGAAACGGTGTACGTACCACCTGAAAGCTCGTCCGGTGAAAGCTTATTGGTTCTCGCCCTGTTAGCGAGGTCATTTATTATTTTGGATAATCCGGTCAGATTTAATTGATCAGCATTTTTGATTACCGGTACGATCAGATTTCCACTTTGTAAGGCCACCGCAACTCCAATATTGATGCTTTTCCTTTTGATAATATTCTCACCATCAACAGAAATATTGATCATTGGAAAGTCTTTGATGGCTTTTGCCACAGCCTGAATGAAAAATGGTGTAAAAGTCAGTGGTTCACCTTCTTTCTTTTTGAAATTGTCTTTTACCTTATTCCTCCACAGGACTATATTCGTGACATCAGCCTCTACAAAAGACGTTACATGTGGCGAAATCCTTTTTGAATCCACCATCCTTTGCGCGATCATTTTGCGCATCCGATCCATCTCCATGATTTCATCATGTGCAGAAATACTCATTTCCACCTTTTGAGGAGTATATGAGGCCTGAGATGCTGAAACACTGCCTGACCTTGGCTTTTCTCTTTCTTTGATATAAGTCAACATGTCCTGCTTTGTGACCCTACCATCTTTACCGGATCCGGGAATGGAGGCTAATTCATCTTTACTTATTTTTTCCTCTTTTGCGATACTCAATACCAAAGGGGAATAGAACCTGTCATCAGCAATACTTGAACTACTGATAACCTTAGGTTCATCGAACAAAGTGGCAGTTTGTGAAGGTGCCGCCTCAATCAATTTTTCTTTTGCAGATTTACCATTTGGTGCGGATGCCTCAATATGACCATTTTCTTGCCCTTCCGTTTCTATAAGGGCAATGGCCGAACCAACTGCTACCACTTCACCTTCTTTGGCAAGGATTTTTTTAAGCGTACCTCCATGGATAGCGGGGACTTCTGTGTCCACCTTATCAGTAGCTACCTCGAGAACAGATTCATCCTGTTCTATTTTATCACCTTCTTTCTTGAGCCAAGTGAGTATGGTGCCTTCTATGATACTCTCACCCATCTTGGGCATCAGCATTTCTACAGTAGCCATGTTACTTTTATTTAATTGGGTTTATTTCCGAGTTTTAAAATTAAATTTTATTTTTTCGAATACAAAACTCCGATTGAAAATTTTTATTCTGTTTTATTCAATAAACATAATCTTAGCAAATTCAAAACCGCAACCCCAGTCAATTGAATATTCAGCATTCGGTCCTGGGTAAGCTGTAATTTTTTCGTGACGGTTTTGTCCTTCATTGCGCAAGCTATCCAAACTGTTCCTACGGGTTTTTCAGCCCATCCACCCCCAGGTCCTGCAATTCCACTGCTTGCAAGTCCTAAATCAGCCTCGAACATTTTTTTGATATTTTGGGACATTTGAATGACCGCTTCTTCGCTTACAGCACCAAATTCTTTTAAGGTTTCTGATTTCACCTCTAAAATCCTGTTTTTGAAATGATTGTGATAGGGGACAAGACTGCCCTGAAAATACTCACTGCTTCCGGCAATGCTTGTCATTAGATGGGAAATATAGCCTCCTGTGCAGCTTTCGGCAAGAGCAACTTTTTTATTTTGTTGTTTAAGAAGCCTTCCTATTGATTCTTCAAGTGTTTCCTTGTTATAACCGTAAATATACTTTTCAATGAGTGGTTTGACTTTTTCAATTTGTTTTTCCACATCATCATGAAGTTTAGCATTATCTTCTCCAAATGCGGTTAACCTAAGTTTGACATGACCAAGAGAAGGTAAGTAGGCCAGTTTGATGTGTCCAGGAAGATTTTTCTCCCAATCTTTGATCAAATCAGCTAACCAGCTTTCTCCTATTCCTACCGTTTTGACTACTTTATGATAAATATTTGGGAGGGGAAATAGCTCTTTGATTTTTGGTAACACATGATCCGACATAAGTTTTTTCATTTCATGAGGGACACCGGGCATTGACATCCAGACTTTACCGCTTTCATTGAACCACATGCCGGGGGCTGTGCCCAACTCATTGGGAACATAGGTGCACTTAGTAGGTAAATGTGCCTGAAGTTTATTGAGAGGAGTGAGTTCCCTTCCCCTTTTTTCAAAAAAAGTTCTGACAGCATCTAATGCTTCAGGCACCAATTCAATGCTGCAATTAAAATATTCTGCCAATAAAGGTTTGGTCAGATCGTCATTTGTGGGACCCAATCCTCCGGTCATCAGAATAATATCTGCTCTTTGTTCCGCCTCTCCAAATGCTGTCAGTATAGATTCCCTTGAATCTCCTACTGTACTTCTCCTAACTACCCGGACGCCGATTTTGTCAAGTTCCTGACTTATCCAATGACTGTTGGTATCTATGATCTGACCATATAGCAGTTCATCCCCAATGGCCAATATTTCTGCTTTAATTTCTTTATATTCTGTCATTTCTTTTGTAGATGACAAAGTCAAAATCATATTCGTTTTTTTCGTCTTTTTTGAAATGTTCCCGGGAAATCTCTTCCCATTTGTTTGATTCAATATCAGGGAAATAAGCATCACCTTGCGGGTAAGCATCTACCTCAGTCACGATAAGTTCATCGCATATTGGTAAGGTTTGACGGTAAATTTCTGCCCCACCAATGATAAAGACCTGTCCAAGGTTTTTGCTGATGCATAGCTTGATGGCATCTTCCAGTGAGTGAAAGACAAAATGACCTTCAGGAACCTTAAAATCTTCATTTCTGGTTATGACAATTGAAGTTCTGTTAGGAAGTGGTTTGCCAACTGACTCGTAAGTCTTTCGGCCCATGATGATATGATGACCGGTGGTCAGTTTTTTAAATAATCTCAGATCGGAACTGAGTTTCCAGACCAATTGGTTGTCTTTACCGATTACGTTGTTTTTAGCTTTCGCGACGATGATTGAAATTTTCAAAATAGTAGATTGTTTATTTGCTAAGTTATTAAGCTTTATCAAATCAAAAAAATGTAAATCTTCTAAATAAAAACCCCATTGCTACAAATATCCAAAACTCTTGGTCTATCTGGAACAATGGGATTTTATTTGTAAACTGAAAATCAGGCAATCAATCTATTTAATGTGGAATTAATATTTGCTAGTGCCTAACCTTTATAACAAATGATTAAATCTTTATTTTGATAAAATCAATCTTTGAAATTAGCCATACCTGGATATTCGGCCATCAGGAAGCTGTTGGGTTCGTTAGATTTCAGGTCAATGACTTTCATTTCCATCTTGCTTTTGTCTTTTTTACTTTCCATGTACGCTTCCATCATATTGCCGGTAGGAAGGTTGTTGAATAGATTGGGATTATGATCTTTCATTCTTGCTGTAAGAAATGGATTGTTTTGTCCCCAAAAAGAAGCATGACCGGTGATAGGAGTTTTTGTCACCCAATAATTGGTGATATTCTCATCTGTCTCGACCAAGTATTCCTCACAATCATAACCCATGATGGTTTTTGTATTCCCGGTTTTTTTGAATGAAACATTTTCATCATCTCCTTCTTCAATTGTATCTTCCATATCAACGGCCTTACTCATTGCAGCATAATCATAACCAAAAGCCATTCTCATTTTTTGACCGTCATTTTCAAATAAAGTAATGGAGATGTTTCGGTTAAAATCAAAAATCATGACATAGGTTTCTGAAGATTTTTTGTTTTTTTCCGAGAATTCCATCCCTGTGATACTAGAATCGTCTGATAAATATGATTTTAGATTTACAGGATCAATAGGTTTTCCCTTTTCATCCAATCCGGAAATTTCAAGCACAGAATATCCGGTAAAATCATAAGATTCATCTACTTCAACATCATTTTCGATGGCTTCCAGTATTTTCCCGATATCCATACCAGGAATTTTTTCCATATCCTCGGTGCCATACACGTCCTTAAGCATCTTATTAAGCTGTCTCATGGCGAGTTTTTCCATTTCACTTTCTACTTTTCGTTCGATAGCCCGACTGACCCCTCTTTCTGCAGCTCTTTTAAGTTGTTTTGCAAATTGGGCATGGGAATCCACTGTCGGGATTAAGAATATAACAAGTGTCAAAAGTTTGATAATATGTTTCATATTGTCTGGGGTTGGTTTAAAGCTACAATTTAAAAAAAATATCGAGGAACTACCTGTGGAAATGGAATAGATTCACCCTTCTTTTGAAAAAATTCTGGAATCAAACCTGAACGGAGAGATATTCACTATTTTGATCTTTTGGAGTTCAATGTGTCTGGGATTGATCAAAAAATTATAATCCCCCTTTACCACAGCAGATGGTACTTTGATAACTAAAAACCTGTTTTCTTGGATAAAATCGTCACCGATTTTCTGGGTATGATAGGAATAGGGGAACATTTCCCAATTTGCATTTAATTCCTGTATGGGTAATGAAGTCATTGAATCCTCGGGAAGGTATAATTCAACCATCATCATATCTTTCGGGATTTTTTGAAAATGCAGATGAACAGCTACTTCTGCCATTGCCAAAGCCCTGGAAGAAGCAGAATAGACAACGGGAGTTCCAATACTGTTCCATCTTCCTCCATAAAGTTCCGCCCCTTTGCCACTTAGATTTTCAGCATAAATACTGGTGGACAGCCTGAATACAATCATGCAAAGATGCCATGTTGGATTCTGCCCAATTCTTCTTTAACCAGCACAATCCCAAATGAAGTGTCCAATAGTGATAATGGAGTGACATTACCCAAAGGGATATTTTGGTCATGAAGCCACGATTGAAAAGTGCTTTTGTCTCCAAACACTTCCTCGCCAAATTTGAATAGCATAAAAAGGTCTAAAATCCTCTCTGAATGAATGGATTCAAAGGATTTGTTGTCTTTTTTGTATCGCTGAAGCGTACGATCTGATAAATGAAGTAAACCCGCCCATTCTTCAATATAGATTGGACTTCTGTCCAAAAAGTACTCAAACTCCCCAAAAGAAATCCCATCCCTGCTTTTGATGATCAACTTTTGGGTCAATCTTGGGGCTTTAGTGTAAGGCGATTCAAAATCACTCAATAGATTATCCATTTTCTCCGATTGTTTAACTGTCAATAAATTTACGACAATTGTCGGGGTTTTCAAATTCTTTTTCCTTTTTTTTGAGTCTATAAACAAATATTCATGGTAAGATCTGCAATATTAATTTTTGATAGGTCAAACTTTATTTCCCCTTAAAAATTCTTCTATCCCCATTCGCTTTTTTCCTTCTAATTGTAGCTCAAGGATTTTAAGATTGCCCTTTCCTGTTTGAAAAAACAAATTTGTCTTGCCATCAGAAAGAAACTCTCCTGTGTTTAGATTAGAAAGGACTTTATCTGATACTTCAGTTTTGAAGATTTTACATATTTTCTCTTGGAATTTGGTCCAAGCAGCAGGGTATGGCGAAAGACCTCTTACAAAATTATGGATTTCTTCAGCAGACATGTTCCAGTCTATTTCACAGGTTTCTTTAAAGATTTTAGGAGCATGTTGGAGATTTCCACTATCTGTTTGTGGTTCGGTGGTAACATTACCTCCGGCCACAGCTTCAATTGTTTTCAAAACCAATGATGCACCCTTTTTCATCAACCGTTCATAAAGAGTGCCCACATTGTCCTCAGGATAAATTGGTTCTTTTTCCTGAAAAATAATACTTCCCGTATCAATTTCATGCTTGAGAAAAAAGGTGGTCACACCGGTTTCCTTTTCTGCATTTATGATGGCCCAATTGATAGGAGCCGCCCCCCGGTAGTTTGGTAATAGGGATGCATGGAGATTAAATGTACCAAGTGGTGGCATATTCCAAACGACTTCGGGCAACATTCTGAAAGCTACGACCACCTGAATGTCCGCTTGGTATCCTTTGAGTTCTTCCAAAAATTCATCGGACTTCAGATTGGTTGGTTGAAGTACCGGAATTTGATGTCTGAGGGCTGTTTCCTTAACAGGGGATGGAATGAGTTTTTGTCCTCTTCCTTTTGGTCGGTCAGGTGCAGTAATCACAGCAACCACATTCCAGCCCTCTTTTACTAATAGCTCTAATGAAGGAACCGCAAAGTCCGGGGTTCCCATATACACAATCCTCAGGTCTTTATTCATCGACCAAAATTACGCTTCTTAATGGTCTCAACAAATTCCACTTAAATTGATATGTTTATCATAATCAAATGGACTATAAAATCACTGACTCTTAGTGTTTTAAAGTTCTACTAAAAATAAAAATATATTTTTAGTGAAATGAAATATTTATAAAAATTGGCACACATTTTATGCATATATAATTGTCCGGTGAGGACTTAAAAAAATCATCAATTATGAAAAAGACCATCCTTGCGATGACGCTTGCCGCAACAGCCCTATTGGCATCTTGTGGCAACAAAACAACTGAAGAATCTGAAGCTGAAGTTACTCCTGTTGAAGAAACTGCTCCTGAAGTTGAAGTTGAAGAAGTAGAAGTGATTGAAATCGAAATTGATTCGACTTCTGTAGAGGTAGAGGAAACTCCCTCAAATTAAAAAAAAATTAAAATAAAAGGCCTGCCGAAACGCAGGCCTTTTTTAATGCAAAAAAAGTCTCTGCAAACAGCAGAGACCTTTAATTGTTGGGACTAACCCTTATTTGAACTTAAACACTTATATAGAGAAACTCTACAAAGTATTCAAATGTACTTAATTAAATTACTTAAAAAATACCCAATAGAGGGTATTTTTTAATTTTGATTACTTATTTATGCTATTTAATAGTGATATAGTTAAATAATTATGAATACTTGACACTATCTTCACTTTATACCCTGTTTCAAGATGTTCCTCAAGTTTTAGTTTTTCTGCTCTGAAAGCTATTCAATCCGGGACATCATGCCAGAAAATAGGTTTTTTATTTTCCCCCTCGGATTGGCCTAGCACAGAATGAGTGGATATTAATAGTAAATCCAGATAGAATTTAAATATTAACATGTTGATTGTTTTTGTTTATAATTTGATTATTATTCCGTTTCATAAATAGTATATTGCCTGAAAATATCACCCATGATATAAGATGCAAAAATAATATGCATCATAGTTTTTATTTGCCAGGTATGAGTAGAGAGGAAAACTTTGACTTAAGGTCTTTTTTTGATCAATTAAAAGATCCTGTGATGGTCATTACCAAACAGGGTATTGACCTGATTAATCAATACTTCAAAGCCAATTTTATCAAATTACCGACACTTTGGAAGGAAGTGATCAGGGAAAATCAGTCCCATGAAATGTTGGACGGATATTTCGAAAATGGATCTTTACCGAATATTGAAATTTTTTCTGAGCTGGAGCAAGTCAATGGAGGTAAAATAAAATACCATTGGAACTTTATTGGATTTTCGAACGACAAAGAAAAATTAATCTGTGTTGGGAAAATCCATAAGTTTGACCCTTCTTTTGAGAGCCTCCCCAAGAATAATAAAAGTGGAAATCGATCCTTAAAAACATTTAGGGATTTACATTTGGCTGAGAGTATATTGATGCATAGCCATGATATGCTGGCAATCCTCGATAAGGATGGTATATATAAATTCATTAGTTCAGCGATCATTGATAAACTTGGAGTTGAGCCATCGAAAGTCATTGGTAAAAGCTATAAAGAGTTTGTTGATCGGGGAATTATTGTGATTGAAGAAGGCAATCTTCAAGATGTTTTTTTATCAGATAAAGAGGTTAATATCAACTTTTGGATAAATAAACCCGATGGTAAGCAGGTTTTTATCGAGAGCTACTCCAAAAACCTTCTTGATGATCCATTGGTTGAAGGTATTCTTTTCAGCGCTAGGGATGTCACGGAATATTATAAAGCCAAAAAGTCACTCCAAAAAAGGTTTGAACTTGAAAACCTGATCAACAGGATTTCCGCAAAATTTGTAAATGCAGATTTTGATGAAATTGACAACGTTTTCAGATTGTCCTTAAAAATGCTCGGTGAATTTGAAAAGGCGGATAGATCTTACATTTTTTTGGTCCACCAAGATCTTCATGAAATCGAAAATGTCTATGAATGGTCCGGAAAAGGCATAGACCCTCAAATACAGTATTTAAAGAATATTCCATTTAAGGAGGATGACCTTACCATTGAGAGTTTGACCAAAGGTGATATTTTGGTGGTACCTGATGTGGACCTTATGGCGGAAAAATTTGCGCAGGAAAGAGCAGTATATCAACAACAGGGTATCAAATCATTCGTATTGATCCCTATATTTTCAGAAAACAGATTAATAGGTTTTTTTGGCCTTGATGCAGTTCGTGAAAAGAGGGATTGGCACGAAAAAGATGAATATGTACTAAGGCAACTTGGTGATATTTATGCCGGCAGTTTTATCAACAGAGCCATAAAAAGAAGTTTAGATCGAAATGAAAAGTTATTGGCTTCTACAGAGATTTTGGCAAAATCGGGCTCTTGGAGATATAGTAATTCCAAAAAGAGACTTTTTTTTTCCAATGGTTTGAAGCGGATTTTTGATCTGGAAGATGAAGTGGATTCCGCCAGCTTTTCGCAGTTTATCACCAAGATATCCAAGAAAGATAGAATCGATTTTTTGGAAAATTTCCATGAGGCGATTAATAGGCTAAGTTCTTCGACAGGGACTTTTTCTACAAATACCAAAGTGGGCAAGGAAAAGTACATCAATTACAGTATTCAGGTCAGAAGATCTACCGAAAGCGAGGAAGTAGAGGTATTTGGGTATTGCACTGATATCACCCACAAAAGGGATGCTGAAAACTATCTCAAACTTCAGTCGCAAATTCTGGCACAGGTCAGTGACCCGATCTTTGTGACAGATAATGACTTTAATATCATTTATATCAATAGGGCAGGTCTAAAGGAATGCCAGATAAACGATGATGAGAAATATGAAGGTAAAATCACAGACCTGTTTGAATTTCTTATCCCCGGAGGCAGAAGAATTGAAGAATCTCTGAAATCATTGGGACCAGAGGAAAGTTTTAGAGAACAGATGGACCTGAGGTCAGGTGGGGGTGAGGCGGAACTTCATGAAGTGACCGTTCAGCATTTCCTCAATGATGATCAGGAGGAAATAGGATATTCTTTTATCATCAGAAACCTATCCATTCAGGTTAAACAGGAAGCAATAGCAAGAAAGGCGCAGATGATAGTGGAAAACAGTCCTGCTGTACTATTCACTGTTGATCCGAATGAAAATTTCAGGATAATGTATATATCTGATAATATCCGGCAGTTCGGCTATAGCTCCCCAAAGCTGATAGAATCAAAAACAAGTATTCTAAAACTGGTCCATCCGGATGATGTGGACATGTTGTTGGATTTCCATAATTCAAAAAAATCAGAAGAGGGAATTCCGGCTTTTTCCGGGGAATACAGGATACAAAAACCAGACGGATCGGTAAGATGGGTGGAGGACAGGACCAGGGAGGTTTATGACTCAGAAGGTAAAATTTTGATGCATGAGGGCATCATCCAGGACATCACAGAAAGAAAGATAAACAGGGAGGAAATTCTGAGAAGTCAGGAACGATACAGGGTATTGGCTTCAAATATTCCGGGAACTAGCGTGTTTCTTATTGATAGAGACCTCAGATATATCGTTGCGCAAGGGACAAACTTTGTGGATTGGGGAATGACATCTGCGGACTTTGAAGGAAAGACTTTATCAGAAGTCCATAAAAAGAATCTGAATGAAATTCAGCCGTTGGTAACCAAGGCTTTATTGAAAAATGAGATTGTTCAAAAACACATTGTTTTCAGAAAGCGGGTATATGAGATTACCGTCAGACCGATCAATTATGGAGGAGAGGTAGAGTATGCTCTTGGTATTTTAAGAGACATCAACGAAGAGCAACAGGCTAAAGAGGACCTGAAAAAGAATGAGGAGAAATACAGGAGGTTGGTCGAAGAATCAACTGAGATCATTTTTTCTTTGGCACTTGACATGACCATAACCTATATATCTCCCAATGTCAAGCAGTTTTTGGGTTATTCTCCTGATTATGTAATGGGTAAGAAACTGACCGATTTTCTACATCCTGAGGATCTGACCGGGTTTGCTGAAAAAAGCCGGGACGAACCTGATTTCTTCCAAAAAACCCAATACCATGAATTCAAGCTCAGGCATCGTGAAGGATTTTATAAGATTTTTAGTTCAAATGGCAAACTGGTATCTGATGATGAGGGGAATCAGATTTACTACACCGGGATTGCCAGGGATATTACAAAGTTGAAAGAGGCGCAAAAAGAGCTTTTTCTTGCAAAAGAAAAAGCCGAACAGGCCTCCAATATCAAGTCCCAGTTTTTGTCCATTATGAGCCATGAAATCAGGACGCCAATGAATGCTGTTATAGGAATGTCCCATCTCCTGATTGAAGATAATCCTCGGCCGGATCAATTGGAAAATCTGAGAACACTTCAGTTTTCTGCAGAAAATCTACTTGGACTGATCAATGATATCCTTGATTACAGTAAGATCGATTCAGGCAAGGTTGAATTGGAAAAGGTGAGTTTTGAACTAAATAACGTGTTCCACAGGATTTTACATTCCTATTCTTATCAGGCCAGAGAAAAATCACTTGACATTTTATTTGAATCTGATCCGAATTTGCCAAAAAATCTGATAGGAGATCCTGTCAGATTGGGTCAGATAGTCAATAACCTTGTTTCAAATGCAGTTAAATTTACAGAGCAGGGGAGTGTGAAAATCAGGCTGACCGGTGAAAAAGAAGACAAGGACTTTATTGCTATTAAGTTTGACTTTGAAGACACCGGTATTGGAATTCCCAAAGAAAAACTGGACCTGGTATTTGAGGCTTTTACCCAAGCAAGTACTGCGACTACCAGAAAGTATGGAGGAACAGGTCTTGGATTGGCCATTGTCAAAAGACTGGTGGAGCTTTTTGGTTCCAAAATCAAAGCATACAATAGGCCGGAAGGTGGAACAAGGTTTACTTTTACCATCATTTTTGAAAAGACCAAGTCAAATGATATACTTTCACCCAAAGGGAATGAAGACGGATATAAGATCCTTCAAAATGCCAGAATTCTTGTTGCTGAGGACAATCTAGTCAATCAGATCATGATCAAAAAATTCCTCAAAAAATGGGGGGTTGGAGAGGTTGTGATGGCCAATGATGGAAACGAAGCCATCAGTGCATTTGAAAAGCAGGATTTCAATTTGATCTTACTTGATCTGCAAATGCCGGATAAAGATGGTTTTCAGGTAGCTGAATTTGTAAGGTCTTTCCCAGATTCAAAAAAGAAAAACATACCGATCATTGCGCTTACGGCATCATCATTGATTGAAGTCAAAGAACAATTGGAAAAAGTAGGAATGGATGACTATATACCCAAGCCTTTCAATCCGGACAATCTTTACACCAAAATTCTGAAATTTCTGGAGCCATAATTTTGATGAAACTTAGGTTCAATTACGCTTTTAATAATAAATTTGGGATCAAATTGAAATTCATGAGAGCGTTTCTCCTAATCATATTTTCTTTTTCTTGTATCATCCCATTACATGGTCAGTCTGAAAGGACCAATAGAACTACTATGTACACCACTTTTGGAAAGACGGGTGCAAACCTCAGGGAATTTAATAAAATGCTTGAAGATAAGGGGCTTACTCCCATGCGAAACAGCTACTCCAATTTGAGTGTTGGCTATTTGACCCGTTTCAATGATTTTATCTTAGGTGTGGAATTATTTCAAAATCATGGACTTAAATCACAATTCAATAATTATGAAATAGATTATCAAACCACAAGATTTTATGTAAACGTTGGTTTTGCCTTTACAGAGGAAGGTAATTTCCAGTTAATTCATTACATGTCGTTTGGTTCAGGTTTTGTAAATTTTCAAATGTTAAGGGAAAATGAGGTTAATTCCCTGAATGGATTCTTACAGAATCCCGAACACGGTTATATTCTAAGGGAAGGCAATTTGCACAAGGGTACACTGAACATGTCAGGTTTTCTTACCGAAATTGGCTTTCAAATGACCTATGATCTTCCTATTCCGGGAAGAGAAGAGGCGTTTGAGCTGTTGGCGAGATTTGGATATTCATTCAGCCCTTTTGAAGATTCCTGGAATATGAAGGACATTAGCTTCAGTAGTATTCAGAGTGGTGCTTTTTTCAGGCTTGGTATGGGAATTTCCCTTCCCGACCACAATTATTTCTATAAAGATGCCTCGCTTGGTGCCCACCTGATATACGGGATGCATTTTACCAGACCCGAGGGATTCAATAAGAAGTTGGAAGAAAACGGACTTCAGCCTTTTACAGGAAGGCCCAATAATTGGGCATTAAAAATATTAGGGGAATCTAAAGGATTTCTATATGGATTTGATTTTTATAATTTAGGCTTGGCAGGTCAGGCGAATGAATCTAAAAGCCATACTTTGAATAGCCTGAGGTTTTATGCAAATTTGGGCATGAAATTTTTCGAAAGAAGAAATCTTGAACTTGGTGGTTTAGGTGGGTTGGGTTTTGCAAATATCAGGTACAGTCTTTTATCAAACGAAAAACCTGATTTTCCAAGGCTATTTGAGGAGCCACTACATGATGGATTTTTGAGAAATGCAGGTTTAATGGCAAAACCTGAAATTTACCTTTCTTATGGAATTCCTATTTCCTCAAACTCCTCATCAAAGATTATTTTGGGTGTACATGGAGGTTATGAACTCCCGCTTTCAAATTACAGGTTGGAAGAATTTTCAATGTACCAATATATGGCTAATCCTTATCTTCAGTTCAGTGTAGGAGTTAGGCCCTAATCTTCTATTTCAACAATCAGCTCAATCTCAACAGCTATATTTGACGGCAAAGCGTTCATCCCTACAGCTGAACGGGCGTGCTTTCCTTTTTCTCCGAAAACTTCCACCATCAGATCAGAAAAACCATTAATGACCTGTGGCTGCTCTGTAAATTCCGGTCCACAGTTGACCATTCCCAAAACTTTCACCACCCTTTTGACCCTGTTGAGGTTTCCAAGTTCTGCTTTTAATACCGCCAATTGACTGATGCCAACCAACCTTGCAGCTTCCTTTCCTTCTTCAACGGTCAGATCCAGACCGACTTTTCCAGTAACATACCCTCCTTCAGGAAGATTTGGCCCTTTCCCTGACAAAAACAGTAGATTTCCTGTCCTTACTGCATTTACATAGTTGGCCACCGGGGAACTAGGCTGGGGAAGTTCTAATCCAAGTTCTGTAACCCTCTTTTCGGCATCCCACGAATCAGCAATCGGGGTTTCAATGTTTTGATCGTTTGAAGGCTGAGAACATGAGATTAAAATCAGCAAAAGGGTAATTGAAAGAAGATTTTTCATATAAGTAGAAAGATTAATGGTTTTGAATGAATTCATAAATTAAGGGTACAATTCGGTAAATCAAATAGGTGTGATGGTGATTTATTTAATCGGCAATCAAAAATAGAATCCAATAGGAATATGATAGATTTATTGAAGAATTAAGTAAAAAGTTGACAATATTGAAGAATTGGGATTACCTTTGATATTGCTTATCGAGAAAGACCGAGGGAAGGGCCCTGAGACGTCTTAGCAACCTGAAAATACAAGGTGCTAATTCCCATTCCGCAAATGGCGGGAGAAGATGAGCGGACGTTAAAATCTCTTTTTCATCCGGTTCTAGCTCGCATAAGCTTTTATTATTCGAAGATTATTATGAATAGAAGCGAGCAATTGATTTTCCTGGCAAATAAAAAAATCCTTATCCTTGACGGTGCCATGGGTACCATGATTCAGCGGTACAAATTGTCCGAGGAGGATTTTAGAACGCCTGAGTTGGCCCGGCATCCAAAGCCCCTGAAAGGCAATAATGATTTACTTTCCATTTCCAGGCCGGACATTATCAAAGCAATACATACAGCTTATCTCGAAGTGGGTGCTGATATTATTGAAACAAATACTTTTAGCGGTACTTCAATTGCCCAGGAAGATTATGGACTTTCGAATCTTGCATACCGGATTAATTTCCAGTCTGCCAAAATTGCCAGGGAAGTAGCAGATGAATTTACAGCCAAAAACCCCGATAAACCAAGATTTGTAGCAGGTGCTCTTGGCCCTACCAATAGAACAGCTTCAATTTCTCCTGATGTCAATGACCCAGGATACAGGGCAATCACTTTCGATCAGCTTT
This sequence comes from Aquiflexum sp., assembly GCF_041749095.1. GTDB lineage: Bacteria > Bacteroidota > Bacteroidia > Cytophagales > Cyclobacteriaceae > Aquiflexum. Next base: position 22,906 of record NZ_JBGTCA010000433.1, on the reverse strand, counting down.
CGGAGGCTTATAAAGAACAGGTTCGGGGATTATTGGATGGAGGTTCTGATATATTATTGGTAGAGACAATTTTTGATACACTAAATGCTAAAGCCGCTTTATTTGCCATTCAGGAGGTGTTTGAAGAAAGAAATATTCCTTTAAATCCGGAGGATGGTGGGATTCCTATCATGATTTCAGGAACCATCACGGATGCTTCAGGCAGGACATTGTCAGGGCAGACCACAGAAGCTTTTTTAATTTCTGTATCGCATGTGCCCTTGTTCAGTGTGGGATTAAATTGTGCCTTGGGTGCAAAAGAATTAAGACCATATTTAAAAGTCTTGGCAGATAATGCACCATTCCTTGTTAGTGCCTATCCCAATGCTGGACTTCCGAATGAGTTTGGGCAGTATGACCAAGACGCAACAGAAATGGCAGCCCAAGTAGAAGAATTCCTAAAAGATGGTTTGATCAATATTTTGGGGGGATGTTGTGGCACTACGCCTGAACATATTGCAGCAATAGCTCAGACCGCACAGAAATATAGCCCAAGAAAACTTGATTTTGTATCAACATTAGATGAGTAGAATCCAAAAACATAACGTAATGAAACTTTCAGGTTTGGAGCCTTTGGTTTTCACTCCTGAAATCAATTTCGTCAACATAGGAGAAAGAACCAATGTAACCGGCTCCAAGAAATTTGCCCGATTGATTCTGAACGGACTTTATGATGAGGCTTTGGAAGTGGCATTGGATCAGGTGAGGGGCGGAGCTCAGATTTTGGATGTGTGTATGGATGAAGGGATGCTTGATGGTGTCGTCGCCATGAAAAAATTCCTGAACCTAATAGCCTCCGAACCGGAAATCAGCCGAATTCCCATTATGATCGATAGCTCAAGGTGGGAGATCATCCTGGAAGGTTTGAAATGCGTTCAGGGAAAAGGCATTGTCAATTCCATCAGCTTGAAAAACGGAGAAAAAGAATTTACCCATCAGGCAAAGACTATTAAAAAATTTGGCGCCGCTGTGGTGGTCATGGCATTTGATGAAGCCGGTCAGGCAGATACCTATCAGCGGAGAATTGATATTTGTAAAAGGAGCTACGACATCCTTGTCAATGAAGTCAGGTTCAATCCTCATGACATAATATTCGATCCCAATATTTTTCCGGTAGCTACCGGAATGGATGAGCACAGGAAAAATGCCCTGGACTTTTTTCACGCCACCCAATGGATCAAGCAGAACCTTACCGGTGCCAAAGTTAGTGGAGGAGTAAGTAATGTCAGTTTCTCATTTAGGGGAAATGATCCTGTGAGAGAGGCCATGCACGCTGCTTTTCTTTATCATGCCATCCGTAATGGAATGGATATGGGGATTGTCAATCCTTCGATGCTGGAGGTGTATGATGATATTCCAAAAGATCTCTTGCAGAAAGTCGAAGATGTCCTTTTTGATAGAAATGAGGATGCGACCGAGGCATTGCTGACATTTGCCGAAACTGTCAAAGCATCCGGAAAAAAGGAAGTGGTCAATGAAGAATGGAGGAATGATCCCATCGAAAAAAGAATTGAACATGCTTTGGTCAAAGGTATCATAGACTTTGTCATTGAAGATACAGAAGAAGCAAGAATTGCTTATAAAAGTCCATTGAAAGTGATTGAAGGGCCATTGATGGATGGAATGAATGTGGTTGGGGATCTGTTTGGAGAAGGCAAAATGTTTCTTCCCCAAGTGGTGAAGTCTGCCAGGGTAATGAAAAAAGCAGTGGCGTATCTAGAGCCATTTATGCCCAAAGTGGGAGACCTTGATTACAATTCGGAACAGAGCAGCATCAAAAAAATCCTTTTGGCTACGGTCAAAGGGGATGTGCATGATATTGGTAAAAATATTGTGGGTGTTGTCCTGGCCTGCAACAGTTATCAAATTATTGATTTAGGTGTCATGGTCGATGCCCAAAAAATCATTGATGAGGCCATCAAAAATCAGGTGGATATCATAGGGCTAAGCGGGTTGATTACGCCTTCCTTGGATGAGATGGTGAACGTAGCTTCGGAAATGGAAAGACAGGGAATGGATATTCCATTGTTGATTGGTGGAGCTACCACATCAAGAATCCATACAGCGGTCAAAATAGACCCGGTGTATAGTGGGATTGTGGTGCATGTGACCGATGCTTCCAAGTCGGTGCCGATTGCAGGTGAGGCGATCAGTGAAGAGACAAAGTCTGATTACAAAATCAAAATCAAAGAAACCTACAGACAGCTTCGGATAGAACATGAGGCAAAACAAATGGTCAAGCAAATGGCCACTTTGGAAGAAGCCAAAGCCAATCCTGTTTACATCGATTGGGAGCATTACGAACCATTGGTTCCAGAACAACTTGGTGAAAAGGTCTGGGAAGAATTGGACCTGTCCATTCTCCGGAATTATATAGATTGGACGCCATTCTTCAGCACCTGGATGCTTTCAGGCAAATACCCCAAGATTTTGGAAGATCCCATTGTTGGCAATGAAGCTAAAAAACTGCTTGCTGATGCCAATAGCATGTTGGACGAGCTGATTGCAGAAAAATGGATTTCTGCTAGGGCTATTGTCAGTTTGTTCCCTGTGAAAAGAGAGGAGGATGATGTAACAGTACTGGATAATGGAAAAGAAACTTCCTTTAAATTCCATTTCCTTCGTCAACAGGGCAAAAAAGGAAAAGGAGTGCCCAACCGTTCTCTCGCGGATTATATCCATCCGGATAAGGTTGATTATTTGGGTGGCTTTGCTGTCACAGCTGGTTGGGGGATTGAAGCTAAATTGGCACAGTTCCAAGAAACACATGATGACTACCATGATATTATGCTGAAAGCATTGGCAGACAGACTGGCCGAGGCAGGTGCAGAATATCTGCATGAGGTCGTCAGAAAAGATCTATGGGGATATGCCAAAAATGAGAATCTCAACAATGATTCTTTGATCAGAGAAGAGTATTTGGGGATTCGTCCAGCACCGGGATACCCTGCATGTCCGGAACATTCAGAAAAGAGGACACTTTTTGACCTGCTTCAGGTGGAGAATAAAACCGGAATTACTTTAACAGACAGCTATGCCATGTATCCCACTTCTTCGGTAAGCGGATTTTACTTTGGACATCCCGAAAGCAAATATTTTGGATTGGGAAAAATAGGGGAGGATCAGGTAGAAGATTACGCCAAAAGAAAAGGAGTGAGCAAAGCGCAGGCAGAAAGATGGTTGTCACCGAATTTAGGATATTCCCCTTCATTACAGATACAGGAAAAATAATATATGAAAATAACAGAATATATCGATCAATCTGAAAAAACACTTTTTTCATTTGAAATCCTACCCCCATTGAAGGGGCAGAGCCTTAATGAGTTGTTGACAGGAATTGAGCCCTTGATGGAATTCAAGCCACCTTTTGTGGATGTGACTTACCATAGGGAAGAGTTTATTTATAAAAAGCATCCCAATGGTTTACTCGAAAAAGTCAGCACCAAGAAAAGACCGGGAACAGTTGGGATCTGTGCGGCGATTATGCACAGATTCAATGTTGAGGCTGTTCCCCATATGCTTTGTGGCGGATTTTCCAAAGAGGAAACAGAAAATGCCCTCATTGATCTCAATTTTATAGGTGTTCAAAATGTACTTGCCTTGAGAGGTGATGCACCAAAAAATGAGGGGAAATTTGTAGCTGAGACAAATGGCCATGAATATACCAAAGACCTCGTCACTCAAATATATGGTATGAATCATGGTAAATACCTACATGAAGAAACTGAGACGGGTTTCCACACAGACTTTTGTGTAGGAGTGGCCGGATATCCTGAAAAACATTTTGAAGCGCCGAGTATGAAGTTTGACCTGAAATTTCTGAAAGAAAAAGTCGATGCAGGTGCCGAATATATTGTTACACAGATGTTTTTTGATAACCAAAAATTCTTCGAATTTGAGAAAAAAGTGAGGGAATTGGGAATTACCGTTCCGATTATTCCGGGATTGAAACCAATTACCACTTTGGGACAAATATCCATGCTTCCGAGGACTTTCTTTTTAGATCTTCCTGATCCACTAATGGACGAACTTGAAAAATGCAAGACCAATGCAGAAGTCAAGCAGGTAGGGATAGAATGGGCTATAGAACAAAGCAAGGAGCTTGTATCGAATGGCACAAGGGTTTTGCATTATTACACCATGAGTAAGGCAGATGCGACGTATAGGATTGCTAAGGAGGTGTTTTAGATTGGAAGATTGGAAGGCCTGCTTGACTGTAGATTGGTTGCGTGCGAATAGTTCATCATTCGATGTTGGATCCGCCAAGGCGGATAAGAATTCAAAAATTAAAAAAATAGGGGTGTGAGGCCATTTGAATATGGTCTTTTTCCTTCCATTTGTTCCTTTTCTCCCATATTCCTAATTTCGAGCCATGATTAAATTGATCGAATGCCCGAGGGATGCCATGCAGGGGCGGAGTGGATTTATAGATACCGCAATCAAGGCTGCTTATATCAATCAGCTTTTGCAGGTTGGGTTTGATACCATTGATTTCGGCTCATTTGTAAGTCCAAAAGCGGTGCCTCAAATGCGGGATACGGAAGAGGTTTTGTCACTACTTGATTTGTTTGATGCCAAATCCAAACTGTTGGGTATTGTTGCCAATAGGAGAGGTGCCGAGGATGCACTTCATTTTGAAGAAATTGATTACCTGGGTTTTCCGCTTTCGGTATCGGAGACTTTTCAGCAAAGAAATACCAATAAATCCATCAGTGAGGCATTGGAAACAGTGGAAGAAATCCAAAACCTTTGCGAGATAAAAGGTAAAACTTTGGTGACTTACCTGAGCATGGGATTTGGGAATCCCTACGGAGATCCGTTTTCGGCTGAGTTGGTGGCTAGGTTTGTTCATCACTTGGATGATTTGGGAATCAAAATCATTTCATTTGCCGATACCATCGGTACTGCCACACCTGAGTTGATTTCCAAGTTATATTCGGTCAATTCGATTGAATTCCCTCAAATTGAATTCGGCCTCCACTTACATACCAATCCACAATTATTGAAACCAAAGATTGCATCGGCAATTCAGGCCGGTTGCAAAAGATTTGACGGAGCCATCAAAGGATTTGGAGGATGTCCATTTGCAGAAGATGAATTGGTGGGAAATGTAGCTACCGAATCCTTGATTGCGATATTGGAAGACAATGGTTTTGCCCTCAACCTGAATAAAATTGAATTCACAGAAGCCATGAAACTTGCCAATGTGGTTTTTCACTGATCAACCAATGAATATCACCGTTAATAGGATAGTGTTTTTTTACCCTTACAATTAGAAATATATTGCCCCTCAATACGGAGTACATGATTAACATTTCCAAAACAGCCAGAAATACAAGGATTCACAGAAGGATACATAAATTGGTCAGTATCACATTCGTTATTTTTTTATTGATCATCGGAATCACTGCAATTCTCCTAGCTTGGAAAAAGGAAATGAAACTGATCCCAAAAACCCAAACCACAAAAGTCGAAAACCCGGGAGATTGGATCAGTTTGGAACAGATGATCATCACAGGTCAGACTTTTATGAGAGACAGCATTGGGAAAAGTGACTTGATTGATAGGGTGGATGTACGTCCTGACAAAGGAATAGCCAAAATTGTTTTCAAGAAACATTTTACTGAAATACAGATTGATGGGTTTTCCGGGGAGGTATTATCCATCAAACAGCGGAATTCTCACTTGGTGGAGAAAATACATGATGGCAGTATATTGGATTTTTTGATGGATTCTGATTCCGAAAATTCCAAAATCATTTATAGTACATTGACTTCTTTGGGATTGATTTTTCTATGCTTTACAGGCTTTTACCTTTGGTATAATCCACGGAAGATGAAAAGATTTAAAAAGAAGCCTGAAATGTAATTCATTGTTTTTCTCTATAGTACCTTCAACTATTTATATTTGTCTTAAAGGTTTTGCTGTATTACCATTAAAAACCCAACACCGATGATTCAAGATGAAATTTTTGATTTTTGGAAATTCTTGGCAGGCATTGGTTTATTCCTTTGGGGAATGCACCAATTGGAAACAGCAATCAAAGAACTTGGCGGCAAATCATTCAGGCATTTACTCCAAAAATTCACTGATACGGCTTGGAAAGGAATCCTTGTTGGTACGCTGATTACCGCAATTCTGCAAAGCAGTTCATTGGTTACGCTGATGGTCCTGGCATTTTTGGGTGCGGGGGTCATTAATTTAAAAAATGCCATTGGAGTTATTATGGGTGCTAATTTGGGAACGACAGTCACAGCATGGATTGTCGCCACTTTGGGTTTTAAATTGAGCGTTGCAGCTTTTTCCATGCCTTTTTTAGGCATAGGCAGTCTGTTGTTTTTATTTGCTTCAAGCAGACCAATTCTTAGGAATTTAGGGGCGTTTTCAGTAGGCTTCGGTCTGTTGTTTTTAGGGCTGGATTTTATGAAAACGGCCATCGAAGCAATAGCAGATCAAATTGACCTGAGTGAATTTCATGCTTATGGTCTTTGGATATACCTTGTGATCGGGCTTGTCATTACTGCCCTGATCCAATCAAGCTCGGCCATGGTGGTAATCATTTTAAGTGCCATGAGTGCAGGTGTGATTGAGCTGACAGAGGGTGCGGTTTTGATTATTGGGGCCAATATAGGAACTACTGTCACCGTGGGTATAGGATCCCTAAACGGACCTGCCGACAAAAAGCGACTGGCATTGGCACATTTCCTTTTTAATGTGATAACAGGATTACTGGTTTTTTCTTTCATCAGACCTTTGATTGACATTACCATGTCTGTTTTTTCTATTTCAGACCCGCTAATGGAGTTGGTGCTACTCAATACGATCATCAATATGATAGGGATTGTCCTGTTTTTTCCTTTCATTTCAAAATTAGAGAAATGGCTCAAAAATCGGTTTTCTCAATTCGAACCAAAAGGAGTTTCAGTTTACACCAAAAATGTAAACCCACAAGTGCCCGAAGCAGCGATAGCCGCATTGGAAAAAGACATCAATTTAGCTTTCGAAAAGACAATTGAGTTTATGATCAATGTATGGAATGTAGGAGAAAGTGAAAAAGGTAATGTTTCTATTTGGAAAAAAATCCTCCAACAGCCTCATGATCTTGCGGAACAATATAAGGAAATCAAAAATCTGGAAGATGAACTGACCAAATACCATCTTCAGGTTCAGGAGGAAAATCTAAGCATCGAGGAGGCACGGAAACTTACCTCCTTGATGTTGGCATTGAGAACCATGGTGTATGGCGCCAAAGACCTTAAAGATGTCATGCACAATATCAATGATATGCAGGATGAGGAAGACAAAATTGTGCGGGAATTCTTTGATAAACTGAAAGGCTTTACATTTGAATTTTTGAAAAAAATCAGGGAATATACCCTTCAGGAAAACTTCCCTGATGAGGTCCCTGATTGGATGGGTGAAAATGCCAGACAATACAAGAAATTCATTTCAGGACTCTACCAAAAAATAAAAACCAATCCAATGGAATTTCCTGTATCTACACTCACCAATGTGATCAAACAGGTAGTATCAGGTATGGATAATTTGGGAAGTTCGGTCATTCATTGGAAACATCAGAAAAAGGATGTGATTGATGTAGGTTAGCAATTGACCGCTTTCTGGACAATAGATAACATTTTTTTTTGCAAATGGTAGGAAGTCCGAAGTAATTAAAACAAAGCATTTATGATGGGAATTCCTTTAAAAATTCGAAAAAAATAAGGCGGAGTTATGCACTCCACCCAGTTCAGGGATTTACGGATACTCATAATATTTACACCATTTTCACACTCAGCACAGGTATATCTGACTTGAACAGCACAGTGTCAGTTGTACCGATCTGATAGGTAGATTTGGCTTTTCTGTTATTGGAAGCAATACCTATAAAGCCGATTTTATTTTTCTTAGCGAATTCCACAATGCCATTTTCAGATTCTTTATGGCTATAGACATGTTTGTGGATAACATGGTCCTCCAATCCTTTGGCATAAGTATCCATTTTGCTTTCGGCCTCTCCTGAATTGATAAAATCAGATGGTGTATTCACAAAAAGAAAATGTACGGATGTTTGAAAATCCTTTAAGATAGGTTTCATTTTCATAAAGGCAGGTCTGGAATCTTCATTGAATTTGGAAGCAAAAGCCATTTTTCTAAGATCATTGCCATTCATGGCTTTTTTTACGGCCAAAACAGGGCAATCTGCATTCCTTAATACTTTCTGGAGGTTTGAACCCACAAATTTTTCGTTGGTATGGCCCATTCCATAGGCTCCGATCACGATAAGATCGGCGGCATGTTTATTCGCGGTATCGACAATTTCCTGATGTGGAACTCCCACTTCAACTACTGCTTCGACAGGTACGGTATTCAGCTTATGGTCCATGATAAATGCCCTTAATTTATCCTTTGCCTCAGCCTCCATATCCAGTATTTTTTGGTTTTGATTTTTCCTCTCTTTGGAAAGATTTTTCCAGTCCAGTTCAGTACTTACCACATTGATCAGTGTAATACTGCTGTTTGATTTCTGTGCTATTTTGAGTGCACTCAAAAACGCATTGTCAGAGTATGAGGAGAAATCAATAGGGACGATTATTCTTTTCATGGCTTTATTGATTTGGATTATTGTTGGTCAAATTTCTATAAATATTTCTTGCAAAATTATGATGAAAGTCATCTAAATTCCTGATTGTTCTTGGGATAAATGATTAGTGGTATGTATAAATTTGATAAACCAAAAATATAAAGCATCATGACTCTCAAAGGGAAATAAGCATTTATTACAGGTGGAGCAGGCGGGATTGGTTTGGCTACCGCTAAAAAATGTATCTGATAGATGGTGGCTTTACAGTCTAAAAGTTAATTGGTTTTGTATATCGAAAAGAGCCGGATGTTTCTTCCAGCTTTTTTTTTTATGTAACTATTATCACTAAATTGATTTTAGTAAACCAATTAATTTATAATAATTTTTAATATGGAATTAGAAGACCTTAAAGGGAAATTACCAAACATCACTGACCCGGATCTTTTGGATGCGATGCTGAAATATGGAACTGTCCATGTTTTTCAGGCAGGTAAAACCATTACCGAACCAGGTCAGTTTATCAAAATGGTTCCGGTGATTTTGGAGGGAGCTATCAAAATTTTGCGCATGGATGAGGATGGGAAAGAACTTTTCCTGTATTATTTAGAGCCAGGAGAGACCTGCGCATTGTCATTGACTTGTTGTTCGGCTTCCAAACCCAGCGAAATCAAAGCCGTAGCAGAAGAAAAAACCACATTGATTGGCATTCCTATCCAAAGGCACGAGGAATGGACAGGTCAGTTCAAGCAATGGAAGGAGTTTGTGGCTTTGACCTATCAGACCAGATTTCAGGAGATGCTCGAAGCTTTGGATGCGGTAGCTTTCAAAAGGATGGATGAAAGATTAATGCGCTACATCGTCACCAAAATGAAGCAGCAAAAATCCAATGAACTTCATACTACCCATCAGGAAATTGCCAATGAATTGGGGACTTCCCGGGAGGTTATTTCAAGATTGCTCAAACAGTTGGAAAAGAAAAAGTGGATAGAATTGAGAAGAAATATCATCTACATCAGAGATGATTTTGAAGAGTTGATGAGTGGTTAGATTCTTTGCTATTTGAATATTGTATTTATTTGATATTGGATTGGGTGGCATAAGGAGAATATTTTTCGAGAATATCATCATCAATGGCATGGTCAAATGCAGACACGGCTGTATTGTCGTCCAGGAAGATGTGGTCAGCACCTACACCTTCCAGCAAAGCCCATCTGTTCAGCACATCTCTCACAGGACCTTTGATACTTGACATGCAGACATCCATTCCTGATTTTCTCCACGTCACAATCCAATCGTTCAGTTCGTGGGCTCCTGTACTGTCAATATTGGTCACGCTTTCCATATTGAATACGATCATTTTCACTTTTTCATTCCTTTCAAGAATCCATTTTTCCAGCTTATCTTTAATATACTCCACATTTGCAAAATAAATGGGCCCATCAATACGAATCATCAGGAGATGCTCCTTGATCTCCAGGTTTTGAAAACGGTCGATATTCCTGAAAATATTTGTCCCGGGAACTCTTCCCAACTGTGCCATATGCGGTCGAGATGCCCTATAGACCACAACCAATAAAGAAAGAGCCATTCCGGAAATGATCCCTATTTCAATTCCCAAGGTCAAGGTGATGACAAATGTTGCGATCAACATGGAAAAATCAGACTTGTCTTTGTGCCATAGATGTACAGGTTGCTTGAGGTCAATCAGGCCTGAAACTGCAACCAGCACGACAGCAGCCAAGATGGCACTGGGTAGATTGTAGAATAATCCTGTGAAAAACAACAACGTCAGAACGATTAAAAAAGCACTGATGATTGAAGCCATGGTTGTTTTCGCACCTGCATCGTTATTGACTGCAGTTCTAGAAAATCCACCTGTAACAGGATATCCCTGAAAAAAGGCCGCTCCAAAGTTAGCTATGCCCAACCCTACCAATTCCTGATTTGAATCCAGGCGGTAATTCTTATGCTTTGCCTGAATGGTCTTGGCCACTGCAAAACTCTCTGCAAATCCTACCAAAGAAATTGTAAAAGCTATCGGGAACAGTGTCTTCCAAGTTGTCAGGTCGAATGAAGGACTTGAAAACGAAGGTAAACCACTTGGCACGTCCCCGACGATTTTTACCCCAAGCCCCGCCAAATCAAATCCTGATACCAAAGCTATCCCGACAATGACCGCAACCAAAGGTGCTGGAAAGCTTTTATGGATTTTTTTACCGTATTTGATTATGATAATTCCAATGAGTCCTATCCCAAAAGTAATCCAGTGGATTTCTCCTATATTTTGGAAGATGGCTACTGCCATTTCCTGAATATGCTCGGAATTGGGAAGATCGATCCGAAAAAGGTGTTTGACCTGACTGAGTCCGATGATGATGGCTGCTGCGGATGTAAAGCCATTGATGACAGGATGAGAAAGAAAATTGACGACGAAGCCCAATCTCAAAATGCCCATTCCAAATTGGATCATTCCGACCAGAAAAGCCAAGGTTAAGGCGTAAAGCAGATATTGTTCGGGGGAGCTTGCATTAAGTCCTGCAATACCGGCGGCTGTCAAAAGGGAAACCATGGCGACAGGACCAACTGCCAATTGCCGGGATGTCCCAAATATGGCATAAAGCAGTAAGGGTACTGTGACCGCATACAGTCCGTGAATTGGTTCCAATCCGGCCAGCATGGCATAGGCCATTCCCTGAGGAATCAACATGATGCCCACTGTCAACCCAGCAGTTAAGTCACCCTGAAGCTCACTGCTCTTATATTGGGGTAACCAATCCAAAATGGGAAGGTATCGTTTGGCTATTTCCGGTACTGTATTTTTCATTGATTGATATCTTGAAGTTAACAAAATTCGGGAACATGCTATTCCATGTCCCAAGTCCAGCCACAAAATTCAATAATTCTGTCTTCGTTGACGGTGATGTTTGTTACAAGAAAAAAACCACCCTTTTGAGGTGGTTTTTTATAGGAATCAGTGGTCAATTAATTTAAGAACTCATCAAATGTAAGCGATACAAAGTACATGGTTCCGACAGTGGGGTTACCCCAAGCCTGACGGTATCCAGTGCTGTTGAAAAGGTTGGATCCACCGACTTTGATGATGGATTTTAGGCTTTTGAGTTTATAACTCACCTGCGCGTCAAAGGTGCTGAATGCGGGCATGACAGAAAGCATCTGGGTAGTAACAGCAGGTGCTACAAATGAAGACTGCCATACAAACTCATCCTGCCATCTCCAAGCAACCGCAAATCCGATGTTTTTGTATGCGATGTTTCTGTTTCCAAATGTGAAGTTGGTCCTGTATTCAGGCGTGTTAAAGGAAGGCTGGAAACCACCCAAATCTTCAATATTGGATAGTTTGTTGAATGATACGTTACCACCAATGGTGTAGTTTTTAGGTAACTGATAGTCCATTCCCAAAGCCCATCCATAAGATTTGATGATTTCCTGACGGTTGACGGGCATGGAGAATACATTTCTGGTGTTTGCACTCAATAGGTTCAAACCAAGGGTAGAAGCAGGCCCAGGTCCTGGATTACGATCCTGAACAAGTACCTGTCCTCCGATAAAGTTCTCGAACCTGTTGTAGTAGTAATATCCATCTATCATCAATTTATCACCTGCTACAAGACTCTTATAACCAATCTCATAGGATCTGACTATTTCAGGCTGGAATGGTCTTACTTCGTATTCTTGTTTTAGGTTTTGGTTTCTTTGTGCCGCAATTACAGGTATGGCCTGTGCGACAGCAGCCAATAATGCTGGGTCATTTGGTGCTGTTCCTGGAGGGAATTGGTCACGAATTATTCCATATACTTCTTGCTGGAAAGCAGGATTCTGAGCCAATTGCTGGATAGCTCCTCCAAACTGGGTCACTGTTGCCAAAGAATAGACAGGATTGGTATTGAAATTATACCTGTTTCTTAAAAATGGAAGACCACCGATCAATCTTGCCTGTGGAGTCATTAAATCAATATATTGGTCCTGAGTGGTAGGAATTCTAAAACCTGTTTGGTAGGAAGCCCTGAAATTATGTTGGCCTGCTGTGTAAACAGCCGATAGCCTAGGAGACCATTGGCCATCAAAATTTTCGTTTTTATCATAACGAACAGATGCTGTTATTTTCAAGTTGTCATTGATCAATCTTTTGGAGCCTTGTAAATAACCTCCATATTCATTGATGGAAAATTCATCACCATTTTCCTGGGTGGCAAATAAAGTACCCTCAGAATTCAATGAATAAAGTCTATAATTTGCGCCCATGACAAAATCGGCCCAAGTCACATCTTTGAAAGTATAAGAACCTTCTAAATGGTAAAGGTTGGTTTTGTCTACGAATCTTGCGCCTACTCCTTGGGCATTTCCAGGGATTGGTCTGGATCGTACATCTGCCAATGCCTGATTGAACTGGGCCGAACCAGGTTCATACCTTCCCTGATCTGCAAATGCCCTTGCTGCGGCATGAGCCGCAGATGCATTAGCCCCTTGACTTGCTGCTGTTGCATAAGCTGTTGCATATTGTGGAAACCATGAACCCGCTAAATTTGCAGTATTAAGACTTGGTTTCCAAGCTTCATTAATTCCTTGGGCAGCAATGCCTACTGCATAAGTATCTCCAGATCTTTCCTGAGTGGTGTATGCTCGTACAAACCAATTTGCACCCTTCAACTCTGCTTTGTATTGACCGATATTGAATCCTGTAATGGAATAGCGGTCTGCACCAGTGAATACGGTGGTACCTGCACCATAATTTCCCTGAAATATGGCTTCAACCCTGTCATTTAATCTCCAATGAAGGGCTGCATTCAGTTTTATGGATTTTGCACCGTAGTCTGCTAAGTCCCTTTCATTATAACCTGTTCGGGAAACAAAAGTGCCGGTGGGGATTACTCCTGGCGCAAATAGACTTATGTCCACTGCAGTTTCATCTCCGTAAACGTTGACCCCATTGTATCCTGGGTTATTTTGTCTGGTACCACCTTCAATTGTAGATCCGTTCAATAAAGACTGGTCCCTAAAATCATTGGCCTGCCAATCATCTGCTCTCAGGTAATTGAAATTGACTTTTAAAGCGACTTTATCATTGAAAGCAGTAGCATACCTTGCAGCAAAATCATAAAATCCAGTGGTGGGATTGCTTCTTTGTCCTTGATCCATTACACCGGTTTTTATCTGGGCCGAAAATCCCTGATACTGGAAAGGATTTTTACTGTTCATTAAAAGGATCCCATTGATGGCATTGGGTCCATAGAGGGCAGAGGATGCACCTGGTAGCAATTCCAAGCTTTCAAGATCCAATTCCGAAATACCGGCAATATTGCCCACTGAAAAGTTCAATCCGGGTGCCTGATTGTCCATTCCATCTATGAGTTGGACAGTCCTTACGTTTCCATTGGCATTGAATCCTCTTGTGTTGAATGATTTGAAAGTGAGAGATTGGGTGCTCATTTCCACTCCTTTCATGTTATTCAAAGCATCATAAAAGTTGGCCTGAGGAGCTTCTCTGATGGAAATGATATCCATCCTTTCGACTGTCACGGGGGACTGAAGGACATTTTCTTCGATTCTTGAGGCTGAAACAATCACTTCTTGCCCGAGGATGGAAGCTTCTGCCAAGGTTACCTGAAGGTTAGAGACATTGGAATCTGTGATTTCCACTTCCTGACTTGAAAACCCTACCATTGAAAAGATAAGTGTCAATGGAGGTGCCTGGTTAACTCGCAAAGTGAAATTACCATTCAGGTCAGAAATGGTACCTACAACTTTACCTTTTACCACAATGTTGACACCAATAAGTGTCTCTTTAGTTCCTTCTTCGGTCACCTGTCCTGAAATTGTTGTCGTCTGGGCAAAAACTTCAGCAGTACTAAGGGAAACTAATGCAAGAAGTAGGAATACTCCCTGGCTAAAACTTTTAGTAAAATTTTGCATAAGGTATATTGGGTTAATTGTTAATTTGATTATCGCCAAATAATAAGCCATTAATTTGGGGGAAATTTAGATTAAAATACCAATTATCAATATCATTCACCAAAAAAAATTTTTAACAAATATTAATAGAATTATAAATTTATTTGAAACCTACTCATTATCAAAAGGAAAAATGCAAACTGTGAATTAATTTTTGGGAAAAATTAATAGGGTTGACAGACATTTAGCGAATAATGTATGTTTCTTTTGGAGGAAGGAGGTGCGTCATTGCGAGGAGCACTTGGGAAAATATTAATATTTTGAATAATCCTTCGTGCGACGTGGCAATCTCTTTAGGGATGAAGGAGGAGGGATTAAATAAAAATGTCAAAAAAAGACCCTGATTGGATTCAGGGTCAAATTGTTATTTAGAAGACTTTTTGTTTTCCTCATTGACATGCTTGACAAGTTTATCACAAAGGATTTTTATTTCTTCGGAGATAAATTCATCTCCGGTACTGTTCAGAATTGTCTGGCCCATTCCTCCCAAGATATCTATGTAGAAGCGTTTCATTTCCACCACCGACATATCTTCTGTCCAAAGGTCAATCCTCAATGTACTTTGGTTTAAGTTATCCCAAACATTGAGACTGATGCTTTTTGTGGATTCGGCACCTTCTTCTTCCTTGTCAGACGCATCCCATTGTATTTTTTTCGGAAGGTTTTTTTCATCGAGTTCAATCGAAAATTTTATTTCAGAGTTTTTCATTATTGGATTGGTGATTTTTATTGTAAAACCAGTGCTTTGTTAAGGATGAATTGACAATCTTTCTCCTGACGCAAGGACGCAAAGAAGGAAAACTTGAATCTTTGCGCAATGGTGATAACCTTTAAATGTTAGAGTTAATTTAACACTAGGAAAAAGAATCATACTCATCAAAATATAGTTCCGGCTTTGGTATAAAGATTCAAAAATAATTATCCTTGATTAAACTGCATTTCAGGAATGTCCCCTTCTATGACCAATCTCCCCTCGGTTTTTTCCATGATTTCATCCACGCTTACTCCCGGGGCCCTTTCCAGTAATTTAAATCCACCTTCAGGAA
This sequence comes from Aquiflexum sp., assembly GCF_041749095.1. Lineage (GTDB taxonomy): Bacteria > Bacteroidota > Bacteroidia > Cytophagales > Cyclobacteriaceae > Aquiflexum. The sequence goes on along the minus strand of NZ_JBGTCA010000433.1, from coordinate 7,270 downwards.
GAACATCCAGAACAGCAAGGTCAGTCACTATCTTTTTGACACAGCGAATACCTGTAATCGGAAGGGTACATTCTTTCAGAAGTTTGGATTGACCGTCTTTGCTGCAATGCTGCATGGCGACTATGATATTTTCGGCAGAAGCTACCAGGTCCATCGCCCCACCCATCCCTTTTACCATTTTTCCGGGAATCTTCCAGTTGGCAATATCCCCATTCTCAGAAACCTCCATGGCACCCAATATAGTTAAATGTACATGACCGCCCCGTATCATGGCAAAAGATTCGGAGGAATTGAACAATGCTGAACCCTTTGTCATCGTGATGGTCTGTTTTCCGGCATTGATCAGATCAGGATCAATTTTCTCTTCTACAGGGAAGGGGCCTATTCCCAAAAGCCCGTTCTCAGATTGCAGGACGACTTCAAGATGGTCAGGGATATAATTGGCCACCAAAGTTGGAATACCAATTCCCAGGTTGATGTATTGTCCGTTTCTGATTTCTTTAGCTATTCTCTGCGCTATTTGGGTTTTGTCCAGCATGGGAGTTGATAATTTTTATTGTCCAGTTGTTTGGTTCCCCGAAATTTTTCGGGACAAGCTTGTGTCTCAGTCTCTATAGATGTCTCTCCCGTACTGCTGTCGGGATCGACATGACAAGGAAAGGCCCATTTTTAAACTTTTCGCCTTCTTATATCAATTCGTTATTTTCTTTACTATTGGGTCTGATTATAAATGTCTAGCATCTCGCCTCTCGCCTCTAATTTCTAAATTCTTGGCTCTTGTATCTTGTATCTTGTTTCTAAACTCTCGCTTCTCGCTTCTACCCTTCATCCCTCATCCTTCATCCTTCCTTCACACTTTATCCTTCCCAAATCTAAAATCTAAAATCTAAAATCTACCTTCTACCCTCATCCCTTCATCCCTCTACCTTCATCCCTCATCCTTCTACTCTCACCGTCCTCTGCTCAATCCTTTTCTCATATCCTTCCCCTTGAAAGATTCTTTGCACATAAATCCCGGGGGTATGGATCTGATTGGGGTCAAGTTCTCCGGCGGGCAACAGTTCCTCAACTTCTGCGATAGTGATTTTTCCGGCTGAGGCCATCATGGGATTGAAATTGCGGGCAGTTCCTTTATATATCAGGTTTCCTGCTGTGTCGCCTTTCCATGCTTTGACAAATGCAAAGTCAGCTTTGATCCACCTTTCCAATAAATAGAGTTTGCCGTCAAACTCCCTGATTTCCTTGCCATCGGCTACTTCAGTGCCAACTCCAGCGGGGGTAAAAAATGCAGGGATTCCTGCCCCACCTGCTCTGATTCTTTCTGCCAATGTTCCTTGCGGCAAGAGCTCCACCTCCAATTCCCCGCTGAGCAGTTGCCTTTCAAATTCAGCATTTTCCCCCACATAGCTGGAAATCATTTTTTTGACCATGCGCTTTTTGAGCATCAGACCAATCCCAAAATCATCCACTCCGGCGTTGTTGGAGACACAGGTAAGACCACTCAGATCTTTTTCCAAAAGTGCGCGGATGGAATTCTCAGGAATACCGCAGAGGCCAAAACCTCCAAACATCAATACCGCATCCGAAAAGACATCCTTTACAGCTTCTCTTGCATTGGCTATGGTTTTATCGATCATTGAAAAGAATATTAATTGGTTAAAATTGGGTCAAAATCCGTTTGGCTTCTTGTTTGTCCTTCTCCAATTGATTTTGGAGGGATTCAAGTCCGGAAAACCTGAACTCCGGTCTCAAATAAGATTTGAGGTAAACACTGATTCTTTTATCATATAGGTCACCGTTGAAATCAAACAAATGTACTTCTATGGTCTGACTACTTCCGTTTACGGTCGGTCGGTTGCCTATGTTGAGCATTCCACCATGGGTTTTGCCTTCAATTTCCACTTTAACGGCATAGGCACCATCACAGGGGATGAGTTTATAATCATGTGTAATGTGGACATTGGCTGTGGGGAATCCAATTGATCGGCCAAGTTGCTGACCTTTGATGATGATCCCATTCAGTTCATAATCCCTACCAAGGTATTCGTTTGCAATGTTTACTTTTCCCTCCTCCAAAGCCTTCCGGATTTTGGTACTTGAAACGCCAACATTGTCCACATCTTCCCTAGAGATTTCCTCTAGATCAAAATTATACTGCATGATGTTGGATTTAAGGTATTCAAAACTTCCTTCTCTGTTTTTTCCGAACCTGTGGTCATATCCTATGACCAATTTACGGGTTTGAATTTTATCGATCAGTATATTTCTGATAAACTGTTCTGAACTCAGTTCTGAAAATTCCTTTGTAAATGGGATTGTCAGTAGATGGTCAATACCGAGATTTCTGAGAAGCCTGGTTTTTTCTTCAAAAGTGGTCAACAAACGCAGGTTGTGTTCATTGGGATAAAGTACCATCCGGGGATGTGGCCAAAATGAAATGAGAACAGTTTCTCCATTGATTTCATCTGCCAATTCTCTGATTCTGCTCAATATTTTTTGATGGCCGAGATGAACCCCGTCAAAAGTACCACTTGTGACGACAGGGTTTTTTACCCGATCAAAATGTTCTATGCCCTCATAGATTTTCATTCTGTCTGTTTTTGATTTTTTCTATCAGATCCATAAGATCAAAAGCGTCTTCCAGCCTAAACTCCCCAATCCTTGTCCTTGTCAAAAAGGACATGTAAGCTCCGGTTTCCAATATTTCACCCAAATCCCTTGCGAGGCTTCGGATATAAGTGCCTTTGGAACAAACTATCCTGAAATGTACTTCAGGGTTTTCAAATTTAACAATTTCGAATTCTGAGACAGTGACAGGTCTTGCGTCCATTTTTACTTCTTCTCCTTTCCGTGCAGATTCATAAACTCTTTTACCGCCCACTTTTATCGCCGAATGCATGGGAGGTACCTGCATGATATCACCTGAGAGTTGCTTGGTGGCTGATTCTACGTCGGCTATGGTCAAATGGGAGGGATCGGCCACTTCGATGATTTCCTTTTCAAGGTCAAAACTTTCGGTGGTTTTGCCTAAAACAAAGACCCCTGTGTATTCTTTTTCCTTAGCCATGTAAGACTCTATGGATTTGGTTTTTTTACCCACACAGACAATCAGGAGCCCTGTTGCCAATGGATCCAAAGTGCCGGCATGTCCTACTTTTTTGATCCTTAGGGCATTTCTGACTTTTTTGACGACGTCAAAAGAGGTCCATTGGTAAGGTTTGTCGATGAGAAAAACTTCTCCGTAAGGTTCTTCCTGCATGTTACATATATAATCCTGCAAAGATGGCTGACAGACCAACGATGGTACAATAAATTGCAAAATAGGTCAATTTACTTTTTCTCACCAATTGGATCATCCAGGTACATGCAAAAATACCCGCAATAAAAGCAGCTATAAATCCGGCAGAGAGGTAACCAAAACTTGCTTCATTATAAGTCAATTCCCCGTCAAGAATATCCTTTGCGATTTTTCCTATAATCAACGGTACTACCATCAGAAATGAAAATCTCGCTGCCTTGTTTTTGTCAATTCCCAGTAGGACTGATGTTGAAATCGTAGCGCCGGCTCTTGAAATTCCCGGTAGCATGGCCACTGCCTGTGACAAACCTACCAACACGGAGTTGGTAAAACTCACAGGCTTCCCAGTATCCTTTGCACGATCCGCCAGGAATAGCAGCAAAGCAGTAATCAATAACATAAAGCCAACAAAAACAATTTTACCACCGAAAAACTGCTCCAATTGCTCTTCAAAAAACAAACCAATGATGACAGCGGGAATCATGGAAAGGATGATTTTTACCGTGAATTGGGTTTCTTCATTCCATTGGAATTTAAGCAGTCCGATTACGATTTCTACAATATCTTTCCTGAACACCACTATGGTGGCTAAAGCAGTAGCAAAATGTAATACTACCGTGAACATAAGACTTTCTTTAGGGATTTTGTCATCACCCAAAATAGCAGAACCCAATTCCAAATGCCCACTGGAGGAAACAGGCAAAAACTCAGTCAGTCCCTGGATTATCCCAAGGATGATTGCATCAATGATTTCCATAGAAAATTATTTTTTTTCAGAACGGTAAAAAATAGCATAGAACTCAAAAATGAATCCAGCCAAAGTAATGATGGGGCCTAAGGTAAGACCCAAAAAGCCAAAACCATGTGGTGCACTATCCATCCCAATGATGATAAATCCCAAAGCAATAATGCCAATGCCTATCAGCATGAGGAGGTAGTTCTTTTTGGTAAATGCAAATTGTGGGTTGTTCATATTAATATAATTCGTCCAAAGACATGTTTAAATATTTGTTTACAGCCTGTAAAGTACTGAATACCGAAAGTAGGATACCGATCAAAATCAATGCACCAAAAAGGCCATATAATAAGTTGTAATCCTGAAGCAATGCAAATCCATCAATGTTGGCCTTGGTGTATTCAATAATGCCAAACAAAAGCACAGAGGCAATCAGACCTGCAAGTAAGCCAAAAACCAATGCCCTGCCCAAAAAAGGTTTTCTTATAAAACCCCTTGTTGCCCCTACCAATTGCATACTCCTGATTAGGAATCGTTGGGAGAACAGCGCCAGTCTGATGGTATTATTGATCAACATTACCACGGTGAAAACCAGAATAAGTATAAAACCTCCCATGACCAGGGCCACTTTGAACAGATTCTGGTTGATGGATTCTACCAGGTCAGACATGTAGGTCACCTCAAAAATCCCATCAATAGATTCTATCTCTTTGACGATTTCTTCAATGAGTTCGGCCGTCTGATATTCTTCTGCAATGGCAATGGTGTAACTGTCCCTAAGTGGATTGTCATCCAGAAATTTTGTGAAGTCTTCCCCGGTACTTTCCAGAAATGATTGGGCTGCTTCTTCCTGAGAAATAAATGAAATGCCGGATTTACCTTCTTTTTGAAGGATATATGGTTTGGATTCCAGCAAACTCCCGATTTGGGTTTTGTCTGCATCGGTTATGTTTTTATTTAGGAAGACCTGGATTTCGATATTTTCTCTAATAATGCTTGTCAGGGTCTTGGCCTGAATAACAATCACTCCAAAAAGACCTAAAATAAATAGGGAAAGGGTAGTGCTGAAAAGTACTGAAATAAATTTAAATCTCCCCAGCTTGGTTTTTTTTCTTGGATTTACCCTCATGTCGTGAATTAGAATTGTGTCAAAATTAAACAGCTTGGGTTACTAAACCAATCTTAATCTATGAAATTGACTGGAATAACTTTTTTTTCTGCAATTACAAAGGCCTTGTCATTTTTGCCGCATTTCATGATGTACAATCCGGTAAATCTCCCAAATGCAGGTAGGATGATCTGATTGGGGGAAACAAAGTAGCAGGGCAGGGTAAGTTTTTGCCTCCCTGTTCCGTAAAGAGAAATGCCGGGATGTATATGTCCACATAGGTTGATTTTTTCCGCAGGGATATTTGTCATCGGTTTATGGGATAATATCATTTGCCCTAATGCCAGTGATTCTGTATGCACCTCCCATATATCCGAACGGTAAACCATCTCAGGAAGTATGTCATGGTTTCCTTTGATCAGGTGAAAGTAGGTTTCAGGATGATATTCGGCAAAGGTTTCAAGGTCGCTCCACCCAATGTTCAGATCACTGTGGAACAAATCTCCCAAAAAATAGAGATGAAGAGGCTTGTATTTTTGTATCAGTTTTTGAATGATCATGAGATCCCCAATATGCAATTTCTCCGAAACCGGAATGCCGGCTTTTCTAAAATGTGCTGCCTTTCCAAAATGAGGGTCAGCAATCAAGAGCGAACTGAGTGCGTCAATATAGATTGCCTTTTCAGGAAGTAGTTGGATTGAAAGGTCCCCCCATTGCATAATAAAACTTCCCATTTTTTTCACTTCATCCATCAAATCCAAAAGTAAACGGTCTCATACCCATTGCTTTATGATATTCACCAAACAATTGAGTCAAATCCCGTTTATAAATGTATAATTTCAGTTTAATTAAAGGGCAAATAAAAATCAAAATGACCATGAAAAGATATATTTTAATTTTCACTTTCCTGTTTTTTTCGGGAATAACACTCTCGGCTTATTCCCAAGCTGCTGATGCTATTGTTGGAAAATGGTACAATACTGAAAAAGATGCGCAGGTGGAGATATTCAAAGAGGGCGGGAAATACCACGGCAAAATTGTATGGTTACAGGATCCAAAAGAAAATGGAAAACCCAAAACAGACAAAAACAATTCCGATAAATCCAAAAGGGACAGACCGATTATGGGCATGAAGCTTTTGACAGATTTTGAACATAAAGGCCGTACCTGGGAAAACGGAACCATTTATGATCCAAAAAATGGTAAAACCTATTCCTGCATCATAAAGAAAAAAGATAATAAGACGCTTGAGGTTCGGGGATATGTGGGTATTTCCTTAATTGGAAGGACAGTGGAGTGGACTAAAGCTGAGTAGAGGAGGAAAATAACGATTATAACTAGGTTGGGTCATTTATTGATTCAGCTTTTTTTATTGAAAAATGGCACAAATCCAATTAATCATCCATATTGTTCCGCAGGTTTTACTATTGCAGGTGATAATTGCTTTATTTGTTTTGTTTTTTGCGAAAATCGAAAAATAGCTTTGGATAACATATCGGATGGACTTCGGTAAATTTATTTCATGCGGAGAGGTTGATTAAAAGCCTGAGTCCAAATTATCCACTTTAATATCCAAAGCTATGAACACTTTACTTGTATTCTTGATATTGCTTGTAGGTCATCCAGAATCAGTGAAAACCGACACTACTTTTTTTGATCAAAATTTCAAACACGCACTTGATTCTAGGGAGGACTCCGTCTCTAACGTTGATATGGAGTTTACCAAATACAAGCATAGAAATATTATTTCTAATTCAGGAATACCTATGGAGGCGGGGCAGTTTGAATGGAAGAATATTTACCTTCTATTTAATCAGTTTGGTTTAGGAATCACCGATAAATTTTCTGCAAATGCTTCATTCTTGATTATTCCTGACCTAGGGATTGTTTCTGATTTTGAAATTGCGTATTTAATTAGTACATCATATGCAGTATGGCAAAAAGAAAATATTTATTATTTAAAAGTTTCTGGTTTTGTGGGTAAAGGACCTTTGCCTCAATTTAGCCAACCGGGTTTTTTTGGATTTTATGCATCCAACACCATTGGAAATCCGAGGAATAACTTCTCTTTCGGAATTGGTTATGGGAAGAGTTTTATTACCAAGGAATACAGTTATGATACCGGAGG
>NZ_JBGTCA010000432.1:0-8239 GCF_041749095.1 Aquiflexum sp. | reverse complement strand
AAAGGAAAGAAAAAACTGGATTGGGATGAATTCGAAGCTTCCAAAAGGGCCAAGCAGATGGCCACCAAAGGAAAAATCGTTGAGGTACTAGAAGATGGCGACATGCCTCCTGCAAAATTTTTGGAAAACAAACCTGAAGGTAAACTTACCGAAACTGAATTGGCAACCTTGTTGGAATGGAGTGCCGGTAAAAAGAAATCCCCCAAAGAATGAAATTAGGAAAGTTAATCCTAATCGTTCTGATATTGGTTTTTATAGGCATTCAGTTTGTACCTTATGAATTGCCTGCTGTAGAATCCAATAATCCAGGGGATATCCTTTTAAGTAGTATTGTCAGTCAGGAAGTAGCCGGAATATTGAAAACCTCTTGCTATAATTGCCATAGCAATGAGACCATTTATCCATGGTATTCTTATATGGCACCTTCATCATGGCTTGTGGCCAAAGATGTCAGGGAAGCTAGGGAAGAACTTAATTTTTCTACCTGGCAAGAAAATGACATGATCAAAAAGCTGACCTTACTTGATGATATTTCTACCGAAGTGGGGGAAGGCAATATGCCTATGGGAATCTACACTTTGATGCATCCTTCAGCCAAACTGACGGATGAACAGCGTGACCTGATTGTCGCCTGGGCGGAGGAAACCATGGATTTGGTGATGGAGGAAGAGGATGATGAGGAGGAAGAATGGGATGAGGAGGGGTAATTTTTTTAAGCAATCTTCAACCTCAATTCCCCTTTTCTCTTGATGATTTTCAACTCAAAATGCTGATTGATAAAAAACTTGCAGTGGTTCTCTGCCCATTCTGCCCTGCTTTCGGTATCGTGGAGTAAAGTCATTCGCAACATGGTTTTGACATATTGTTCATGATAGCCCAATTCATGGATCCAAGCGATCAACTGTGCGGACCAGTCTTCCTGGAATTTTTCAAAATGAGTGCGCCCGTCAAAAAGCAATTCCAATTGATTGTCCCTGTTTTTAAAACGGTAGATTCCACATAATTGCCTGTAAATCATCCTAAGCCTGTCTTTTGGATAATCGTACGTATCCAGAATGGTGGCAAAAGTCTCATCCATCAGCATCAACGGATTGTACAATTGGGTGTAGGATTTTTTAAGCTCAAAAACCATGGTGTCCAAAAGGCTTTCTTCCAACACTGATTGGGCCTGACGGAGTATGTAGTTTTTGTCTAAGGGGAATAATTTCTGAATCATCTGACGATCAAATCTTTCGCAAATTAGGCTTTTGCTTTCAATAATTAAAGATTTTGTTTTGAAAAAATGGTTTCTATGGCGCTTTGGATCAGATCACTTTCAAAACCCCTGCCCATCAGATATTGGTGGGTCTTGTACCTTTTTTTGAAATCATCAGATTCTTTTATCATGCTTGCTTTTTTTTCAACCAAATGGAGAAGAGTGTCCCAATATTCTTCTTCGTCGATTTCCTTCATTCCTGATTTGATGCAATTGGGACTGATTTGCCGGGATTTCAGTTCCTGTAGGATTTTATTTCTGCCCCATTTTTTGATCCTGAATTTCCCCCTGACAAAGGCCTGTGCAAACCTTTCTTCATTCAGATAACCCTCACTGATCAAATAAGCAATCAACTCCTCAGCCTCCTCCCGATAGATTCCCCGTTCATGCAGTTTGCTCCTTACCTCTTGTTGGTACCGCTCCTGATAGGCACAAAAAGAAGCAATCCGAACCTTTGCTTCGGACAAAGACCAATATTTTTTGGGTTGATCCCGGTCATAATCTTTTCGTGGGTAGGACATTTTGTGTAATTTTAACCCAAAGTAACTTTATGTGTTATTTTTTTCAAATTTTAAACTCCAAACCATTCAACACCATGCGCAAAAGAATTGTAGCCGGAAACTGGAAAATGAACCTCAATTTCGAAGAAGGCCAAAAGCTGACCTCAGAAATCGTCAATATGCTAAAGGATGAAAACATCAAGGATGTGGTCACTGTACTCAACCCACCGTTTGTTCACCTTTATTCCGTCAAAAAGCTGATAGGAGATACCCCAAACCTTTTTCTAGGCTCCCAAAATTGTTCTGATAAAGCTTCCGGTGCCTTTACCGGAGAAACATCAGCTTCCATGTTGGCATCTTTTGGTGCAACTTACGTGATTATCGGACATAGTGAAAGAAGGGAATATTTTAAAGAGTCCAATGAATTGTTGACTGAAAAGACCAAACAGGCATTGGCAAATGGTCTGACGCCGATCTTCTGTTGTGGTGAACCTTTGGAAATCCGTGAGGCAGAAACACATGAAGATTATGTTAAACACCAATTGACAGAAAGTCTTTTTGGGTTTACACCTGAAGAAATGTCAAAGATAGTTATTGCCTACGAACCAATCTGGGCAATAGGAACAGGCAGGACAGCTTCCTCCGATCAGGCTCAGGAAATGCATGCTGCATTGAGAGGTCACTTTGCTAGTAAATACGGACAAGAATTGGCTGACAACATTAGCATCCTATATGGCGGCAGTGCCAATCCAGGCAATGCAAAGGAATTGTTTTCCAAGCCTGACGTAGATGGAGGATTAATTGGTGGAGCTTCCTTGAAATCAAGGGATTTTGTGGAGATTGTGAAATCGTTTTGATGGTTGAGAAGCGAGAGACGAGAGGCGAGATTCTAGATAATGTGGGATGGAAGACGGGAGACCGAAGACGGATGACCGATGTAAGGCTCCGTCATTCTGAACGAGCTTTCTGAAAGTTGGGAATTTAAAGCTAATCCTGTAGCGAAGTGAAGAATCTCTCGAGGAAAAATTGAAGCGTAGATATTAATCGAGCCTTCAAACTAGTCTAAATTGACATTATTCCACCTTTGAATATCGAACTCCGAATGATGAATAATGAAGTAAATGCCCATGCAATACCTGGAATTCAAGTTTTCCTGTAAGGAACCATTCCGTGAAATACTCATAGCCGAACTCTCAGAGGTCGGCTATGATTCTTTTTTGGAGACGGATGAAGGTTTTGATGCCTATATTCAGGAAGACCTTTTTGATAGAAATTCATTTCAACAAGTCATTGAACAATATCAGGAAGCTGCTTCCATTCAGGTGGCTAAAGGCAAGATGCCCAAAATCAATTGGAATGAGGAATGGGAAAAAAACTATAATCCCATCGAAGTTGGAGATCAGGTTTATGTCAGGGCTTCTTTTCATGAAGCTAGACCAGAATTCAAATATAACATCCTGATCAATCCCAAAATGTCCTTCGGTACAGGACATCATGCCACTACATTCTTGATGCTTTCCCACCAATTGACCACCGATCATTCCGGAAAAAGGGTTTTAGATATCGGTTCAGGAACGGGTATTCTGGCCATTATGGCGCATCAACTAGGTGCTAAAGTCATCGAGGCATTTGATATAGACGAATGGTGTGTCGAAAATGGCAATGAAAACTTCGATTTGAATGGGATGTCAAATGTTAGGATGGGAATGGGAACCGTTCGGGAAGTGAAACCACAAGGTGAATTTGACATCGTTTTGGCCAATATCAATAAGAATGTGCTTTTGGACGAAATGGAGGTTTATGCCACATTGGTCAAAACGAATGGCTATTTATTACTTAGTGGATTTTATGAACATGACATTTCAGATATCGAATCAAAAGCAGTGCAATTCGGTTTACAATTGACAGACCAAAAAACCAAAGACAACTGGGCCGCTTTAATTCTGAAAAAGTCATGACTGAATTAATCATATATGCCATCCTATTTTTGATACTGATCGGGCATACCCTTTTGGCTTCAAAGATGTACAATGCTGTGCATCAGAATAAGACTTTGGATATCCAAGAGAAAAATGATTGGAAATTGAAAGCCCTGATATTACCTGTATATTTTTGGGGGAGGTATAAGAGGAGGGTTTTATAAATTGGAAAAATATCAATAAATTGTATTCATGGAAAATGTTATAAATAAGGATCTTTTAAGCCATTTGCTTTTGTTGGAATCAGACGAACAGGAAAAAGTGTTGGATTTTATTAAAGAACTTATTCAAAAACAAGTTATCAATATTAATGCGCTAGAATCTGAAAAAGCAATTGAATCCAATCAAATGAAGAGTTTTAAGGATTTCAATAATGATTTTGAGTTATGGAGAGAAGGGAAAAATAATGGTTTAAATTAAAAATAAAGCTAATTTCTCAAAATACTCGAAATTGAATTTAAAATTGAAGTGTAATAATTTTTTTGTTTAAATTTTTAATTTTTTAGAAAAAGAGAACTAAAAATTTGTTTCTTTCTTTCTTTCTTTCTTTCTTTCTTTAACATGATTAATTCATGGCCATTTTTAATCATAAAAATTATTTTAAACAATTTTAACTATTTTAATTATGAGAAAGCTATTGTTAATGCTTCCAATTTTATTAGGCCTCTCTTTTCAGGCTGAGGCTACCCAAGAATGTACAACTACAGATTACTGGATCCATACCAGTAGTGGGGAATGGATTCACATCTATTTCACAATCTGTATAGAACCTGAACAATAATTAAAAACAATCAGCCTTTAGAAAATTTTCTGAAGGCTGATTAAAATTTTAAATGAATGAAAAAAACAGGAGTTTTTATTTTATTTTGTTTTATAAGCCAGTTTGGTTTTAGCCAGACTTTTGAAGCTGTATATTCTAAATTATTGAATGTAGAGGGGCCTGCCAATATTATGGAAGAAACCTACAAAGATCAAAGGCCTAATATTAAAGAAGAATTTATTCTACTTTCTAATCCAAATGAATCTTATAAACTAACGTTTTGTAATGGAGTTTCTACTTTTCTTCTGATACCAAATAATACTCCAATTGATCGTGAAATAAATTTCGGTAATGTCAATATTAGGGTTACCAAAGCTCAAAAGAAGCCAACCTACCTTATTAAAAAGTTTGAAGATAACTTATATTTCGAAAATGCAGATATTTTTGGTAGAGAATATACTATTATTGATAGCCTTGGATTTGGTCAATGGAAAATCACGAAAGAGGAAAAAATAATTGGGGAGTTTAAGTGTTTTAAAGCCATAAATAAATTGACCGATTATCAAGTTGAAGCATGGTTTACCAGCGAGATTCCCATACCTGATGGACCTTGGTTTTATTCGGGACTTCCAGGACTTATTGTTGAATTAAAGACCGACAAAATGTATTTTAAGTTGGAAAAATTCAAATATGTCAATGAAAAAATTGAATTTGAAAGTAGGCCAACAGGTAAATCAATAACTAGAAAAGAATTTGAAAGAATTGAACATGATAAAGCCTATCAACTCAAGAAAATGATGGAGGAAGGTACTTAAAAATATAAAAATTAATGAAGTCTATTTTTGTGATTTTTTTTATTGTTGTCAGTATGGCAATGTCTTTTGGACAAAGTCGGATCAATGGGTATGTTCAAAACAACAAGGGGGAAGGAATAGGATTTGCAACTATTCAATTACTCACATTAGATTCAACATCAACTTTAAGCTATACAATTTCAAAACCAAATGGCTATTTTTCGATGGATTATAATGAATCTGGGGAATTCATAATTCTCGCAAACCATATGAGTTTTGTTAAATCATATAAAAGTATCACTCTTCAAGCCAATGAACTTGAAACAAGATTGGATTTTAATTTGGATGATGAAATTAAAAATTTAGATGAATATATTATTGAATCTCATAAATCTGCAGTTAAAATTAATGGGGATACAACTTTCTATAACCTTGATTTATTTTTAACAGGAAGGGAAGAAACCTTAAAGGATATTTTGAATAAACTTCCTGGAATCGAAGTGGATAGAAATGGGATTATAAAATCCAACGGTAAAACCGTCAATAATCTACTGATTGAAGGAGAAAGTCTTTTTGGTTCAAACCATAAAATTGTCACTGACAATCTCCGTGGAGATATGGTAGGAGGGATTGAATTAATAGGGAATTATCAAAAAAACAAAGTTTTAAAGGGGATTCAGAATTCTGATCAGGAGGCCATTAATGTTCGAATAAAAGAGGATTCCAAAAACAAAATTTCAGGGGAAATAGGAATAACTGGAGCCTATTATAATAGGTTTGATTTGTTTGCTAACCTATTTAGTTTCAGAAAGAAGACTCAGGCGGCCATTATTACAGATTTAAATAATATCAATAAGCCTATTTTATCCCAAAAAGATTATTCCAATTTCGATGGATCAATAAAAAAGCAATTAGAAAATAACGACTTAAGTATTTCACGATCGGTTGTTTCCGCTCCGGAATATTTATCTCAAAATGACCGGGTTATTTCAAGAACCGTTAATTTTAACGGATATTCAATTACCCACCGTCTAAATCCGAATTTTAAAATAAAAAGCCATGGACTGACTAATTTTCAAAAGCAAAACATGGACTTTCAGAGTTTGAGGACTTTTGTGAATTCAGATCAGGAAATAATGTCAATCGATAAAAGTTTGACTGAAGAAAAAGGGCTTTTTGGACAAATTAATATTGATCTAGAATATAGCAACAGTGATAAGAGCTTTTTCAATTTCACTAATATTATTAACCTTTCCAAAATAGGCTATAATTCAACTATAGATTCAAAATTACTTGAACAATCTCAGGAATTTGTAACAGATAAAACATTAACGAATTACTACTTTGGGCATCAGGTAAGTTATCTTAAGAAAATAAAATCGGATCTTATTTGGACCAATAATTTGTATTTTGATAACAAAAGAATATATGAAAACCTAAATCTAGTTTCTGACGGCCAGATTTTTGATTTCCCAACCGAATCGGTAGGGCAGACACAAAGGGAATATGAATGGGAGTGGGGAGGTGTTACAAAATTCACTCAAATATATAAATCCCTGTTAATTGATTATTTTGCCGGATTTCAGCTTAATCATTCTTCGATTAGTTTTAGTCCATCCAATCAGGATTTGGATTTGTCTGGTAGTATGGGGATCGAAAATACCAGGTACTATGTCGGTACTGGAATAAAAAGTGACCAGAAAAAATTGGTCAAATTTAAAATAGGTTTTGAAGTAGGTGAAACGTTTTTGAAGGTTCAGGAAGTAGAGGAAAGTTCACGACTAATTAATTTTCTTCCAAACGCCCAACTAAGGTTTGATTTTAATCCTTTGAACTCATTAATAACTTCTTACGATAGGACGTTTCAAGTTCCGGAAGTTGCCAAATTGGTTCAAGGAATTAGAATTAGGGATTTTAGAAATCTTATTGATGGCTCAGATATTATGTATAGTGATTTAAGTATAGTTGATAAATTTTCTCTTCAATACTTATTTGTTGATGTATATTCAGGTACAACTGCCTATATTTTTGGAAATTATTTGAATCGGGATAATATTAGCTCAACTGACAATTCTTTCTTTATCGATTATAATACACTTACTTTTACGTTGGGATCAGAGGAGAATAGATCAACTTTAGCAGGAGGTATTGAAACAAGATTGGAATTCATCCCATTTATTTTTAAAAATAGCAACACTCTGGTCAATTTGAATTCAGTCAATTTCATAGAAAATAACCCCAATTTTTTTAATACGATTTCCATTTCAAATACTTTCTCATTGAGAACATTTGGGTTGGACAACATACCCCAAATTGAATTTGGTTTTGAACGTAGGTATTCTAGAACTTATTTCGAACTTATGGAGACTAAAAACCAATTAAGAATTGTTAGTCCTTTTGGATCAGTGAATGGTAAATGGGGTAATAACTTAAATTACTTTTTGAAATATACATATTCGGATTTTAAGACAAATGATTTCACAAATACTTTAAATGTGCTGGATTTTCAAATTAACTATAAAAAGGAAGGTGAAAAATGGGAAATTGGGTTAATTGGTAATGATCTGTTGAATCTTTATAATTCAGAAATCATTGAAATCTTCTCTAATGGAAACCAATTCATACAAAATTCAGTAAATCGAATTCCAGGATATCTTGGGTTTAATATAAAAAGGAGGTTATAAATTTTGACTTACTTCTGTTGTTGATTTTGGTTAGAAGGATACTTTCAGCAAAGTGGTTATTAAACCTCTTTCTATAAGAAAAGAGGTTTATCAATTTTTAAGCTGCTAAAATATCAATGAATATCAAGTATCCACAAATATCTGATCACCCAATAAGGAGTATTCCAAACAAAAATGAATCAAAAGTTAAGAAGGTTCTGATTACCCAACCCCCTCTTCCACATTTGCTGTAAATGGATTGGACTGACGGATTAGGCCATCCGGAAG
>NZ_JBGTCA010000431.1:0-19458 GCF_041749095.1 Aquiflexum sp. | reverse complement strand
TATTCACGTTTCCTTTCAGCTTTCTGCACAATTCCACTCCATCCATCTTTGGCATCATCACATCGCTGAGGATCAGGTCGGGAATAGTTTTAACAGCCAGTTTATATCCTTCTTCACCATCGCCTGCTTCCAATACCTGATAGAAAGGCTGCAGGGTTTCTTTGATAAATAAACGCACATCCTCATTGTCTTCTATAATAAGAACCAAAGGTGCTTCCGGATCGTCGTTAGCAGTAGCAAGGTCCGGCGATGCTATTAATTCCCCGTTATCAATTATTGGAATTACTGATTTTTTATCATCATTGAAAGCAGTCCCGGTGATCGTAACTTCTTCATAATCTGCCAAAAGAACAGGAAGGCGAACGGTAAAGCAACTGCCATGACCGGGCTGGCTTTCCACTTTAATCTCTCCTGAATATAATTCAACAAGTTCCCTGACCAGGGAAAGCCCAATGCCGGTGCCTTCCTGCTCCCGGGTATGGGAGGTGTCGGCCTGGTAAAACCTATCGAAAATCCTGTCAAGCTGGTCCCGGGGTATGCCTACACCACTGTCCTCGACGCTTAATTCTAATATTCTGGCAGTTGATGTTGGCGCTGTGGAGCTGAAAAAGTCGGGAAGTGATTTTTTATCAGCAGTTTCAATGAGGGCTGTTATGGTTATTTTTCCTTCCGGTTTGGTAAATTTAAAGGCATTTGAAAGCAGATTGGTAATTATCTTCTCCAGCTTATCCGCATCAAAATATACTACCGGATGTTCGTGAGGATATTTAAAATGATATTGTATTTTTTTTGTTTCAGCATGTGAAGTAAAAGAAAAAATCATCGCTTTTAAAAAGGCAATAAGGTCGGCTGGTTTTAAATCCAGTTTCATACTGCCCGCTTCCAGCTTGGAAAGATCCAGTAAATGGTTGATCAACTGCTGCAGGCGCCGGGCATTCCTATGCATCATCTGGTAAGCAGGTTGATCCGGGTGATCTTTCGGAGAGCGGGTCAGGAATTTATCGAGGTGGCCAAGGATCAAGGTGAGCGGTGTGCGGAATTCATGGGATATATTGGCAAAGAAGCGGGATTTAAGATGATCGATCTCATGCATTTTCTCTGACTCCAGTTTTTGAATCTTAAGCTCATGCATCATCCGCTCCCTGTTTACGGTATACTGTCTCAAGCCAAATAAGAAGCAAATTATTAATACTCCATATAAGCTATAAGCCCACCAGGTGTGCCACCAGGGGGGCCGAACCAAAAAAGAATAACTCAACTCATTGCTCCACAGACCCTCACCGTTCATGGCTTTTACCTTAAAAATGTATTTACCGTGTGGAAGATTGGCATAAGTTGCCTCACTGCGATTGGTTAGGGAACTCCAATTTTGATCCAGACCTTCCAGTTTATATTGATATTTTACTTTTTTGGGTGATTGAATAGAAATCCCTACATATTGAATGGTGATATTATTGTTGTCGTAAGGCAGGCTTAAATGCTCAGGTACTCCGTTCCATCTGCTTAGGCTATCAAAATAAATGTCATGAACAAGCACCCCATTACCTAACATTAAACTTGTATCTTTAACTTCCTCTTGATTACTGTGGAGACTCATGTCGGAGGTGGATATAAAGTTTTGCCAGGGGATGTTTTCATTAAATAGTGTAAGGCCGGTAATTTGTATGTTCGGAGCGGTGGTATTCCTTGTTTCCTCATCAGGATGAAAGGCAGTTAACATTTCGTCAGCACCAATCCAAATGGTGCCATCCTGCGTTTGAAGAATAGTTTTACCAAAATTTACCCCAATGCCTAAAAAACCATCTTCGTAGGTATAGTTTTTAAACAAAATACCGGCTTCTTTGTGGTTAACGATGGATATCTTATTTCTATCTAGCTTACTTAAGCCAAAGGGGGTACCAAACCAAAGATTGCCGTTTTTATCTTCCGAAATAATCTTAACATCATTGTTGATCAGCCCTTCCTGTTCAGTAAAATAGGTGAAATTTTTGCCATCATATTTACTCACACCCCCTTCAGTACCAACCCAAAGGTTACCGCTTTTATCTTCCAATATACTCCTGACAAAGTTATTGCTCAAGCCCTCCTTTTCAGTAAAATGGGTGAAATTTTTGCCGTCATATTTAGTCACCCCGCCAGCCGATCCAAACCAAAGGTTGCCGCTTTTATCTTCCAAAATACTCAAACATAAAAAAAAGTTGTGGCTAAGGCCTTCCTTCTCTGTAAAACGAGTAAAATTAATACCATCATATTTACTCACCCCACCAACCGTACCAAACCAAAGATTGCCGTTTTTATCTTCCAGCATGCTCTTGACATCATTGTTGCCCAAACCTTCCTTTTCGGTAAAATGTGTAAAAGTTCTACCATCATATTTACTCACACCGGAAAAAGTGCCAAACCAAAGATCTCCCCATTTATCTTGAAGCATGCTCCAAACAACATTGTTTATCAGGCCTTGATCCTTGGTAAAATGAACAAAATTTTTACCATCGAATTTAGCCACACCTCGATGGCGGGTACTGAACCAGAGGTTTGCATTTTTATCTTCCAATATACTCCAAACATCAATATAGTCTAAGCCATCCATATCTGTAAAATGGGAAAAAATTTGCCCATTGTATTTGGTCAACCCGCCAACAGTACCAAACCAAAGATGGCCATTTTTATCTTCCAATATACTCCAGACATTATTTTGGCTTAAACCCTCTTTTTCAGTAAAATGTATAAAACTTTGGCCATTAAATTTACTCACCCCGCCACCCTCAGTACAAAACCATAAATTGCCGTTATTATCTTCCAGGATACTCTTGACATATTCATTACTTAAGCCCTCTTTTTCAGTAAAATGGGTAAAGCTTTGGCCATCGAATTTATTCACCCCGCCGTCTGTACCAAACCAAAGATTGCCACTTTTATCTTCCAGAATACTGAAAACACTGTTACTGCTCAAGCCTTCTTTTTCGGTGAAATGAATAAAGCTTTGGCCATTGTATTTAGTCACTCCGCCGCTTGTACCAAACCATAGGTTACCCTTTTTATCTTCCAAAATACTGTGAATCATGTTGCTACTCAGGCCTTCCTTTTCAGTAAAATGGGTAAAACTTTTGCCATCGTATTTGTTCACACCGCCACCTACTGTACCGAACCAAATATTGCCACTTTTATCTTCCATTATACACCTTACATTATTATTGTTCAGGCCATTCTTTATATTATAATGCGTGAAATTTTTGCCATCATACTTACTCACACCTCCTCCTTGTGTGGCGAACCATATATTGCCTTTTTTATCTTCCAAAATACTCCAAATAAAATTCCAACTCAGGCCCTCCTTTATAGTAAAATGGGTAAAATTTTTACCATCGTATTTACTTACCCCTCCACCATTGGTTCCGATCCAAAGGTTACCTATTTTATCTTGCAGCAGGCAATAGATTTCGTTATGTTTTAATCCCTGCAATTTGCTAAAAAAGCTAAAACTGTGAGGGTTTTGTTCTTTGGTTTGGGCCTCTTTGGCTATAACCACTTCAGGAATTCCGGCTATAAATGGGCTATCTATCGCGGGTACTATTGGAGGAAGAGAGAAACCATCTTTACCGGGCGTACATACCCTGGGCACTCCGGCAACCACTACTTTAGGAATGCCGGCAGGATATACATTGGAACTGGCGGGTATAACCTTAGGTGTTCCGGCATGCACCACTTTGGGCTTTCCGGCAGGTATAACTTTGGGAGGGGATATTTGGTCCTTTGGAACCACATAGCCCCTGGCTTCTACTACCTTTGGGGCAAAAGTATCTGGATAGGATGGTTCCTTTTTTGAATTACAGGCGAAAAGGAACATCAGCGTGGCTGTGACAAAGATATTCTGTATATTCATGATCTCAATTTTCAATAGATCGGCAAATTGACAAATCCCAGATCCTACACATTTCTATACCTTGTTCTGTCTGTCGAATTTTTTCAGTTACTTTGGCTTGTATTCTTCCTCTTAAATGCAATTTACTTTTTAGATTTTTTTTATAAAAGGTCTTGATTCAGAGGTTATTGGCCCTAGCCATTAGTAAAAAAAGGTAGTAAATAATTCTTATTATCACTAAAAAAATTTCAAGAATTATTAATGTTAAATAACATCGAAATCCTTTTTACTAACCTTAACCTACTAATGATTGAAAAGAGGAAATCTTATTAATTATTTAATTACCAGGACCACTGGCATTAATTATTTTAAATGGCTTGTTTGAACGGGTAGTCTGACCATCAAAATGTAAGCTGATGGTGTATTCTCCGGGATTTAAATTTTGAGGTAGCCGAATCAACACCATTCCAGTATGGGGAACCTGAACAACTTCTGAAGCCCAACCGGTTTCAGTTTCATTTGCACCAGGATAATTAAATGTGACATAATTATCTGTAATGGATGCGCCAAAATTTTCACCATATATAGCTATTTCCGATCCACTTATTGCTGATACAGGATTGAAGGAGGAAATACTAATTGGTTTAAGGGTTTGGGACATATTAGATTCAGGAGTGAAAATTGGTTCTCCGGTCATTTCTTCACAAGCACTTATTAATAGTGTGAAGAAGGCAAGGGCGAGAATTAGTTGCTTTTTCATAGTGGTATAATTTTAAGTTGTTGATAATTTTAATTTTTTTCTGATGAAGTAAAATTAGGTCCAAATTGCCTGCAGGGGCTAGTAGGCTTATTCCCAATTCTGGTAAGTTTGGGTCTGTTATTAGGGAGCTAAAGGAGGAAAAGGAGTAGGGATAGGATTATTATTCCAATTACCGGTAAATTGGATGCAACAATTGATTTATTGTTGGGATTTAGGAAATTTTAAAAATCACTTCACCACTGGAAAAATCCGGCTCGTAATATGTTCTTTTTAGAAAATCAGAGACAAGGTTCTTATGAAACTCCTCTGATTCCTATTGATTTGGTCTAACAATCTGATCAGATTTCCTTTAAAGACCTCAATTTGGATTCTTACAGGTTTTACTTTTAAAAATGCCTTGTTTAAAGCCTGTCTGGGTTTGAGAAACTGGTTGTTAATCAGGGGATTTTCAATTTTTAAAAACTTCTTTCAAGATGCCTCTTTTACCAAAAAAAAACAACCCGTTTTTCCTTTCCTGATTCCAGAATCATATTTCAAACTTCCACAGATCAACTGCTTTTTAATCACAAACAATTTTTCTAATACTCCTTCACCCTTCTGACTTTCCTCAGGGGATTCCCCGAAATTCTACGGGGCAGGCTTTCACTTCGCTGAAAGGTTACAGACAATTTAAGATTTAACCTAAGCTCGTTCAGAATGACGATACAATCTACCTTCTACCCTCTAAAATCTACCTTCACCCTCTCCAAACTCAATCCAAAGCTGCTTCCCAAAATATATCCTTTCCTCTTCCACATTGAGATTGGAGATGCCGATGCCAAATAGGCGGACGGGAGATTTCAGTTCTTCTTGGGTTAAGAGATCCATTACCGTCTCCCAGATCTTTTGTTCCTCGGGATATTGCTCGAAGGTTTTGCTCCGGGTTTGGACGGTGAAATCGTGGTATTTGATTTTTAGGGTGACAGTTCTTCCTTTTACCCCACTGCGTTTGATACGTCGTTTGAGTTCCTCAAAAATGTCTGTCAAGGCACTTATCCATTGTTCTTCTTTGGCCAGATCAGTTTCAAAAGTGTTTTCGGCACTAAGGGATTTTCTTAACCTGTTAGGTTGCACTTCACTTAGATGAATGCCCCTAACAATATTGAAAAAGTGCAGACCGGACTTTCCGAAACGTTTGGTCAGGAATTGTAAAGAATACTGTTTAAGGTCAAAACCATTGTGGATGCTCAATTCCTTCATTTTTTCGGCGGTCACTTTTCCAATACCAAAAAACTTTTCAATGGGCAATTTCTCCAAAAATGCCTCAGCATCTTTGGGCAATATTACGGCCTGTCCATTGGGTTTGTTGATATCGGAAGCTGTCTTTGCCAGAAACTTGTTGTAGGATATGCCCGCTGAAGCATTCAATCCGACTTCCTCTTTGATTCGCTTACGGATTTCCAGGGCAATTAAGGTAGCTGAGGGATTGTTCACTTTGTTTTCGGTCACATCCAAAAATGCCTCGTCAAGCGAAAGTGGTTCTACCAATTCAGTATAGTCGTAAAAAATATCCCTGATCTGATTGGATATCTCTTTATAGCGCTCAAACCTCGGTCTGACAAAAACCAATTGGGGACACTTCAGTGCAGCCATCTTACCGGACATCGCAGATCGAACCCCAAACTTTCTGGCCTCATACGAAGCGGCTGCCACCACTCCCCTTTCCTGATTGCCTCCCACTGCCAAAGGTTTGCCACGGAATTCGGGATTATCCATTTGCTCCACAGAAGCATAGAATGCATCCATATCCACATGAATGATTTTCCTGGTTCTTTCATCCATCACTTTTCCATCCTTTCAATTTCCTTGCAATACTTCCACGATGGCAGAGGCTTTTAATAAACACTCTTCGTATTCATAGGCGGCATCCGCATCATAGGTGATGGCAGAACCCACTGCAAAATAACCTTTTTTAGATTCCTTGTCGAAAATAATGCTTCTGATGATCACGCATAAATCAAAATCTCCCGCTGCATCAATATACCCCAAGGTACCCGAAAACCATCCCCTTTTAAAATCTTCATATTGATCGATCAACTCCATGCATTTGATTTTCGGCGCACCAGTCATACTTCCCATCGGAAAGGTGGCATGAATGATTTCCAATAGGCTTTTATTTTCAGAAATGGTAGAGGACACAGTCGATATCATCTGATGCACCCTCGAAAAGGGATATACTCCAAACAGTTCCTCCACTTTAACCGAACCGGTAAAGGAAATTTTACTCATGTCATTGCGCATCAGATCAACTATCATCAAGTTTTCTGCCCGCTCCTTTTCAGAGTTCCACAATTTCTCTTTGAGCAGGGCATCTTCCAACTCATTTTTACCACGCTTTATGGTGCCCTTAATCGGTTGGGCAATTAGCTTATCGCCAGATTTTTTTAGAAACCGCTCCGGTGAAGCACAGAGCAGGTATTTGGATTCTGATTTAAAAAATGCAGAAAAAGGCATGGGAGATTTTTCCATCAGATCAAAAAATCCCTCAATTGGATTCCATGCTTTGCCTCCAAACTTAAATCCCATACAATAATTCAGTTCGTACATGTCCCCTTCGACAATGTTGTTTTGGATGGCTTTTACATTTTCAAAATAGGAATTCCGGGTGGTAAGGGCAGTGATTTCAAATGAAGGATTTTTATCGGGATTTGGGTTGAAATCGCATATTTCTTCAAAAATTCTTTGCGGATCAGTATGATGGATTTTAACCTGATCATCAAGTATCTCTATCTTAATTTCAGGAATAAAAAAAACTGATTCAGGACAATTCAAGAGTGATGGATTAATGCTTTGGAGTTTTTCAATTTTGTTTTTGTAATCATAGGATAGCATGGCAGCCATTTCTTTTTTACCGAACCATTGGTTTGCAGTTTCCAATTCAAATGCTTGGTGGGCCGCCAAAAAAAGTCGTTGAAAACCGCCATTGGGGTACTCAATGTTCTTATTATCAAAAAAACCAACATATGGATAATGATAGTCTGCCCAGTAAATTAATTGCCGGACAAATTGATGATTCAATGACAACTGAAACCCCTTCATGATAGGCATACCTCAAAATTAACTTTAAGACACAAAAAAAAGGAAATCTTTCGACTTCCCTTTTGGAAACAAACATTAAAATGTTGGCTTAGTTGGCTTTGATGTCAAATTCAATACTTACTGTGTTATAAATAAACTGATCTTTAGCTTTGTCAACGGCATTACTTTCATCATTGTAGGACAAACCCCATTCCGTTCTGTCAATATTAAAACCTGCTTTGGCACTCACGGTTCCATCTGTTACAGAGACATAAGCTGGAAATTGGATATTTTTAGTAGTCCCTCTCATGGTCAGGTTACCCGAAACCAAATGGGTTGGATTTTCAGGTGCTACTTCTGAATCACTTTTTGGGGTGTTTTCAGTTTCAAATTCATCTTTATCTTCAATAGTTTCGGCCACAAAGGGCTCAACGCCAGTCATTTCAAATATTGCTTCCGGATGGTTGCCCGCATCAAAGAAATCATCTGATTGCAAATGACCCCAAAGTTTAGGATAGTTTTCGTTTGACTCCTCCATATCCTGGATTTTCAGGCCTGTGATATCAAAAACAATTCTGGCACCTTTTAGCTCGCTGCCTTCAACTACTACTTCTCCATCAGTTACCGGGATATACCCGTAATGTTGTCCTGTTGGTTTGTATCCTCTCCAATCGATTTTGCTTGTTGATGCATCAATCGACAATGTTGAACCTGATACCTCTTCTACTTCTTGGGCATCACTTACTTCTACTGTGTCTCCCGGTTTATTGCAGGAAGCCATGATTAAGGCTGCAGCAAATAACAAACCTGTACTTTTTAATAAATTCATAATGTTGATAATTTGGTTTCTGAAATTGTATGTATATACATGAAAACTATTTAAGCATGAAAAAGTTCATGTTTGTTTAAAAAAAAATAATTTTGAACTCAATAATATTTCAAATTACATCTAACCAATTTAGAATAAATGGCTTTAATTAAGAGTGTAAGAGGATTTTCACCTGAATTTGGAGAAAATTGTTGGTTGGCAGATAATGCTACCGTAATCGGTGATGTTGTAATGGGCAAAAACTGTACAGTATGGTTCAATGCCGTAGTTAGGGGTGATGTCCATCAGATACGGATCGGAGATGACAGCAATATTCAGGACGGGGCAGTCATTCATGGAACATACCAAAAAACAGGAACCTATATAGGCAATAAAGTATCCATAGCCCATAATGCTGTGGTCCATGGCTGTACCATTCATGACAATGTTTTAATAGGTATGGGTGCCATAGTGATGGACAAGGCCGTAATACATTCAGGCGCTGTGATAGCAGCTGGAGCTATCATACTTGCAGGAACAGTTGTGGAAGCCAACAGTATCTATGCCGGCATGCCGGCCAAAAAGATCAAAGATACCGGACCTGAAATGCTTGAGGTCATTGAACGAACCGCCAAAAACTATCCCATGTATGCTGAATGGTTTAAGGAATAAATAAAATTCTTTGTTGATATTTTTTGCGAATCAGCAAAAGCCCCCTATTTTTAGTAAGATTAGAAAATGGAATTTTATGAAAGAAGAATATTTCAAATGGTACTCTCCCCATCTTCATCGGGATGTTGAGATGTTGGTTTTTGGACATGCAGGTTACCCGGTGCTATTATATCCCACCTCAATGGGTTCCTTTCACGAAAACCGGGATATGGGACTCATTGGGTCTGCCAGTTGGTTTATCGACCAGGGGTTGGTACAGATATTTTGTCCTGAAAGCAATGACAAAAACAGCTTTTACAATAAACATATTCACCCGCATCAAAGGATTCAGAACCATGTTGCCTATGACAAAATGATCTGTCATGATATAGTTGAAAAGGTCCGGAAAAATACCGGAGTTGGAAAAGTGGTTGTCGCAGGATGCAGTTTTGGTGGATATCACGCTGCCAACTTTGCTTTCAAACATCCCGGATATGTCAGCCATATCTTTTCCCTGTCCGGAGCATTTGAAATCCGTAATTTTATGGATGGTTACATCCATGAGGATATATTTTATAATTCCCCACTTGAGTTTTTACCCGGTCTCCAGGATGCTGAGCTATGGAAAATGGATATTGTATTGGGAACTTCCAATTGGGACATCTGCTTCGATGCCAACATCAAGTTGAGTGATACTTTAGAAGGAAAAAGGGTCAGACATTGGCTGGATGTAAGAAAAGACAGACACCACGATTGGCCTTTGTGGAAAGAAATGTTCCCACACTATTTATCAAGAATCAAATTTACCTAATTAAAACACGAACAGTTTATGAAAAAAATAGGAATTTTATTTGGCATGGAAGACACTTTTCCCCATGCATTTGTCGAAAGGGTCAATGAAAAGAAAGAGAAAGACATCATCGCCGAACCGGTGTTGATAGACAAAGTTGTGCAGAACCGTTTGACGGATTATGCTGTCATTATTGATAGAATTTCCCAGGATGTTCCTTTCTACCGTGCATATCTTAAAAACGCAGCTTTAACAGGTACTGCCGTTATTAACAACCCTTTTTGGTGGAGTGCTGACGACAAATTTTTTAATAACTGTCTCGCAGACCAGTTGGGAGTTCCTCTACCCAACACTGTGATTCTACCATCCTCGGAACATCCCACAGATACCACTGGAAAATCATTCAGAAACCTGAAAATGCCATTAGACTGGCAATCAATATTTGATTACATTGGGTTTCCTGCTTACATGAAACCCTATGCGGGAGGTGGATGGAAGAACGTCTATCGACTTGAAAACAAGGAGGAATTTTATGCCAAGCATAAAGAGACCGGTCAACTGGTCATGCTGCTTCAGGAAGAGATCAAATTCACAGATTATTTTAGGGTATATTGTTTGGGAGGTAAAGCCGTCCGTATCATGCAGTATGAGCCAAGAAATCCCCATCACCTCCGATACGTTATTGATGGGCCTCCAGCTTCCAAAAAACTGCTTGCTACTGTCAAAGACTATACTTTAAAGCTTTGCCATGGATTAGGTTATGATTTCAATACGGTGGAATTTGCTGTAAGGGACGGTGTTCCTTATGCCATTGACTTTGGCAATCCTGCACCTGACGCTGATGTCAATTCAGTGGGTCAGGCCAATTTTGATTGGGTGGTAGAGGAATCAGCCAAAATGGCAATAGCATACGCCAAAGCCCAAATACCTGGTCAGGTCAACCTCACTTGGGGTACATTTATGAAAGATGCAGTCAGCACAGCAAAAAGATTTTAAGATATGAGAAAGTTACCCGTTTTTACTTTAGGCGTTGAAGAAGAATACCAGATCATTGACCCGGACACCAGAGACCTGAGATCTCATATGTCCAAAATAGTGGATGGTGCCAAAATCATTTTAAAAGAACAGGTCAAGTCAGAGATGCACCAATCTGTGGTAGAAGTTGGTACCAATATCTGCCAGAATGTTTCGGATGCCAGAAAGGAGGTTTCATTTCTAAGAAAGAAAATTGTGGACCTTGCAGCAGAGCAGAATCTGATTGTTGGGGCTGCGGGTACCCACCCATTCTCAAAATGGCAGGATCAGCCCATTACCGATGACCCGCGGTACGACATGATTGTCAAAGAACTTCAGGATACAGCAAGGTCAAATCTGATTTTCGGACTTCATGTTCATGTGGGAATCGAAAACCGCGAAACAGCCCTGCATATCATGAATCAGGCCTGTTATTTCCTGCCCCATATCTATGCCCTTTCCACCAATTCCCCTTTCTGGGAAGGACGTGAAACAGGTTTCAAAGCCTACAGGGCACATATTTTTGCCAAATTCCCAAGAACCGGACTTCCCGAGTATTTTGACTCTGTCCAGGCTTATGATAATTTCCTGGAAACTTTGGTAAAAACAAATTGTATCGACAACCCCAAAAAAATCTGGTGGGATCTCAGGATGCATCCCTTCTTCAGTACTATTGAATTCCGGATTTGCGACATGTGCCTGACTGTGGATGAAACCATTTGTATTACCGCCCTGATTCAGGCTGTGGTCGCCAAACTTTACAAAATGTGCATGATGAACACCAGCTTCAATGTGTACAGGATTGCGCTTATCAGAGAAAATAAGTTCCGTGCAGCCCGCTATGGCACTGAAGGCCTGATGATTGATTTTGGTCAAAAGAAAGAAGTGGAATACAAAGCGCTGATGCTCGAGTTGTTGGAATTTGTAGATGATGTAGTCGATGAATTGGGCAGCAGGGAAGAAATCAATTATATCCACAAAATACTGGCAGAAGGTACAGGGGCAGACAGGCAAATTAAAGTCTTTGAAGAATCGGATCATGACTTGATAAAAGTGGTTGATTTCATCACGGGAGAATTCTCCAAAGGGCTTTGAGACAATTAGAATAGTGGTCAGGGCAAACTGTAAAATGAGCCTTTCCTCATTGAATATTTTCCTTCATCCAACCTATCCTTTATATAATTTGCACTTTGTTTATTGTTCATTGGATATTTTCAATTGGAAATTCTAAATTGCGCCCGCTTAGTCAATTAAATCATGCAAGAGAAAATAAAGGTAGCGGTTTTGGATATGTACAATGGCATAACCAATCAGGGGATGCGCTGTATCCACGATATTGTGGGGAGGTTCGGAGATGAACTTTCCATTGAAGTATTTGATGTCAGACAAAAAAACGAAGTTCCGAATTTAGAAGATTATAATCTCTATATCTCATCCGGGGGACCTGGTAATCCTGTTGAGGGAGATGGGATTTGGGACAAAAGTTACTATGGTGTCATTGATGGAATATATAACTGGAACCTCACCCATGAGCGTAAAAAGTATATTTTATTTATCTGTCATTCCTATCAAATGGCCGTTCAGCACTTTGGCTTGGCTGAGGTTACCAAAAGAAAATCTACATCATTTGGAGTAATGACCATCCATAAGACTGAAGCAGGAATGGATGACCCATTATTTCAATATCTGGACAATCCCTTTTGGGCCATAGATTCCCGAGATTATCAGGTGGTGCAGCCACATCATAAGAAATTCAGGGAAATGGGTGCAAAAATCATTGCTTTGGAAAAAATAAGGAGTAATGTGGAATATGAAAGAGCTCTTATGGGAATCCGATTTACCCCTGAGATGGTAGGAACCCAGTTTCATCCTGAAGCAGACCCTGTGGGATTTTTACAGCATCTTAAAAAAACTGAAGTACGGGATCAGATCATCGAATCGAGGGGTAGGACAAGATATCTTTCTATGCTTGAGCATATTGTTGAAGAAAATACAATATATAAAACCAATGCCACCCTAATCCCCAACTTTCTGGAACGATCCATACAGAAAATCCGGAAACAGGAAACAATCTTAATTTAATCAATGATTATATGATTCAGAATTACAGAAACCTATTCAATGAAAATTTTTCCGAGGAAAAATACCAGTCTTTTCTCATTGACCTGGCGTCTGATTTTGGTGGTCTTCCTACATTCCGAATCGCTGAATCACCGTTTTTCATTCCCAAAGAACTCAAAGAGCAATTGCTGGAGGGTTCTCAACAGGTCATTGATTTTATCAAAAGGGAGGATTTCAACCAACTGACCCAAAAATCCCTGAACATCAATTTCAATGTTCCCAATCAGGATTCACACACACAGTTTTTGGCCATTGACTTTGGAATCTGTGAAGAAAATGGGAAAATAATTCCAAAACTGATTGAAGTTCAGGGCTTTCCCTCCGTCTTCAATTTCCAGTATAATTTGTATGAAAAGGTAAAAAACGCTTATCCTAATTTATCTGAACTGACCCCATATTTTGAAGGCTTGGATGAAGCCGGCTATCTGAACAAATTCCGTGAGACGGTACTGAACGGACATGAACCCGAAAATGTGGTGTTGTTAGAAATAGAACCTGAAAAGCAAAACACCAAAGTTGATTTTTATTACTGTAAAAAAGATTTGGGAATACCATTTATCTGCGTGACGGATGTCATCAAAAAGGGAAAGCAGCTTTTTTACAAAAATGAAGAAGGTCGGAAAATCCACATCAAAAGAATCTACAACAGGGTAATATTCGATGAACTGAATGCACGTAAAGACCTGAAAATGGAATTTTCTTTTTTGGAGGAATTGGATGTTGAATGGGCCGGTCACCCCAATTGGTTTTACAGGATCAGCAAATTTATCTTGCCTTATCTGGAAGGACCATATTTTATTGAAACCACCCTCTTGAGTGACTTGAAAGAGATTCCCGAAGATTTGGAAAACTACGTTTTGAAACCCCTGTTTTCATTTTCCGGTAGCGGTGTGGTCTATCATGTCAAAAAATCAGATATTGAAGCGGTAACAGAAAAGGACCTTTATATCCTTCAGAAAAAAGTCCATTATCTACCGGTACTAAAAGCCATCGAAGGAGAAGTAAAAGTGGAGGTAAGGATGTTGGCAGTTTGGCCGGAAAAGGATGAAAACCCTACAATCTTGGGCAATCTTGTAAGGTTAAGTCGTGGAGAAATGATAGGTGTCAAGTTCAATAAGGACCGTAACTGGGTCGGGGGAACGATCGGTTTGTTTGAAAAAGAATAGTTCTGATTTGCTGTTTTTTATGTACTTTTATAATACTATAGTATTACTAAAGCTGATAATCTATAGTTAAATAACACTATGGTATCACTTATATCTCCTTCGAAAGCCCAGCAAAAAATAGCTTCAGGAGAAAATTTATTCCAATGGAAGAAATCCTAAATCTCAAGGTAATTAAATATTAGTTGTGATTTTGGATAATGACAGCCATACACTTATCCCAAGACTGCTCTGTCAAAATATTTTATTAATATGACGTTTGCTGAGTTTTGAAAAATTCATTTTATTATTCCAACATAAACTATAATTAAAATAAATAACCGAATTATAGGGGTACACATATAAAAAAACTTTCATTTTCGAATCTTTTTGATAGTTTCGGGCATCGAATTTATTTTCAAAATATTTCTCGCTTTATCCTAAAAAAGCAATGATAATAGGGATTTTAAAAGAACCCAAAGACGAAGCCCGGGTAGCACTTTTACCTGATGCAGTGAAAACTTTGATCAGCTGGAATGTTTCGGTTTGGGTGGAAAACAATGCAGGGGCAAGTGCCTACGCATCAGATGAACTTTACAAAGAAGCCGGTGCAGAAATCCACCAAAGGGCTGAAATTTTTCAACAATCCGATCTGATTCTCGGCATTCAGGCAATTTCTCAGGAAGAAATTGCCAAAATGAAATCCGCAGGAGTCCTGATGGGTCAACTCAATGCTTTGTTCAATCCGGAGCTGACCAACTATTTGGTTCAGGAAAAACGGACCGCATTCAGCATGGAACTGGTTCCAAGAACAACCCGTGCCCAAGCAATGGATGTCCTTTCTTCCATGGCCACTGTGTCCGGATATAAGGCTGTCCTGATGGCTGCGGATCTGCTTCCAAGGTTTTTTCCGATGTTTATGACAGCGGCAGGCAGTATCTCCCCCTCCAGGGTTTTGATCCTAGGTGCGGGGGTTGCAGGCCTTCAGGCTATTGCCACCGCAAGAAGGTTGGGTGCAGCGGTATTTGCATTTGATGTCAGGCAGGCTGCAAAAGAGGAAGTACTTTCTATTGGTGCCAAATTCGTGGATGTGGAAGGCGCCACAGAAGATAAAGGTGCCGGAGGCTATGCAGTCGAACAGTCGGCAGAATACCTTCAAAAACAAAAAGACACCATCCATGAGCATGCCATGAAGGCTGATGTGATCATCACCACAGCACAGATTCCGGGAAGGAAGGCACCACTATTAGTGGAAGAAAGGACTGTTAGGGCCATGAAGCCCGGTTCGGTCATTATCGACTTGGCAGCATCTTCGGGCGGAAATTGCGCCCTGTCCCAACCTGATCAGACAGTAGAGGTCAATGGTGTCAGGATTGTAGGTGTAGGCAACCTCCCCGCCAATATGCCACAGGATGCAAGCAAGATGTACGGAAAAAATTATCTGAACTTTTTGAAACTGATTATAAAAGACGGCAGCTTAAATCTGAATTTTGAGGATGACATCGTAGCAGGTACCTGCGTGTGCCACGATGGAAAGCCCGTCAATTCTAGAATCGTTCAAATGCTAAACACTTAATCATGGAATCATTATTGGAATACTTAGGCAATAACATGGAGATGATATATTTCCTTGTTTTGGCCATTTTATTGGGAGTGGAAGTGATTTCCAATGTCCCTGCCATTTTGCATACCCCACTGATGTCTGGAGCCAATGCCATCCATGGCGTGGTGGTGGTAGGAGCCATCATCGTCATGTTACAGGCTTCCCCCGACAATTATTTGGCACTGTCAGTTGGATTTTTGGCTGTTGTGGTCGGTATGCTTAATGTTATAGGCGGTTTTGTGGTTACAGACCGGATGTTGGAAATGTTCAAGAAAAAACCCAAGAAATCATGAGTCTGAATATATTGGAAATCATTTATTTGATTGCTTCACTCACATTTATTGTGGGATTGAAAATGCTCAGTCACCCTGACACGGCTCGAAAAGGAAACCTCATTGCTGCTGCCGGTATGCTGATTGCAATTGTGGCTACACTGACTTTGTACCAGGAATTTGATTCAGGCAAAGGCCTGAATTACGGCTTGATATTTTTGGGTCTTGCTGTGGGTACCGGCATCGGTACAGTCATGGCCAAGAAAGTGCGGATGACATCCATGCCCCAAATGGTATCCTTCTTCAACGGTATGGGCGGTGCCTGTGCCGCATTGATCGCCATCATAGAATTTCAACATCATCAGCATGCGACTGTAACAGGATTTGACGGAGAATTATTGGTGATGCTTTTGGGACTTTTGATCGGATCTGTGTCTTTTTCAGGTTCTATGATAGCCTACGGCAAATTGGAGGGAAAAATCAAAGACAAAGTCCTTCCGATGAATCAGGCGATCAATATGTTCTTATTGGTTGTGATGGTTGCCCTGATCGGATTCCAATTGTTCAATGGCTCCGATCCAATGTTATTTTACGCCTTACTTGTCATTGCACTCATTTACGGAATTCTGTTTGTAATGCCGATAGGTGGCGCGGATATGCCTGTTGTGATTTCATTGCTCAACTCCTTTACCGGTATGGCAGCAGCATTTGGTGGATTCCTGTACGGCAACAAAGCCATGTTGACCGGTGGTATTTTGGTCGGTTCGGCAGGTACTATACTGACGATTTTGATGTGCAAGGCTATGAATAGATCCTTGACCAATGTACTTTTGGGTGCTTTTGGTGCAGGTGCGACCGGAGCAGCCAAAACGGGGAGTGGAGACGAAACCGTCAGAGAAATAACCATATCCGATACCGCAGTATTACTTTCCTATTCCCAAAGTGTTGTGATAGTTCCAGGATACGGACTGGCCGTAGCCCAAGCCCAACATGTCTGCCACGAACTCGAACAATTGCTTGAAGAAAAAGGTGTAGAAGTGAGTTACGCCATTCACCCTGTTGCAGGTAGAATGCCAGGTCATATGAATGTCCTGTTGGCCGAAGCGGATGTACCTTATGAAAAGCTACAGGAAATGGAAGAGATCAAACCGAGACTTGCCAATACCGATGTAGTGGTAGTGATCGGTGCCAATGATGTGGTCAACCCAGCTGCCAAGAATGACCCCTCCTCTCCTATTTACGGTATGCCGATTTTGGATGTGGATCTGGCCAAAAATGTGATCATCCTCAAAAGAGGTATGGCGGCAGGCTATGCAGGCATTGAAAACGAACTCTTCTTCTATCCCAAAACCAGAATGCTCTTTGGAGATGCCAAGGATTCTTTGCAGAAGTTGGCGGCAGAGGTGAAGGAAGTCTGATAAAGGATAAAGGAGGAGGGATGAAGGATGAAGGCATCGTCATTCTGAACGAGCTTTGGATATCTTTTAATTCACCAAAAACCCTTCAGCGAAGTGAAGAATCTCCAGTGGGAAGGCAGAGGGATGAGGGATGAAGGGAGAATGGGTAGATTTAGATTGGGGGAATGGAGATAAATTGAGAAAGGCAGAAATCAGCGTTATTCTGAGTCCCCAACATTTTAAAAAAACGTTCAAAAAAGAAAAGAAACTTGTTTTCACGCAGCGGCCGCTCACTTTAGCTGCGAGCGCTGCGTGAAATGATTTAAGGGAGCTTGAGGTAAAAAACACTTTCTAATTCATTTTATTTTGATTTTATCAGGTCAATAAAAACAGAATAAGGATAATTGTACCAATTTATGGTCTAATACGACAACATTGATTTAAATGGCTTCATTTTTGGAATTGGGTAGAAAAAAACTTTACCAACAATGAAAAAAATATTTATTTACGCCATTGCGGTCACAATTTTGGCCGGTTCATGTGTTTCTAAAAAGAAATATGTGGAATTACAAAATGATCTGTTCAAAACAGAGGTTACCCTTGCCGATACCAGAACTGAAAAGGAACAGTTAGAAGAGGAAAAAAGAATCCTTGAAGAAAAAATGGGTAAAATCGAAGCCAGGGTTGATGAGTACAATGCCCGAATCAATTCATTAAGGTCTGAAAGTGATGCCAAATTCTCTCTCGATGGAAAGACGCCAATGTCCAACGTCACCAGGGAGAAACTTAAGGCTACATTAACAAATGTAGATCAGGAATTGTTGGCTCAGGCGCAAACTCTGGAAGATTCCATCAATCTTGCCATTGCTTACAACATGAAGAAATCCATTTCTGATGGTTCGCTTGAGCAGGAAGATGATATTCAGATTAATATCGATAAAACCGTGGTCATGATTAACGTTTCTGACAGGTTGCTGTTCAACACCGGTAGTTATCAGGTTTCCCGCAATGCTGATGGTTTGTTGAAAAGACTTGCTGAAGTCATCAATTCCGAGCCTTCTTTAGAGGTTATGATTGAAGGACATACCGATCCAAGGACAATTCAAACTGTAGATCTTCAGGACAATTGGGATCTC
Source organism: Aquiflexum sp. (assembly GCF_041749095.1). Lineage (GTDB taxonomy): Bacteria > Bacteroidota > Bacteroidia > Cytophagales > Cyclobacteriaceae > Aquiflexum. The sequence continues at coordinate 845 of NZ_JBGTCA010000431.1, read as the reverse complement.
AGCGTTAAGAGAGCCACCTCAATTGTCAGGCTTCTTGAGAAAAAGTACAATGTTGCCCCTGAAAAGCTGATTGCAGCCGGAAGAGCAAGTTATATTCCTTTGGTAGATAATGACAGCAAAGACAATATGGCCAAAAACAGAAGGACAAGAATCGTATTGATGCCTGATTTGGATAAGTTTTTTGCAATGATAGAATAAAAATAAGAGGGGGAAATGCGCTTCGCTCCTATCCCCCTCTTATTTTTATTCATATGGTATTTGAATGTCCTTTTTTCAATTTCTTGAAATTATTAAGTAATAGGCCTCTCCTTATCACCTCGAGTTTACAACATTTTGTATATGTTCAAAATAGGTAATGAAATCAGGTTACCCGTCATCCCGAGTAATTAACATTTTGGAAATGTACAGAAAATGTAATGACATTTAGTTACCTGCTAAGCAGCCGTCATCCTGAGTAATTAACATTTTGGAAATGTTCAGAAAAGGAATGACATCAGGTTACCTGTCAGGCAGCCGTCATTCCGAGTCCCCAACATTTTGGAAATGTTCAGAAAAGGTAATGACATCAAGTTGTCCGTCATCCCGAGTCACGAGGGATCTCCAGCGGTACAATTAGACGGTTGAATTACTGGAAAAACTTTAACCTTTTGGGGTCAAAATCATCCTCTTTCTGGTCCTCGTGAGATGCTTCCTGACGTCAGCATGACGGCTGCTCCGATATATGTCATTGGTAGGTACGAGGAATCTCCAGAGGTTCTATTTATGTTCATAATTATCATTTTCTGATCCTCGTGAGATGCTTCTCCACGATAGCCCCGATAGCTATCGGGGGGATCAGCATGACG
>NZ_JBGTCA010000430.1:0-2218 GCF_041749095.1 Aquiflexum sp. | reverse complement strand
GTCCCAAGCGATGTAAATAGGGTCTCTATCACCTCTATTGGCCCTCGACATTGCTTCGTCAATCATGCCTGATACTAATTTTGTCCTTTCTTCCAGAACCAAAGGGGAAGCAACAAATGCGTAATAGTTATCATCCACATTCCCCACATACATGTGAAGTGCAAGGTAATCCACTACATTTTTCAATTCATCTATGACGACTCTGTTCCAATGCATTGGGTTGGATCCTGGATAGAAATTAGAGGAACCAGCCGCAACTAATTTGATCGAAGGATCTGTCAATTTCATTAATTTGCCTGCTTCTCTTGCTTTTTTTGCATAATCCTCAGCATTTAAGTGTCCCATCTGCCAAGGTCCATCCATCTCATTTCCCAAACCCCAATAGGTAATTTTGTGAGGTTTATCATATCCATGTTTTTTCCGAAGTTCGGCATAATATGGACCTGATTCAACATTAGTATATTCAACCCAATGTTGGGCTTCCTGTATGGTACCTGTCCCTAAATTGACTGCAAAATAAGGTTCTGTTCCCATAAGTTTTGCATAATCCATAAATTCATTGGTGCCAAATTGATTGGATTCAAGCCTATTCCAAGCCAATTCCAATCTAGAAGGACGATCCACTTTTGGACCTACACCATCTAACCAATTATAATTGGAGACAAAATTGCCTCCGGGGTATCTTGTAAGCGTCACATTTAGACCTTTGACAGCCTCCAATACATCCAATCGGAACCCATTTTCATCAGAAAGAGGATTACCGGGATCATAAATTCCTCCATACACACATCTACCAAGGTGTTCAACAAAATTTCCGTAGATCATTTTATTAACTTCTCCGATTTTTCTATCTAGGTCAATTTTGATCCTTGCATTTTGAGCAAAAGCCTCAGAACCAAAGCCTGCCAAGAGACCCCAAAGGGCCAATCCTAATATTATCTTATTAAAGTCCATATTTCAAAATATAGGGTTTTTTAAATTCATTTTTCAAGTTTAACTATAGGCCATTCATCGCTGTTCCATTTCATTTCTCTGATCAATAATTTGGATTTCCCTTCATCATGAGCGTCATAGCCATGAAAAATAAGGTAATCTTTATCGCCAAATGTGTAGGCTGAATTGTGCCCCACCCCATGCCAGCTTTCATTTCCTTCAACTATGAGTGAACCACCACCCTCAAACATGCTATTGCCCTCCTTGTCAAGATAAGGACCCTTAATATCCTTTGATCGACCTACCACAATCTTGTATGTACTGTTCACGCCTCTACAGCAATAGTCAAAGGAAACAAATAGGTAATACCAACCATTCTTTTTGAAGATGAAAGGTGCTTCAACTGCCCCATCACCGGCATTTCTATCATCCCGCTCAAAACTCCTTTCCCTTCTGGAAATGGTATACCAATCTTCAGGACCATTTTGAACAGTTTTGAGGTCATCGCCTAATTTGACCAGTTTCATTCCATTCCAGAAAGAACCAAAATTAAACCATGGAGTTCCCTCATCGTCAAATAACAAGTTTGGATCTATGGCATTCCAAAGATCTCTTCCTGGAACGGATTGAATGACGATTCCTTGGTCTTCCCATTTAAAATCCGGGGATGACGGATCTAAAGTTTTGTTAACAGTTAAACCAATGGCAGAGGTGTTTTTCCCAAAAGCTGACACAGAATAATAAAGGTAGTACTGACCATTGTGGAAAGTAATATCAGGAGCCCAAATGTGATTTTTGAATTCTGGATTAATACTCAAGGCCCAACTAGGTGATTCTGAAAAAACCGGAGCCTCTTTTTTCCATTGCTCCATATCAGGCGAGGACCATACTGCAATACCACGTCCAGTGGCAAAAAGATAGTAAGTGCCATCAGTTTTTATCATGACAGGATCATGAACAGGAACTTCATCGATATATTCTTGTGCATTAGTGAGAAAAACCAAAAAAAACATAAGACCCCAACAAATTGCAACAGCCCTCCATTTTTTTTTGGTCAACAATAATGGAAAGTAACTGGTATATATCTTGTCATTCATGGTTTTGGGTTATTAATAGTTAGTGCATAAATAAAGGTAAGTGCATCCCAAGGATTTTAAATTTGGAATGCACTTTTTAAATCTAAAACAGCATTTAATTATTAGCTGAATTTGGAGACAAGTTTGGATTGTTGTCAAGCTCTCCTTGTGGAATAGGCATGTATTCATTTCCAGGAGTCCATGTATTA
>NZ_JBGTCA010000429.1:0-71752 GCF_041749095.1 Aquiflexum sp. | reverse complement strand
TCCAAACTGGCTTTTCGGGTTTTTGTTACAGTGTTCCAAATCCCGCCACCGGACTTGGCGATTTCAAGGTAGGTTTTACCGGCATTGCGTAACGCATAATCCTGCGCACGGCTGCCACCAAAACAGATATGTGTATGGCAGTCAATCAAACCCGGAAGGGCTACAAAGTCTCCCTTTAAGGTCACCATTTCAGCACCGATAGACTGGGCTTCCGGAAATATATCCCAATAACTTCCAATTTGATGGATTTTGTCATTTTTGATCAGGATTCCTGCTTCGGAAATCACTTCTAATTGCTCGTCTTTCAAGGCTCCTTTGAGAGGGAGGCTTGACATGGTGACGGCTTGGCGGATGGGACCGATGAAGGTGTGTTTTATGGTTGGCATGGTATTTTGGTTTGGTTGGTTCAAGACTTAGTCTTGGACCGGATTATTACCAGTCTTCAGACTGGCTGGTATGCAGTCTGAAGACTGCTGCTAATATAGTCCAAGTCTGAAGACTTGAACTAATGAACTAACTAAAACCTATCAAACTTCCCCGACCAAGGAGTCTCAAGCTGCAATCCCTCTTTCTCAGCAACTTCTCTGGCTAAGATAAGCAATTCCCCACTTCGGATAATCTCAATAGCGGTTTCCATATCTTCATACATAATCTGATCTTCGGTAACATGTTTGATTTTGGTGCGCACATGTTCGTATAGGGCTGTCATGATTTTTCCTGACTTCAAAGGAGCGTGGAAATCCACAGCTTGGGCTGCACAGTATAGTTCTACCCCGAGGATTTTTTCCACATTTTCTATTACTTGAATGGCTTTTCTGGCTCCAATACTTCCCATACTTACATGGTCTTCCTGACCAAGGGATGTTGGGATGCTGTCGGCGGAAGAAGGGAAGCAAAGCCCTTTGTTTTCACTTGCCAAAGCGGCTGTGGTGTACTGAGGAATCATAAAACCCGAATTAAGCCCGGTCTCTTTCAAGAGTAATTTAGGTACTCCGGGAGTATCTCCTTCCAAGGAGAGGTAAATCCTTCGGTCTGAAATATTGCCAATCTCGGAAGCAGCCAGACAGGCATAATCCAAAGGCATGGCTATGGGTTGCCCATGGAAATTACCTCCACTGATGGTATGGTTTTCATCGAAAACTACTGGGTTGTCGGTGACGGAATTGATTTCTATTTCCAAGACTTGTTTTAAATGCAGCCAGGCATTTCTGGAAGCGCCATGCACTTGCGGCATACAGCGCAAGGAATACGGATCCTGAACTCTTGCACATGTCGCATGGGAGTTTACAATTTCGGATTCATGGAGCAGGTTGAGGATGGTCTGGGCTACATGTTGATTCCCGGCATAAGGACGGAGTTGGTGGAGTTCGGCGGAAAACGGTTTGATCGAACCGAGCAACCCCTCTAACATCATGGCACCGGTGATGTCGGCATGGGCAAGGATATTGTAAAACCTATCAAGGACCTTAACCCCGAAAGCTGACATAAACTGAGTACCATTGATCAATGCCAAACCTTCTTTGGGACCAAGGTGAATAGGTTCCAACTGATGTTGCTGCAATGCTTCAGCAGTAGTGAGGGTTTTTCCCTGATAATGCACTTTTCCTAAACCGATCAATGGGATAAACAAATGGGAGAGGGGCGCAAGGTCACCTGAGGCACCTACCGAACCTTGTTTGGGTACGACTGGAATCACATCATGCTCAATGTGCCACATGATCCTATCCAAAGTCTGTTCTTGAATTCCAGAATAACCTTTTGCCAAAGCATGCAGCTTGAGAATCATCATCAGTTTTGCGATTTCTCTAGGAATGGGTTCACCCAATCCGACAGCATGGCTTTTGAGAATATTCTCCTGAAGCTTTTGGGTTTGGTCGGGTGAGATCATCGTGGTACACAAAGGCCCAAAACCGGTATTGATACCATAGACGGGTTTACCATTGGCGACTATATTTTCAACAGCTTTTGCACTGGCTCGTACTTTCTCTCTGCTTTCCTCGGTTAGAAATCCCTGAATTTCACCCCTGGCGATTCCAAGGGCAATGGAAGCGGTGAGGTGTTCTTGGCCGTAATGGAAGGTTTTCTTCATAATCATAGTTTTTGTCTCCCGCTAAGACGCAAAGGCGCAAAGATTGCGAGAGATTATAATACAAAAATAGCTGTTGTGATTGATAAGTATAAATACTAATAATATCAATGAAACAAGTAACGAATGAAGAACAAAATGAGGTCCATCCTTTAATGTCACAATTTGTGACCTTAAAGGATGGACTTTGGTCAACACAAGTAATTTATTTTAAGACTATTATTTTGACTAGAACAGGATTGTAAAGGAATCTACCTTTATTTCTTTGCGTCTCTGCGACTTTGCGGGAACCATTATGACAATTGAACTCCTACACCTTGAATACTTCCGTGCCGTTGCCGAAGAACTGAACTTTGGTAGGGCGGCCGAGCGCTTGTTCATTTCCCAACCCGATCTTAGCCGACAGATCAAACAGATGGAGGAGATATTGGATGTGCAGTTTTTGAACGGACCAAGAGAAGGGTCGAACTGACAGCTGCAGGGCAAGTTTGAATGGTCAACTTGAATCACAGGTCGGTCAAGAAATCAAAAAGACCAGACCTGCCATCATTGTCAATTCAGATGCCTTGGGAGTTTTGCCTCTGAAAGTGGTAGTTCCTATTACGGATGGATTGAAACAGCAACAAACCTGGATGGCCAAACTTTCCCCAAGTCAATAAAATGGCCTATCAAAGATCTCTTTGGCAGATTGCTTTCAGGTCAAAAGCCTTTCGGAGAAAAGGTTAGTGAAGAAAATTGGAGCCTTAACTGAAGCTGAAATGGCTGATGTGAAAGTTTGTTTGGCAATGGTTTTGGAGTTGATCTAGTCCTATGTAAAGGATGAATTGACAACCTTTCCCGCAAAACTTTTTTATCTTTATACGATAAGCTATCGTATATTTATAAAAAAAATGAAATCATGAAAGTTACAGCAATCATACCTGATGATTTGATAGCAGAAGCGATGGAGCTTTCTAATGCAGAAACCATCACCGAAACCTTAAAAATTGCTTTACACACTTACATCCGATCCCGAAAAATAAAAGAATTGGGTAACATGATATTGAGTGAACCTTTGGAATTTAAATATACCTCCCAAGAATTGCGTGAGTTGAATAGAAAATGAAAGGAGTTGTTCTTGATACCTCAATATGGATTGAATATTTAAGAGGGAATCCGGAGTACTTTTCAATTTGCCAAGAACTCTTGGAAAACGGAAGAGTTTGGAGCTTAGAGCTGATTTTTGCAGAGTTATTTCAGGGAGCCAAAGGCAAAAAGGAAATTAGTATGATCATGGATTTCGTTTCAAATGTTCCATTGATCGATGGGCCACTTCTGATTATTGAGGCAGGAATGCTTTCCAATGAACTTAATTTGATCAATGAGGGAGTTGGCTTGATAGATGCAGTGATCATTCATGCTGTGAGAAAAAACCAACTTCAACTTTGGACTTTGGATAAAAAGATAAGGAGTGTAATAGGTTATGATTTTATGTTTAGGATTTAAAAGTTTAAAAATCTGAAGATTTATATTAAATGTTTTTTAAAATTTAAATCCTATCTTGGAGGTAAGAAATGTATACCGAATACCAAAAAAAATCCATGAAAAACCCCTATCCTCTTTTGCTATCCTATATTCTTCTGTTATTGACAATCTCATCCTGTAGTGAATCTGACAATTCCAAAAACACGGAAATTACAGGAGAACTAAAACAATGGCATACTATTACATTGACTTTTGATGGCCCATCGAGTGATGAAATGGCAGCGTTGAATCCATTTACAAACTATAGGCTGTTGGTAACCTTTACCAATGGTGAGGAGAAATTTGAAATACCTGGGTACTATGCAGCAGATGGCAATGCAGGGGAGACGAGTGCAACTTCCGGGAATAAATGGCGGGTTAAGTTTGTGCCCAATAAAGTGGGTACATGGGAATATGCTGCTTCCTTCCGACAAGGTGAAATGATTGCCATCAGTGACGATCCTTCTTCCGGTCAAGGACTGGCCTTTGATGGGGAAAAGGGTTCTTTTGATATAACATCAAGTGATAAGACCGGTAGGGATTTTAGGGCAAAGGGAAGACTTCAATATGTAGGTGAAAGATACTTGAGGTTTGCCGGAACAGGGGTTTACTACCTGAAAGGTGGGGCGGATTCCCCTGAAAACTTTTTGGCTTATGTGGACTTTGACGGTACCAGGCATGTTGGCCCTACAGAGCGCAAAGATGGGGAAGCCGCACCCAAAACCGAATTACACAAATACGGACCTCATAAAAACGATTGGCAGGAAGGAGATCCCACTTGGAAGGATGGGAAAGGAAAAGCGATGATTGGTGCGCTAAATTACCTGGCCTCGAAAGGAATGAATTCTGTGTATTTTCTTACTCTAAATATAAATGGAGACGGGGAGGATGTCTGGCCCTACACCGATTATGAAGAAAGAGAGCGCTTTGATTGCAGTAAGCTCGACCAATGGGAAACTGTCTTCAGCCATATGGATCAACTGGGATTGATGCTCCATATTGTCACCCAGGAAACAGAAAATGAATTGTTGCTCGATGATGGGGATACCGGTCCTTTGAGAAAACTGTATTATAGGGAATTGATTGCCCGCTTTTCACATCACCTCGCTGTGACCTGGAACATGGGAGAGGAGAACGGTTATGCCAATTTCACCCCAGAAGCCCAAAACGATAGGCAGAGAAAAGATATGATTGAATATATCAAAACGAATGATCCCTACAAGAATTTTATTGTGCTGCATACGCATTCGGCATCTGAATTCAGACATCCCATCTTAAATGAGCTGCTTGGCTTCAAATACCTGGACGGACCCTCCTTACAGATTGGAAATGTGATGGATATCCACAAAGAGACTTTGAAATGGGTCTCTGAATCAAAGGAAGCAGGAAAGCAATGGGTGGTAAATATTGATGAAATTGGCCCGGCCAGCAGGGGAGTTGATCCAGATGATAGGGAGGATGATAATAATCAGGACAAAGTAAGGGCACATGTCCTTTGGGCAAACCTTATGGCAGGGGGCGGTGGAACCGAGTGGTATTTTGGATACGAAAACCACAACAATGACCTGGGAAGTGAAGATTGGCGATCACGTGATCAGGTTTGGGATTTTACCCGCCATGCACTTACTTTTTTCCATGAATACCTTCCCTTTTGGAAAATGCAGCCGGCAGATGAAATTATAGGTGGTGATAAGGTTAATTTTTGTTTTGCAGAAAAAGGTCAGATTTATACGGTTTATTTTCCCAATGGTGGAAGTACATGCATTGACCTTAGTGATGAAATTGGCGAATATACAGTGCAATGGTACAACCCACGTATTGGGGGTAGTCTCCAACCCGGTACGATTAAAACCATTTCTGCCGGGAAAATACAAAATATCGGAAACCCTCCGGTTGATATTAATGCTGATTGGGCTGTGTTGATCTCCAGAAACAATGATTAGCCTGAATAAACCCCTTAGATTCTCAATTAAAACTAAGACTTATTCATGCCATGACTCAAAGTCATGGCATGAATTCCAGTGATTTTAACCTCTATGAGCTGAATTTACCCCATAGACAGATAGAGCACATAGTTCTTCTTACTATGTGATCTACATGGACCATGTGATAAAAATTAAGTTTTAATTGGTTTTTACTTTGATCTCTTTCTAATAGAAAAACCTTCGAGGTCAGAAAAAGACCTCAAAGGTTCATAGATCCTCAAAGCCCGGCTTGATATTGGCCCAAAAGGCATCCAAGGCAATTATCCTTGGTTTTAAAAAGGAAATGATATCCGGCCAGTTGTTTTTTTCCATGACATTCAGGTTCTGTTTGACTTTTTGGATCCTGGAAATTTTGTTTCCGTATTCATCATTTTCCAGCAAACACCAGTCCCATGCTTCACCCAATTCATTTTCCAACAGCTTTTTGAATTCAAAAAACTGCTCGAAATAGAGTTGTTGCAATTCTTCATCATGATGGGCGATTTCTATTCCTATGGATGCATAATCCCGTTCTGCCTTCATCCTAAAGTAAATATCACGAACTCCTGTTTTGTAGTTCTGCCAACGGACCCTGTACCCGGTTGCAGAGGGGACAGGCTTCATATATTGGCCAAATGTCGTCCAAAATTCTTTTCGGATTTTTGTAGATTCAGCCCGGGAATACATCAGTAACTTTTTGGGCTGTCAGATGGCAAGATGATAATAAAGTCAGCGGTACCTTTCGTCTTTTCTTCCAAGCTGTGGATATTTTCCTGTTCAACGGTATTGATCGTCAAAATACGTGTATCGGGGTTGTGCTTTTTGAGATACCAAATAATGCCTTCATAATTATTGCTATGATGTGAACCATTGATATGAAGGATGTTTTTCCCTTTACCCAAATGGTAAAACAATGAAAAAGCCATGGTGGCATCTTTCACAGCTTGGGCCTCTACCATAAAATCCACATTCATACCTGAACCATGCATCATATCCTTCATGGCTACATATCCCGGCAAGGATTTGTCCACTTCGATAGGTAGCGGCGCAATAAATTTTTTCGCTTCTTCACTGAGACTGTCCAAAGCAGCCAAGCCCTGTCTGCTGACCAATGAGGCATATTTTCTTGGGATATTCGAACCTATAAATGGGATGCTGTTATTTTTGGCATATAACATCAATGGCTTGTAATCAAGAATATAGTTATTCCAAAGCTTCGATTCCGTTTCAAAAGTTTTGTCGGTCATTTTCCCGGCAAACCATTCCTCAATATTGAGTTGGTCATCCCTTTCAAAAAACTCCCCTGCCAAAACGACATCTTTGCCATTTGCATGTAATTGTTTGAGCATCTGTAATTGAAGCCAATGAGCGATACTGTTGTTATGGAGTTCGCCAAAAAAGAAAACCTCATGCTGTCCTGCAATCTGAACCAAGGATTCGAACCGCACTTCGTTGCCATCTGTATTGAAGATTTTGAAAGCTTGGGTTTGAGAAAAAAGACTTGTTGTCAACAAAAAAAAGGAGAAGGAAATCAATAGATTTTTATTCATAGTCTTCGGGGTATTTGACCGTCACAACAGAATAATTGACCACCCCGCCCAAAGCAGGGTTATGTTTTTTGATGATAATTGTGATTTGTTTGGATTCGGGATAGGCTTGTAATATATCCTGGATCATCAGATGTGCCAAATGCTCAAGAAGCTTCACAGGTTCCTGCATGTGGGATTTGGCAATCCGGTAGATTTTCGCATAATCCACTGTGGATTTGAGGTCATCATCCAGCATGGCTTTTCGGAAATCAGTTTCTACATGGATATCTACTGTGAACCTGTTTCCCAGTTTGTTTTCTTCTTTGAAAACCCCATGATACGCATGGAATTCTATTCCTTCCAGAGATACTTTTCCCATTAATCTAATTGATCAAAAAATGACCCTCCTTTATTGGATTTGCTTTTAGATTCTTCCTTTGGTTCTTCTTGGATTTCCTCATCTTCAATTTCACTTGAAGTTTTTCCTTTTACATCCTCTAAAGAATCTTCAACTTCAGTTTCATTTGACTCAGCAATAGGTTTATTGTTGTCTTCTTCTGTTTGGGTCTCAGAGTCCTGTTGTATTTCATCTTCTTCATTCCCGGAATCAATAGTTTTAGAAACCATTTCTTCTTCTTTTTGATATTCAAGGATATTGGCCATGCTAAAGGCATTGGCTTTGGAAAGTTCATCTACCAAATCAGAATGGATCCGGATATTTACTTTTTTTATGGAATCTTCTGAAACAGAGATGGTGTCCTCAATTCCTTCGGAAAGGGATTTTAGGTTTTTGATTAACATGTCCCTTTGTTTCAAGAGTGTTTCAAAACCTGACACGAGTGAATTTACCTCACCTTTGAGACTATCCATGATTTCCCTGCCTTTGGCTTCGGCAGATTCAACGAGGTTTTTGGATTGATTCTGTGCCTCATTCAGCATACTTCCGGCATTTTGATGGGCCTCGCTCAGGATATCCTCAGCAGCAATATTGGCTTCTTCAATTATAGCAGCGCCTGTGTCTTCTGCAGTCTTAAGTGTCCGGAACAAAGATTCTTCCACCTGTTTTAATTTGTTGGCTTCTTTTTCAGTGCTTTCCAACCGTTTTTCCAGGTCAGCTTTTTCAGCCATAATTTTGTCCCACTCTCCGGAAAGTATATTCAAAAATGCGGTGACCTCATCTTTATCGTAGCCTCTGAAGTTTTTTTCAAAAGTCTTTTCGCTGATTTCTTTAGAAGTAATTTTCATGTTTTTTTTTAAATTTCTAAATTCCAAATGGAAATTTTTCGGTCATCACTGATTGAAATAATATCTTGCTTGTAACTGCTCCAAATCACTTTGTTGATGGAAGTGCCATGCCCCGCATACCTGGCTTTATCGATTACTTTAAGGAGCTTATAAGATTCTGCATCCCAAACCTTGATAGACTTGTCCATGCTACAAGTTACAAAATATCGGCCATCTTCCCGGAAGGCCAGGTAATTAATTGCATACATGTGGGCAACAATGGATTCTTTTAATGTATAGGTATTGGTATCCCAGATTTTCAAATGGGCATCTCTGCCAGCGGAAATCAGGATTTTGGAATTAGGATCAAAAGCAAGCGCAAAAACTGAATTGGTATGGGATTTAAGGATTTGGATTGGTTCATAAGTGATCAGATCAAATATTTTGACACTATGGTCACTCAATCCGGCAGCCAGGGTATGGTTTTCGGGATTGATGGCCAATATCCTGACACTTTTGCCCGATATTTTCAGATGTTTCTTGATTGCCCTTTTTTCAATATCCAAAACAATGATCAAACCATCTCCTGTAGCGACAAACATATCATTACCTACAACTTTGATATCAAAAATGGATTGGTTGGTCAGGTTGATAGACCAAAGTTCATTACTACTTTCCAGATCGATCACGTGGATACCTTCAAAATTATGGCCGACAATCAATAAATTCCGCATTTTATCCACCTCAAGGGCATATACAGAGTGGTTGACCTTTGCCATCAGTTTACCGTTTTCCGGATTTTCCAAGTCCCATAAGACCACCATTCCATCACCGGAACCTGTAAAAAAATATTGCGGATCAGGTGCTTCCACCAAGGCATACACGCAATCATTATGTCCGGATAAAGTATGGAGTTTATTTACTTGGATTTTTATCATATTTTGCGGTGATTATCAATTCGTCCTCAAAAGGCTCTATGCAAACAAAAATAGAAAAAATAAGTCCTTTATCAGCTTTGGCCATAAAGAATATTCAGGATGTCCCGCAAAATGGTGTGGATTTTTTAAGCTATAGAGAGAAATTGGCCTACGCTAATATTTCCCACCCCGAAAAAAAACTGGAATGGAAAAGTGCCCGGATCGCCCTCAAATCTGCTATGGAATGTATTTCTTTACCCTATCCGGGCTTCGTCAAAGATGAGCATGGAAAATCCCATCCTGCTGACGGGTTTGGGCATGTTTCATTGACCCATACCAAAGGTTTGGCCGCAGCAATTTTCCACAAAGAAATGCCTGTTGGTATTGATATGGATTATGTCAGGGAAAAAGTAGTGCGCTTGGGCCCAAAATTTCTGGATGAATCAGAAATGGATTTTTTGGGAACAGACCCTTTAATTAACACCATTGCCTGGTCTGCAAAAGAATCCATTTTTAAATGTCAGGGAAAAAAAGGTATCAGCTTTAAGCATAATATCCTGCTTTCCCCATTTTCATTAATGGATATGGTGATTGAGGGAAGGATGCGGCACCCTGAATTTTCCGATCATTTTTATAAAGTAAAAGTGGAAATAGAAAATGATATCGTGCTGACTTACACCATTTGGTAAGGACTTTGTACTTATATTTACTTTATCAAGCATAAAAACCCAAAATATGAAGCAAATCTTTCTTTCTATCCTGCTCTTGATTGTAACTGTATCTCTCGGGTTTTCCCAGAGGGTGGCTAACTTTCAGTTGAAAGATGCAGTATCCGGTCAGGTATTTGAATTGGATATGCATAAAAATTCGAAGGCAATAGTCTTGGTGTTTACCAGTTTAAATTGTCCTTTTTCCAAACTTTACGAGGATAGGATCATTGCCCTGCAAAGCTCATTCAGTTCGGATGGTTTTGTATTTGCCATGATCAATCCGCATTCAGGAATTGAGGAGGAGGAAAATACGGCGATGATGAAACAAAGAGTAGAAGAGAAAAGCCTCAAGTTTCCTTTTTTGGATGATAATGCTCAATTGGTCACAAAACAGTTTGGTATCACCAAATTACCTGAGGTAGTCGTTATTACACCAAGCCCTACCGGCTATGCGGTTTCCTACAGGGGAGCCATAGACAATAACCCACAGATGGAGGCGAATGCAAATATGAAATATCTGGAAAGTGCACTTGGCGCGATACAAAATAAGAGAAACCCAAGTCCTTCCTCAAGCAGGGCAGTGGGTTGTAATGTAAAATTGATCAATTAGGCAGGGTCTGATTTTCAACAATTCCCAGCAACTCCCTGACTTCATCTACTTTTTCGGCCTCTCCAAGTTTTTCAAAAGCAACTGAAAGATTTCTTAATGTACGGACAATGATGTCTTTGTTGGTACATGGTTCGAAGAATACTTCCAATGGATCAATTTTTAAGTGGTCCAGGTAATTATGGATATCTTTCTTTGAAAAAATAAGTCCTTTGTTGAATGCATTGATGTAAAAAGTGGCATCGGCAGATTTATAGGTCAACACAAAAAGATTGGGAAGATTGACGCCATAAATAGGAAGTCCCAATTTTTTGGCCACTAACAGATAGATTGCACATAGACTGATCGGATTGCCTTTTTTTGTGTCCAGTACATTGCTCAGCATGCTGTTTCCCGGAGAGTGGAAATTTTTGGTATTTGCCGAAAATTTTAAATTGTTGAACAGGACGCCATTGATGATGCGGACTTGTTCGTAGGGCAAAAGATCGTTTTTAAAGGCCGTCCATACTTCAAAATAAATCTGATGCATTTCAGCATTGATTTTTTCAAATTCCAGATCAGGATATTGATAAGTATTGATGATCCATAATCCTGTCAACAAATCCTGTTCAGGGGAATCCCTCCAATCAATCAATCTTTCCTTAAGTTGGAAAAATTGTAAGTCATGGACCAATTCTTCAATTTCTTTTTGTATTTCAGGATTGAAACTGTTCTCCCATTTTTTTTCCAAAAAAGGAATCACCTCATGTCCCAAAGAAATAATCCTATCTCTTACATGAATCTTTACCTCCCTGTCAGTATCATCCAAAAGGGAAACCAAAGCATGAAGTTCATTTTCGCTGAGATGGTCCATAGTCTGAATCGTCACTCCAATTTATTAAATTTTATGATCAGTTGATGCCCTGTAAGGAAACTACATTCTATTTTTTGACGGAAGTCCGACATTTTACATTAACCTTCAAGTTTATAAAGTTCCACAGGAGATTCTTCATTTCGCTGAAAGCTTTCCCTAAGATACAAACATATCAAAATCTACATTCAGAATGACGTCCCCTCATCCTTCACCCTTCATCCCTTCTCCTTCATCTAAAGAGATTGCCACGTCGCACGAAGGACTATTCAAAATATCAAAGTTTCCCAAGTGCTCCTCGCAATGACGCACCACCTTTACTAAATCTAAAATCTAAAATCCCAAATCTAAAATCTCAAGTCTGAATCACCCCCACATTAAACCTTTCCGTAATCGGCGCATGATTGGCAGCTTCAATTCCCATGCTGATGACTTTTCTGGTTTCCAATGGATCAATGACTCCATCAACCCAAAGTCTTGCCGCCGCATAATATGGACTGAGTTCTTCATTGTATTTGTCAGTTATTTCATTGAGTAATTGTTCCTCTTCTTCGGGGGTGATTTTTTCTTTGCCGGATTTTTTGAGCGAGGCAACTTTGATCTGCAATAGGGTTTTGGCAGCAGAGGATCCGCTCATCACGGCCATTTGGGCAGTGGGCCAGCTATAGATCAATCTTGGGTCGTAGGCTTTTCCGCACATGGCATAGTTGCCGGCACCATAAGAATTGCCCAAAATAATGGTGAATTTCGGCACAACTGAATTTGCCATCGCATTGACCATTTTTGCACCGTCTTTGATAATGCCGCCGTGTTCTGCTTTGCTGCCGACCATAAAGCCTGATACATCCTGTAGAAACACCAACGGTATTTTTCTTTGGTTACAGTTCATGATAAACCTTGCAGCTTTATCGGCTGAGTCGGAATAGATGACCCCGCCCATCTGCATTTCACCTTTTTTGGCTTTCACGATTTTACGCTGATTGGCGACAATTCCTACAGCCCAGCCATCAATCCGGGCAGTGGCACAGATCAGGGTTTTGCCATAATCCTGTTTGTATTCATCAACCTCCGAATTATCCACCAATCCCTTGATTACTTCAATCATGTCATAAGGTTTTACCCTGTCCGAGGGGAATATGCCATAGAGTTCTGATTCGTTCTTTCCAGGTATTTTGGGTTCTGCCCTGTCAAAACCGGCTTTATCAAAGGCACCAATTTTATCAAAAATCTTTCTGATGGCGTCCAAACATTCCTGATCATTTTCATACTTATTGTCTGTGACACCGGAGATTTCGCAGTGTGTGGTTGCGCCTCCAAGTGTTTCATTGTCCACAGATTCTCCAATGGCAGCTTTCACCAAATAAGATCCGGCCAGAAAAATAGAGCCTGTCTTATCAACTATCATGGCTTCATCGGACATGATGGGAAGATATGCCCCACCCGCCACACAGCTTCCCATGATAGCAGCAACCTGTACAATGCCCATGGCAGACATCTTGGCGTTGTTTCTAAACTGTCTTCCAAAATGCTCTTTGTCCGGAAAAATCTTGTTTTGCATGGGAAGAAATACGCCGGCACTGTCCACCAGATAGATGATTGGCAATCTGTTTTCCATGGCGATTTCCTGTGCCCTCATGTTCTTTTTGGCTGTCATTGGAAACCATGCCCCGGCTTTTACAGTCGCATCATTGGCAAGAATCACGCACATCCTACCGGAAACATAGCCTATTCCTGTGACAACTCCTGCAGATGGGCATCCCCCTTCTTCCCCGTACATTCCATCGGCTGCAAAAGCTCCGATTTCCAAAAACTCAGTCTCAGGATCGGTTAAATAGTCGATTCTTTCCCTCGCTGTAAGTTTTCCTTTTGCATGTTCTTTTTCAATCTTAGACTTTCCGCCGCCAAGTTTTACCTGCTCAAGTTTTTTCTGAAGTTGATAAAGTTGTTGCTTAAGTTGGTCTTCGTTTCTGTTGAATTCGATATCCATAAAGTCTTTTGGGTTTAGTTTTTCGGAAAGCTAAAATAACTGAATTAACCCAGAAGAATCAAATTGGTGAGGTTAATATTCATGCTTAGACTCTTTAAAATATTCATGCCATGACTTTGAGTCATGGCATGAATTGGCGCTCCAAGTCATGGTATGAATCGGGACCTAAGTCATGCATGAATTCATCATTTGAACTCCTACAACTCCTCAATTTCCTCTTTATAAGCCTTGATAGAGCGGTAGATGGCTGAGGCCAAATAAGTCTGTCCATCTTTGCTATTGAGGAAGCGCTCTTCGGCGGGATGCGATAAAAAGCCCAGTTCAATCAGCACTGAAGGCATACTTGTAGTCCAAAGCACATAAAAAGGAGCCTGTTTTACTCCACGGCTTGAACGGTTGACCCTGGTCACAAAATCAGTTTCCACTTTGGAAGCTAGGGAGATGCTATTGGAAAGAAAAGCTTTTTGCGTCAGATTGAACATCATGTAGGATTCCGGTGACTTGGGGTCAAATCCTTCATAATTTTCCTCATAGTTGTCCTCAAGGGTTATTACCGAATTCTCTCTTTTTACAATATCAAAATTAGCTTCAAAGTTTTTGGTACCCATGACAAAAGTTTCTGTTCCATAGGCAGATTTGTTTGACGCCGCATTACAATGAATGGAAATAAAAAGGTCAGCCTTATTTCTGTTGGCAATATTTGACCTTTCTTTCAGATCAATAAAAACATCAGACTTTCGGGTATAAATTACTTCCACCCCGGGAAGCAACTCTTCCACGTATTTCCCGACCTGAAGCGCGACTTTGAGGGCCACATCTTTTTCGCGGGATATGTTTCCAACCGTCCCGGGGTCTTTGCCACCATGGCCTGCATCAATTACAATGCGTCTTAGTTTGAATTCCGGAGCCCTAGATCCTGTTGGCACAAATCCGGCAAATAGCATGGATATGGTCAACAATGAAAATAAGAGAATATTTTTAACTTTGAATCGTTTCATGCGTATTGAATCCTATTAACTTTGCCCGAGCAAATTTCATAAATTTTTGAACAAATCAATATTATTAAGTGCGGAATAACCGGTTCCATTTGATTGTCTTTATTCTACTTTGGGTTATGCCCCAATTTAGCTTTTCACAAATAAGGAGCCAAACAAATGTGGAGCAAAGAATTATTGCCCCTGATACTTTGCTGAACCGTCCCGAATTATTGATGCCTTCTTTGGATTCTCTTGCCATTTTGTCCAGAGACACCATCCCAAAGACTGACACTACCCAGGTGGCTCCCAAGAGTGATATTCAGACTACCATCAATTATTACGGTGAAGACAGTATAATAACTGACTTTGTGGCCAATAAAGTATATCTGCATAAAGAAGCTTGGTTTGAATATGGTAATATCCGTTTGGATGCAGACCTGATTATCATTGATTGGGAAAAAAGCGAGTTGTTTGCTTCAGGGGTTGCAGATACTTTGGGAAACATAGCTGGCAATCCGGTTTTTAAGGAAGGTGAATCAACTTATGAGATCCGCAAAGAAATGCGGTATAATTTCAAAACCCAAAAGGCCATTATCAAAGATGTGGTCACAGAACAGCAAGATGGTCTCTTGCGCGGACAGACCATTAAAAAAGACCAGGACGGTAGTATTTATATGGACCATGGTTATTATACTACCTGCAATTTGGCAGAACCACACTGGCATATCAGCGCAAACAAAATCAAGTCTATCCGGGGCAAACAGGTGGTGACGGGACCATTTAATATGTATTTCAACGATATTCCTCTTCCGGTTGGATTGCCATTTGGAATTATCCCCGATACTCCTGATGAAAAAGCTTCAGGTATAGTCTTTCCTTCTTATGGTCAAGAACAGATAAGGGGCTTTTTTCTCAGAAACTTTGGGTATTATTTTGCTTTCAATGATTATGTACATACCCGGGTGACAGGGGATATTTTCACAAATGGTGGATATGGGGGCAAAGCCGCGACTATTTATAAAAAGCGATATAGGTATAACGGGGGCTTTAATATTGATTACCAAAGGTTTAAAAGCCCTGAAACCGAGCTGAATCCTGTGGATTATAATACCATTTGGGTCAATTGGCAACATAGTCCCGAGTCTAGGGGCAATTCACGTTTCTCGGCCTCTGTCAATGCTGGTACCACCAATTACAATAACGTGGTGGTCAATCCCAACAGTTTTGTACAGAATGTCAATTCGGAATTTTCTTCCAACGTATCCTATAGCAAGACATTTACAGGTACACCATTTAGTATGTCGGCTAACCTGAGGCATTCCCAAAATGTGCAGACGGATGAGGTCAATTTGATTTTGCCTGACATTGCAGTCAACATGAACCGGCAGAACCCATTTCAAAATGTCAAATTCGAGCCTTTGAAGACCTTAAATATTGCCTGGAACTTTAACATGCAGAATTCAATCAATAACAGGATTACCCCTCCATTTGGTGTCCAAAATGAAGTGCTGCAGCAAGGACAGGGAATCAGTACGGATCAGAATATCATTCCTTTTAATTTGGCCAACCTTCCCCAATTACTTAGAGAAGCAGATAATGGTGCCAGAAATACAATCCCCCTTACTTCCAACTTTACCCTTTTCAAGTATTTCACAGGAACCGCCTCGATGAATTATACAGAGCTATGGTACACCGAAAAAATCAATTTCTTTTATAACCCGGTTGAACGGCGGGTTGACAGGATTTTGGAAAATGGATTCAACCGGGTCAGTTTTTACAATACTTCCTTCAACATGAACACTAACGTATATGGTTTTTACAATTTCAAA
Source organism: Aquiflexum sp. (assembly GCF_041749095.1). GTDB lineage: Bacteria > Bacteroidota > Bacteroidia > Cytophagales > Cyclobacteriaceae > Aquiflexum. The sequence goes on along the minus strand of NZ_JBGTCA010000429.1, from coordinate 55,569 downwards.
AGAAGCAAAAAAATTGAAGCTATCAGGCATCACATGCAGCCCTCTTTTGGTTTTAATTTCAATCCTGATTTCTCTAAATCAGTCTTTGGGTATTACCAACAGGTGCAGGTAGATGAAAGTGGCAGGACACAGTTTTTTTCCAGACATCAGGGTTTTATATTCCAAGGTGCACCACTTGGGGAATCCAGGGCGCTTAGCTTAAGTATCCGAAATGTAGTGGAAGCAAAACTAAAAAAACAAGATGACGATGAAGAAGCAACTACCAAGAAAATTCCTTTATTGCAGTCATTGAACATCTCAACCAATTACAATTTTGCTGCTGACTCATTCCAATTGTCGCAGATCAATTTCAATACAAGAACTTCATTTTTTGAAGACAAGTTGTCGATAAACCTTTCCGGTAACCTCGACCCATATGCCGAGTTGGTCCGGACTAATCCAGAAACGGGTGCAGTAACCGCTCGAAGACTTAACCGCTATGCATGGCAATCAGGGCAGGGCGCCGGAACCGTCAGAAGTATCCAAATGAACGTCAACGGAAGTCTAAATCCCAGAGGTGCAAGCAAATCTGCCGGAGAAATGAGAGAAGATATGACTAATGACTTTTTGCAGCAAGGTGGGCAATTGAATGAATTTGTCGAGGATGAAATCAACAGAGTCATCAACGACCCTACTCAATATATTGATTGGGAAATTCCATGGAATTTGGGTTTTGGCTATAACATCGCCTATAACAATCAGCCGGGAAGACCCTCCAACATTACCACCGCCATCAATATCAACGGTGATCTGAGTATTTCTGACAAGTGGAAAATCAATTTCAGTGGAGGATATGATTTTATCACTGCCCAGTTGACCCAGAGTATGATAGGAATTGCCAGGGACCTTCACTGTTGGCAGATGAATGTAAGCTGGATTCCATTTGGGAGGTTCACTTCCTATAACCTTGACATCCGTGTGAAATCATCGATTTTGCAGGATTTGAAGGTGTCCAGGAGAAGGAGTTTCTTTGATAGGTAGGAGTGGTTCCTGACTATTTAATCATTTAGACTCATCAAATAATCCAGCAAGGCATTGACCTGTATTTCAGAAAGGGATCTGGTAAGGCCTTCATACATCAATGATTTTTCCTCATCTTGTATTGCCATTATTTCATCACGGTTTATTTTTACCACATTGTTTCCTACCAACATCATTGAAATATCATTTTCATTTGAATTGACTATTCTGCCTACCATTACCTGTCCATTATTTTTTGTGATTTTTACTCCCTTCATACTGGGCTTGATGATTTGGGAGGGGTTTTCGATTTCATACAGAATTTCTTCTCTTGAAAATCTTATACCAACATCCTTTAGATTTGGTCCTAATAGTTCGGTGGTCCCGTCCACGGAATGACAGGCAAGGCAGGCATATTCAGCATATAATTGTTTGCCCATTTCAACTGAGCTGGCCGAATAGTCCTTAGCTTTTTCCAATCTTGATTCCATTGGTAGATATTTTGCGGAAGGATCATGGATAAGTTTATAAAAAGCACCCTCGTTTTCGTAAATCGCATTATACCAATAATCTGCTTTTCCATGTTGGGAAACATACAAGCTCCCATCCTTTCCAAAGGCCAATCCTGAGAGCTTGGGTATTTCTGCTATAGGGTATTCCCGAAAAATATATTCCCCATTGCCGGATGGCTCAATTTCCAGTCGCCCTATAGCACCTCGAGTCCATCTTTCACCCGGGCCATAATAGGCTATGAATAGATTTCCGGCTGAACCACCGAAATCATTATCATTTGGATTGAATACCATTCCAGAAGGTGCTATCTCAGTTTGTAATGAAAATATGGGATCAATTGCCTTGTCAAATTTATACTTTCTGGGATTGTGTCCATAATAACTATCACTGACCAAAATATTCAACTCTTCAGTTGGATTGCCTCCTCCCTCATTGTCCGTAAAAAACAGGTCTCCGTGGGGATTGAACTTCATTCCATAAACGGAACGGATTCCTGTTGCGACAACTTTTACTTCCTTACCGTCAGGGGAAATTTTCAATATTGACCCACGGTATCCTTTTGGGTCAGGGGAAGGTGCAGCATTCCATGAATCAGTCGCCAAGGCCAAATATAGACTGCCATCCGGCCCGAATTCCAATCCGGTAGACCATTCATAGGGATGACCGCTTTCCGGGATATCATCAAAATACACCCAACTTGTATCAGCTTTACCATCATTATCCAAATCAATGAAAACCCTGATCTGTTGGGCAGTTCCTATATAAACGGTGTCACCCCTGTAAGCAAAGCCGGCCGGAGACCTTAACCCAAAATCACTGACATTGCAATATAGAAGTGCTGTGTCCTCGATCCCATCTTCATCAGTATCCCTCAGGGTGTAGATTTCACCCGTTTGATTTGAGGCAAATATTAATCCGCCGGGTCCAAGAGAAACCTGGAGGGGATTAGAAATTACAACTCCATTTTTAATGGGCAACTTGATGGCTGTATATGGCCCGTAAACAGGGATATCGGGCTCGATGAATTGCGAGTAGGAGCGGTTGGTTTTTTTGGAATCGCAATTTGAGAAAAGTAGAAGCAAAACTACTAATGATAGGGACTGCAATCTTGTGAAAACAAACTTTTTGAGAAGTTTTTTATGTCTTGCCATTGGTGATTTTGTTAGTGGTTTATAAATTTATTCCTTTTTTCCTTTTAATCATCTTGGGATCAACAACTTAATTTTTTTAACTTAACAAGCATCAATTTTCAGTAATTGATCTTAAATCAAACCTCATTAATATAGTTTATGAACGGAGGAGAAATCATAGCCCAAGTACTCAGAAATCATGGAGTAAAAATCCTTTTTACGCTATGTGGTGGCCATATCTCACCGATTTTTGTTGGAGCAGAAAAGCTGGGAATAAAAGTCATAGACACCCGAAATGAAGCTACGGCGGTATTTGCCGCTGATGGAATTGGAAGGCTTACAGGGAAACCAGGAGTGGTGGCGGTGACAGCTGGTCCAGGATTGACCAATACTGTCACAGCCATTAAAAATGCCCAAATGGCCCAATCCCCTTTAATTTTGTTGGGAGGTGCTGCTGCAACTATGTTAAAGGGCAGGGGTGCTTTACAGGACATTGATCAATTGAGCATTATGAAGCCTATCGTCAAATGGGCTGTATCCATCAAAAAAGTTAAAGAAATTGGCCCAACATTGGAGAGGGCTTTTCAGGTTGCACAGGAAGGAGTGCCCGGCCCGGTTTTTATCGAATGCCCCATTGATACACTTTACCCCGAGGAGATGGTAAAGGAGTGGTATGGGACTAAAAGCAGTAAAAGCTCCAAATCCTTAAAGGATAAAGTCATTCAGTGGTATATACAAAGGCATGCCAGTAAGCTATTTAAAGACTCGGAGAAAACAGTTTTTAATTCGAATCCCCCCAAACCAACTTTTCCCAATTACAAAACCACTGATTTGGATAAAGCAATGAACATGATCAAAAAGGCCAAAAGACCTTTGATGATTTTGGGAAGTGGCGCGATGCTTCAACCTGAAAAATCCGATAGACTGGCAGCTTCTTTAGATAATTTGGGAATTCCATTGTACCTCAGTGGAACAGGGCGGGGCCTTCTGGGCAGAAACGGCATGTTACACATTCGCCACAAACGAAAAGAAGCCATCAAAGAAGCTGACCTTATCATCCTTGCAGGTGTCCCGAATGATTTTCGCTTGGATTACGGAAACCATATCGGTGGTAGGAAATTCATCTCCATCAATCGAAGCAAAACAGACCTTTTCCTCAATAAAAAACCCAGTCTTCCTATTCAAGGTGATCCCTGTGATTTTTTGATTGAACTTGCTTCCAAAACAAAAGTCAATCCTCAGGAATGGTTGGCACATCTATTGGAAAGGGACGAAAAGCGGGATATAGAAATCAAGAGTCAATCCAATGAAAAAACCGAAGGCTTGAATCCGGTTCAGTTGTTGTCAGAATTAGAAATTCTATTGGATGATAATACTGTTTTGGTGGCAGATGGAGGTGATTTTGTTGCGACTGCATCTTATGTTCTGAAAGCAAGGCAACCTCTGTCATGGTTGGATCCCGGGGCATATGGTACCTTGGGTGTTGGTGCGGGATTTGCGATGGCAGCAGCTTTGGTTTATCCGGACAGACCCATTTGGATTTTGTATGGTGATGGCAGTGCCGGATATTCTCTGATGGAATTTGATACCTTCCAAAGACATGGATTGGGCATTACAGCCCTGATCGGAAATGATGCCTGCTGGACGCAAATTGCACGGGATCAGGTGGAATTTTTGGGGTCTGATTGTGCAGTGATGTTGGAAACATCTGATTATGATAAAATTCCTTATGCATTTGGGGCGAAAGGGGAAAGAGTGGAGTCTATAGATGCATTTGTAAAATCAGTCCAAAAAGCCAAGGATTGTAACCTGCAAGGAAAAGCCTTTTTGATCAATGATGTGATTGGAAAAACCGATTTTAGAAAGGGGTCTATTTCAGTTTGAAATTCAATATCACCTACTTCAAATAAATCCGTTTTTTTTAATAGCCACTTTGACTTATCTTTTCCATATCATCTATTCCATCTATTTCCAGATATGAAAAATACACTATACCTCGTAGGATTTCTTTTATGTTCACCGTTCCTTGGTTTTGCCCAGAGTAAAAAACCCATCAATCTTGATGAGGTGACGGATAAGCACTTTCAAAACGGCATAGAAATCCTCAACAGTATCTTATCCATGCCCAATGATTCCAATGACCCGACACAGTTGGTGGCCAATATAGAATGGTGTGAGGAAAATTTCACCAAAAGGCAATGGAAAACAGAAAGATTAGGAACCGAAGGGTTTCCAATGCTTTTGGGAGAAAGGACAGTTCCTAAGGCCAAAAAAACCGTGCTTTTTTATTTCCATATAGACGGTCAGCCTGTGGATAGAAAGCGTTGGGAACAGGAAGATCCTTACAAGCCTGTTTTGAAAAAACAAAATGCCTCAGACAAGTGGGAGATCATTCCTATGGAAACCCTTCAAAATTCTTATGATCCTGAATGGCGGATTTTTGCACGTTCTTCCTCGGATGATAAAGGCCCTTTGGCTATGTTTCTGACCGCTTGGGATGCCATGATAGAAAACGGAAAAATGCCCAATTACAATGTGAAAGTGATTTTGGATTTTGAGGAAGAAATAGGTTCTCCCCATCTTCCTGCTGCAATTTTAAAACATAAGGAAAGACTCGCTGCAGATATGGTATTGATCATGGATGGGCCAAGACATTTGAGTAATGAACCGACATTGAGTTTTGGTGCTCGAGGAATTTCACAATTTACGCTGACAGTTTTTGGTCCAAGAGCCGCACAGCATTCAGGGCATTATGGAAACTATGCACCAAATCCTGCTTTCAGATTGTCCCAATTGTTGGCCTCAATGAAAGATGATGATGGGAGGGTGACGATTCCAGGTTTTTATGATGGGATAAAAATTACGGAAGAAGAGAAAAAGATCCTGGATCAAGTACCTGATGATGAGAATGAAATTAAAACTAAGCTGGGAATTGGTAGCACGGATAAAGTGGGCAATACCTATCAGGAATCATTGCAATATCCATCCCTGAATATCAGGGGTTTGTCTTCAGGCTGGGTCGGGGATGAGGTCAGGACCATTGTGCCGGCTGATGCCATTGCGGAGATTGATGTCAGGTTGGTGCCTGAAAGTGATCCGGAAAGGCTTTTTTCACTAATTCGAAGGCATATTGAAAATGAAGGCTACCATATTTTGGAAAATGATCCAACTGATGAAGAAAGAGCCAAATACCCAAAATTGGTCAAATGGGAAGGCAGTATTTCCTACAAAGCTTTTAGAACCCCCTTTGACTCAGAACCTGGAATTTGGTTGAATAAAGCCATGAACCGTGCATTTGGCAAAGATCCTATCAGAAAAAGAATCAGTGGAGGATCCTTACCCATTGCTCCATTTGTCGATGCTTTGAATGTGCCTGCGGTAACAGTGGTGACTGTCAATGCAGACAACAACCAACATGGCCCAAATGAAAACATCAGATTGGGAAATTACAAAGAGGGGATCAAGACGGCTTTGGCGATTTTGACGCAGGAGCTGTAAGGTTTGCTATTAATACCTATGATTTAATATACATTCAAGAAAACAGATAGGCTTGTCCTTGTCACCTCGAGTCCCCAACGTTTTGTAAATGTTCAGAAATGGTAATGACATTAAGTTACTTGCTAGGCAGCCATCATCCTGAGGCACGAAGGATCTCCAGAGGTTCTATTAATGTTTATTCTATCATTTACTGAACCTCGTGAGATGCTTCTCCCCCCGATAGCTATCGGGGCCATCGGGATCAGCATGAAGACTGCTCCGATTTATGTCATTGGTACGACAGGAGAGGTCTGTTTAACCTTAAGGCAGAATAGATTTCTCTCCCGATAGCCATCGGGATCGAAATGACAAAGGGAAACCCATTGACTCAATTGATCTCACATATACCCCATCACCCAATACACCCCAATCCCGATCCATTCTTTGAAAAGCTTTTGCCAGAGAAAAATAGAATACGGTTCCGGAGCGATGAGTTTTGGGATACTAAAGGTGATGTCTTCTGCATAATAATCAACAGGAAAGGTTTCTGTGTTGATTCCTGCTTTTTCAAAACAGCCTTTGGCCCTTTTCATATGAAAAGCTGAGGTGATCAATAGCTGTGTTTGATTTAAAGGAATTCCGTTTTCAATCAATATTTCCTTAGTAAGGATGGCATTTTGGTAGGTGTTGACAGCCTGGTTTTCGATCAGAATATCATCTTCAGGTACACCAGCCATGACCATAAAGTCCCGAAGCAATTCTGCTTCGGTATTTGTATTGGAGGGATTGAGTCCCTGTCCTCCTGTTATTAGGATTTTGTTGATTTTTCCCAGCTTATAAAGCTGTACAGTGTGGGTGGCACGATCTGCACCCTTGTTGAAAAAAGTCCTGTCGTAAGTGGTTTTGTTGAGATTTGTCACGCCAGTGAGGACTATTCCTATTTCGTAATTTTCAAGGCTATCAAAAGACTTAAATTCCGGTTCCCAGGAATTCATGGCGAGGTTGGAAAAAAACTGATTGGAGAAAAAAAACAGCAAAATCATCCCTGACCAAAATAAATTTTTTCTTTTCCAGATTGCTCCTGATAAAAGCAGGATGATGATAATCGTCAACGGCATGGCCAGAAAACTTAGAAATTGGGAGAGATAAAAGAACATCGGGTGAAAGAATTTTTCTTGAAAGGTAAGGAAGGGGATTTTAATATACCAAAAAAATAAAATGTTAAACATTGCATTTCAGTCATATTTCAACTGTATTTCGCAAAGCATATTTCAATGTATTTCCAATAACCACTATTACCACAGATATTTATTTTTTCTAAGATCACTTTATTTTTAAATGCCTGTTCCTACCTAGCATCAAATTCTTATTTTTGACCCATGACTTTGACCAAACCAAACCTATTGCCTTTATTACAGGATCTATCTGCCCAATTGGAGGGTGAACTGAAATATGATTCCCTTACCAAAACGCTTTATGCCACTGATGCTTCGGTGTATAGGGAAATCCCTTTGGCAGTAGCTTTTCCAAAATCCGAACAGGATATTCAAAAATTGATCCTTTTTGCCAAAGAGCACAAGACCTCTCTAATTCCCCGGACAGCAGGTACATCTTTGGCCGGGCAATGTGTCGGTAATGGTATAGTGGTGGATGTGTCCAAGCATTTTACCCAAATCCTGGAATTCAATAAAAAGGAAAGATGGATCCGAGTTCAGCCCGGAGTGGTAAGGGATGAATTAAACAGATATCTTAAGCCTCATGGTCTATTTTTCAGCCCCATCACTTCAACAGCGAATAGAGCTATGATAGGAGGTATGGTAGGAAATAATTCCTCAGGCACAACCTCCATTGTCTATGGTACTACAAGGGATAAAGTACTGGAACTGAAAACTTTTTTAAGCAATGGTACCCAAGTGGTATTTGGAGAAATCAGCAAAGAAGATTTTCAGGCCAAATGTGAACTGGATTCTTTGGAGGGTAATCTTTACCGACAAGTAAGTAATGAGTTGTCCAATCCGGAAAACAAAAGAAATATTATTGAGCAATTTCCAAAGAAATCAATCCATAGAAGAAATACAGGCTATGCTGTGGATTCCTTATTGGATTCGGAAATATTTACGGAAGATGGAGAGTCTTTTAATTTTTGCAAATTACTTAGTGGTTCCGAAGGAACATTGGCATTTACCACAGAAATCAAAATCTCTCTTGACCCATTACCTGACCCTCTTGAAATTGTAGTTGCAGCGCATTTTGACACCATCAATCAAAGTATGAGGGCGGCACAGGTCGCTATGAAGCACCCTGCTACTGCAGTGGAACTGATGGACAAAATCATCCTGGACTGTACCAAGGAGAGTATTGAATACAGTAAAAACAGGTATTTCGTAGAAGGTGACCCAATGGCCATGTTGATGGTAGAGTTCACAGGAAAAACGGAAGGGGAAGCAAGGGAAAAGGGAGAAAAATTAATTGATGACTTGAAGGCTGCAGGTTTGGGCTATGCCTATCCTGTCATCGGTCCCGACCTGACCAAGTCCGCCTGGGCCTTGCGTTCTGCCGGGTTGGGTTTGTTGGCAAATATTCCCGGTGATCGAAAAGCAGTGGCCTGTATTGAGGATACCGCTGTGGATATTGATGATTTGGCTGATTATATTGATGAGTTTGATAAGATGATGGAAGCCTACGGACAGAAACCGGTACACTATGCCCATGCCGGTGCCGGTGAAATCCATTTGCGCCCCATTTTGGATTTGAAGAAAAAAGAAGATCAGGAGGCGTTTTACAACATTTCATTGGATGTCGCCAAACTTGTCAAAAAATATAATGGTTCGCTTAGCGGTGAACATGGGGATGGACGGGTCCGTGCCCCATTTATTCCAATGATGGTCGGGGAAGAAAATTACCAACTTTTCCGAAGAATCAAATACACTTGGGATCCGGACAATATTTTCAACCCCGGCAAAATCGTAGATACTGCCTCAATGAATACCTCCCTAAGGTATGAACCGGACATGGTCACTCCGGCACAGGATACTTTGATGGATTTCAGTCATGTTGGGGGAATTCTTCGATTAGCTGAAAAATGCAACGGATCGGGAGATTGCCGAAAACTGCCGGAATCAGGTGGGACCATGTGTCCCAGTTTTCAGGCTACCAGAAACGAGCGGGATACTACAAGGGGTAGGGCAAATATCTTGAGAGAGTTTTTGACATTGGACAAAAAGGAAAATGCCTTTGACCACCCCGAAATCAAGGAAGCCTTGGATCTGTGTCTTTCCTGCAAAGGCTGTACCTCTGAATGCCCCTCTAATGTAGATATGGCTTCGATGAAAGCTGAGTTTCTCTACCAATACCAAAAAACACATGGAATACCCTTGCGCTCCAAAGCTTTTGCCCATATCAATGAACTGAATGGTCTTGGCTCGTTAATCCCCGGATTGGCCAATTTTTCATTATCAAATGGACTGACAGGAAGCCTGATGAAGTCTGTGTTGGGAGTTGCGCCAAAAAGAAACTTACCGGAAATATCCAAGATCAGTTTGAGAAAGTGGTACAAAAAAAATTATCATTCCCTACCCGGTAAGACTCCTACAATCAAATCCATTTATTTGTTTGTCGATGAGTTTACCAATCACAATGATACTCAAATTGGAATCACCGCCATCAAATTGCTGAAAAAACTTGGCTACGAAGTTAAAGTGGTTGACCATCAGGAAAGTGGACGGTCTGCACTTTCCAAAGGCCTGCTTGAAAAAGCCAAAAAACATGCTGAGGCCAATGTGAAGATTTTTCAGGAATTGATCGATGGCAACACAACTTTGGTTGGGATTGAACCTTCTGCAATTTTAAGTTTCAGGGATGAATATCCCCGATTGGTAGGAAAGGATCTGGTTGAAGGGGCTAAGAAGCTCAAGTTTCATACGTTGGTAATTGATGAGTTTATTGGGAGGGAAATAGTAGCTGGAAATATTTCTGCTGATTCATTTACAGATAAGGCTCAAAAAATTACACTCCATGGCCACTGTCACCAAAAGGCATTGTCTTCATTGACTTGGACGCAAAAATTGCTGAGTCTTCCCAAAAACTATTCTGTTGAGGTAATCCCTTCAGGTTGTTGTGGGATGGCGGGTTCATTTGGCTATGAAGCGGAGCATTATGAATTAAGTATGCAGATCGGAGAGATGGTCCTGTTTCCTGCTGTACGGAATGCCGAAGAAAGTACGATCATTGCTGCCCCTGGCACTTCCTGTCGACATCAGATAGCAGACGGCACAGGCAAAAAAGCCAAGCATCCGGTTGAGATTCTGTGGGATGGCCTCAACCTTTGATTCCGCAAGTGCGGAATCAAAGGTTTTAATTCATGCCATGACTTTGAGTCATGGCATGAATTTAAATCATCAAATGACTTTAAAATTATTTAGGCGGCCAATTCAATACCTGTTTTTTTTATTTCAACTACAAAGGGATCTCCGGAATCAAAATCCTCCTTGGAAATTGGATGAGGCTCAATTCTAGTATCAAATTTTGATGCCAAAAACATTAATTGAACCTGAACATCAAACCGCTTTGATCCTTCTAATTCAGAAAAAATTACAGCAAGATCAATATCGCTATCTTCTGTTGATTTTCCTTTTGCATAAGAGCCAAACAAGTAAGCACTTTCAATTCCCGGAAATTTCTTTTTTATCAATTTAAGATACTTAGTTATTGTGATATCAATATTTTCATCCATTGCCGTAGTTCTTTAATGATTTGAATCCACTCTGATGTAAACTCAAGAGTACATTGTTTCTTAAAACTCATTTTATAATCATCATATCTGGTATTAATATTGAACGCTGTAATTGCTAAAAGTTGCTTCTTTGTATCATCAGTCAAATCCAAATCACTTTTTTCAGCTAATCTTAAAAGATTATGAATAAAGGGTGGATAATCGGATTTATTTTTAACATAGTATGCTTTTAATAATTTTTCTATGGATAAGTGGCCGATAAATAATGACCAACTAAATCTACCCGAATTAAACATGGCCAACATAGTTTCAAAATCATCATCAGAGGTATCCATCCAATATCGAATGAGTTTCTCTTTATCGATTCCTTTACCGTCCATGTTCATAAAAGTACAAAAAAAATAGAAACCCGAGGTGGAATTTAGGAAGTAGGATTTTATTTTGAACTAACCGGAGGCCTGACTTTTCTAATAAATTTTTAAAACAAAGTTTTACAAACTTTCAATTCATGCCAAGACCTCGTTTAGAAATAATTACATTTTGACTTTTCCTCTCGAAACCTTTTCCGCCATGATCAATGCATTATAGGCATTGACTATTTTACCCGACCTTGAAAGTTGGTCGAAAGGTAATATCTTTTCCGGATCACCGGCTACCGTTACTTTCAGCTTTGGTTTTATCCCGGATTCCATGATGATTTTCTTGACCTGATTGGCAGTAAGCTGGGGATAGTGGGAACGGATCAGTGCTGCCAATCCGGAGACCATTGGTGCTGCCATGGAGGTTCCTCCCTGAAATTTGTATTCATTTTCCGGCATCGTAGAATAAATTTTATCACCGGGTGCAAAGATATCTACATTTTGGGCACCATAATTGGAAAAAACCGCAACCATGTTTTCTCCAAATTCACTGATCAGCGCACCGATGGTGATCACATTGTCAACAAATTCCTGCCCCTTTATGTATTTATGGTCATTTGGGTAATTAGGATTTTTGGGATCGTCAAGGTCATTCCCGTCATTACCGGCGGCCAAGACAAACAGGACATCTTTTGATGCTGCATATTTCAGGGCATCATACACCCATTCCGCATTTGGTGAAAAGGACTTCCCAAAACTGGCATTGATGATTTTAGCCCCGTTATCCACAGCATAGCGGATTCCCAATGCGATGTCTTTATCGTATTCATCACCATCAGGAACTGCCCGGATGGACATGATGGCAACATTGTCTGCAACCCCATTTATTCCCAAAGAATTGTCCCGATTTGCCGCTATAATACCCGCCACATGGGTTCCATGGCTTTCATCTTTCACAAGATTTTTCGGGTTGCCATTTCCGTAACCTACATCAGTGATATCGTACGGATTATCTCCCACTATTTTCCTGCCATCAAATTCGAGATTTAAATGATAATTCAAACGGCCATCCATTTGGGTGATTCCTTCTGCTACCATTTCTTTTAATTCTTCCATATCCTCTCCATAGGTCAGCATTTCCTTTAAAAAATATAGAATCTGCTCGGTCATCTCATTGTCAGGCTCAATCTTATTGAGATCAGCTGCTTCATAAGTGGATTTCCCCAATTCACGGATAATGAATTTATCTGCTTCTTCCAAGAAAAAAACCATTCCCTTCATCTGCATTGCTCCTTCCGCAATTTCACCAAATTCCTTCTCGTGAGCTTTTTTGGCTTTTTCCTGGTAGGCTTCATCTCCGATCCCCAATCTTAGGATTCTTGTATATTCAACCTGTTCGTGATAGGATTCACCCAGAAAATTATATCCATGGATATCATCCACGTATCCGTTATTGTCATTGTCTATGCCATTTCCCGGAATTTCGTTGGTGTTAGACCAAAGTACCTCGCGTAAATCCTCATGGTCTAAATCCATACCCGAATCCAAAACTGCCACTGTCACAGGTACACCTTTTTTGTCTTTGATGATCTCTCTATATGCACGGTCCAAACTCATCCCGGGTATAGTATCATTCAAAAGATCAAGGTGAAACCAGTTTTTTTTCTCCTCCTCGGTGAGTTCCATGGATTTGGAAATTGTTTTCCCTTTAAACTCAAGTGGCTTTGGAATGGGAGCGAGAGTGCTACAGGCAGTGGAGAATAAAACAAATATTACAAAAGTTGAAATACGCTTTGAAACCGATGTTTTAGGAATGTTGAAAGGGGTTATTGTCATAATCAGAACTGCATTATTAAAATAATAGATTTCAAAAATAGTATTTCTTACTACTAGTTTTCATGAAATCATGAGGTTTTATTTGAATGGAGTTATTTTAATTGACAATCAATGTCAGTCATTTTTTTATCTGTCGATTTTACCTTTGATTTGTTTAAATTGATTTTTGAATATGAAAAACAGACCTTTTATCATTTATAAATCCTCAGCAGGTTCGGGTAAGACATATACCCTGACCACAGAGTACCTCAAATTGGCGTTGATTTCCCCGAAAAGTTTCAGGAATATTTTGGCGGTGACTTTCACCAACAAAGCCACGCAGGAGATGAAAGAGCGGATTTTGAAGGAACTGAAGCGTTTGAAAACAGAGGTCAGACCCAATGATAAAATGGATACTGAAATCCTTGCTGCCTTAGGGGTGGGTGAGGAAGAACTGAAGGTCCGCGCTGCCCATTCCCTCACTGCCATACTTCATGATTATGGTCGGTTTTCCGTCAGTACCATCGATAGTTTTTTTCAGAAAGTGGTTAGGGCCTTTGCCCGGGAAATGGACCTGAATGCAAAGTTTGAGTTAGAGATGGATCAGGATGATGTGCTGGACAGGGTGGTGGACAGGGTTGTCGGTAAGGTCATGGAAGATGAATATTTACATAAATGGCTGGTAGATTACGCCGTCGAACAGATTCAAAACGGTAAATCATGGGACATCAGGAAAAATATCAAATCGCTGGGTAGGCAAATTTTTCAGGAAGACTTTAAAAAGTATGGATCGGAAATCAAGGAATTTTTAAAGGAGAAAGAAAATGTGGATTTTCTTCAAACCTACCTAAGAGAAAGAAAAATGGAAATCATTGAAATCACTCTGCAACTGAAAGAAGAAGCCAATAAAATCCGGATCAACAATGGTTTGCTATGGACTGATTTCTCAGGAGGCTCTAGGTCCTTTGCCCTTAAATTCGATAAACTGGGGGAAAAACGCCAACCTGTTCCGGAATTAAGTCCTACCCAGATAAATTTTCCCTATTCTGAAGAATGTTGGTATTCAAAAAGCTGTATGCAAATTCATGAAATTGTTACAGCTTATCATCAGGGACTGGGTAAAATTCTTGCCCAGTTTGATCCCTTATTATTCAAATGGAATACCCTTGAAGCGATTTCTAAAAACATCTTTGTTTATGGGATATTCAGGAATTTATTGGAGGAACTTACTCAGGTCAAAGATGAGGAAAACATGTTGCTCATCTCGGATGCCAATGAATTTCTCAAAGAGATCACCCGGGAAAATGATGCGCCTTTTATATATGAGAAAGTCGGAAACCAATATAAAAATTACCTGATTGATGAGTTTCAGGATACTTCAGGTTTTCAATGGGCTAGTTTCAAGCCCCTGTTGGAAAATTCCCTTGCGCAGGGAAATACCAATTTACTCGTTGGCGATGTCAAACAATCCATTTACCGTTGGCGTGGTGGAGAGATGAAATTACTTTTGGACCAAGTGGAAAGCGAAATAGGAAGTCACAATATCGAACAAAGAAATCTGGACACCAATTTCAGAAGTTTGCCAAATATCATTGCTTTTAACAATGCACTTTTCAAAAAGCTGCCACAATCATTTGAAAATGTGGTGACCCAATCGTATCACGCTGAAGATGCAAGTGTCATCTCCAAGGCGTATCAAGATGTCTTCCAGCATGTTTCTCCTCATAAAATTGACTCTGAATACAAAGGTAAAGTCAGGTTTGAATTTATAGATGTGAAGGAGAGTGAGGAAGAGGAGGGGAAGTTTGATGAACAAGTGTTGAGCCGGTTACCCCAAATGGTAATGGAATTGCAGGACAAAGGATATGGACTGAAAGACATCGCATATTTGGTCAGGCGAAAATCGGAGGGTGAGGCGATTGCGGATACCCTAATGGCTTTTGCTTCGGAAAATCCTGATTTGGAGTATCGGTTTGATGTGCTGTCGGATGAATCCATGTACCTGAATAAATCCGCCTCTGTAAAAGCAATGGTAGCTGGATTGAAATACTTAAATGATCCTGAAGACAAGGTGCAATTCAAAACCATGTGGTACTATCGGTCTGTATTGCGGAATGAACCAATAAACCACGAACTGTTTGCTTTGGACAGAATACCAATTCATATAAAAGAAAAAGTAAATGCCTTTCAGGCAAAGGAAAAATCACTGTTGCAATTGCCCTTGATGGAAGCCTTGGAGGAATTAATAGCAGAACTGGACTTACAGGAAACGGGAATGGAGAAGGCCTATTTATCAGGTTTCAAGGAAGCAGTTTTTGACTTTACATCGAATAATAGGGCTGATCTGCCGGGTTTTTTGGAATGGTGGGAGGAAATCCAAAACAAACGGACCGTAAAAATCCCCGAAGGCCATGATGCCATGCGGATACTTACCATTCATAAATCCAAAGGGCTACAGTTTAAGGTGGTGTTGATGCCATTCTTGAAGTGGACCATTTTTGACACTTCCAAGGGCAATGTAATATGGTCTCCTTTTGAAGATAAGGGCAAAGGGTTGAATGTCATTATTCCATTAAACCTGAATGCCAAACTGGCGAAGTCAGATTTCAAAGAAACCTATGCAGAAGAGGCCATTATGGCATATTTGGACAGTTTGAACATGATCTATGTGGCTTTGACTAGGGCTGAGGAGGTGATATGGGGTCTGTCTCCTTACAAACTGGAATTCAAGAAAGACACTTCTTTGAACTATATGGAAATTCATTTGCAACTGTTGTTAAGCAGCTCTTTAGACGGTCAGGATGGTCTGTCGCTATCTGAATATTTTGATTCCGAATCAAAAGTATTTGACTTTGGAGAGTGGCCCGAAAAAGTTGTCAAAGAAAAGGTCAATTATCAAGCTCCGGAACTTCGATGGGAATATCAGAACTGGACGGAACTACTTGAGGTCAAGCAATATGCCGTAGATTTCTCCAAAGAGGGATTGGATCAAAGGCAGAAGAGGAATTTTGGGTTGTTGGTTCATGAGCTATTGGAAAAATCACGTACCCCTTCCGATATCAGCATGCATTTAGAGGCATTCTATTTTGAAGGGAGATTGGATGAAGCAGAAAAGAAAGAGGTGAGTAAGCAACTGGATTTATTGTTTTCCAATCCAGTATTCGCATCCTGGTTCGAAGGAGAGGGGCAGTTGATGGCCGAGCAGGGCATTCTTCTTCCCGATGGCTCGCAAAAGCGTCCTGACAGGATTATTCTCAAAGAAAAAGAGGCTATCATCGTGGATTTTAAGACTGGAGAAGCATATGAAGAGCACCAAAAACAGGTCAAAGAATATATGGATTTGGTGGCGTCTTTAAGTCAAAGGAGCACCAAAGGTTATTTGTGCTATTTGGAGGATGGGAAGATTGTTGAGGTTGAATAAGAAGTTTTATTGTTTTTTGTAAAAAGCAAAATAAATTATTGTTTTATCTAAAAAACGTTTTTGATTTATTAAGAGACTGTCTCAAATGTCTGTTAATCGTATTGAAAACTAAATAAATTTTTTATTTCCAATTTTACCTGTTTGGTTTTTGCCCTTTATGTAAAATTTTATAGAACGCTGATGACACAGATCGAGCTGATTTTCACTGATTTATTTATCTGTGTGCATCAGGACAATCAGCTTCATCAGCGTTCCTTCAAATATTCTACTATGGAGTGTTTGAAAAATCAAAACTTTACTTTGTAGAATGGGGCTATGAACTTTTATGAGAGAAGATATGGATAGGGGATAAATTAATTCCGACATCCCTTGTCATTTGCTTTTATACCTGCCATAAAAAGCTTTGATTTGTTGATCATGAAAATTTGAGGAGATGCACAGTTTTTTAAGGAATACCGCTGAGGAAATTATTCAAACCTATCCGGAATTGCAGAATCTGGTAATAGTCCTTCCAAATAGGCGGGCAGGGCTATTTTTTACCAAACACTTGGGAATCTTGATCGATAAGCCAACGTGGATGCCTGAGATCAAAACCATTGAGGATGTCTTCTATCAATATGCCGGACAAAGGCCCCCTGATGACCTTACTTTGATTTTTGAACTCTATAAAGTCTATCAGACCCTTCATCCTGAACCGGAAACCTTTGATCGCTTTTACTTCTGGGGAGAGATGATTCTCAAGGATTTCAATGATGTGGATCAGTTTATGGCTGAGGCCAAAAAACTTTACCTTTACCTCTATGAGATCAAAGAAATAGAATCTGACCTAAGTTTTTTGACTGAGCAACAGATCGCTCTGATCAGGCAGTTTTGGGATTCTTTTAAAAATCAAGGAAGGGGACATCAGGACAAATTCCTTAAATTCTGGCAGATTCTATATCCATTATATGATGCTTTCAAAAGTTCTCTAAATGTTTCCGGAATGGCTTATTCAGGGATGTTGTACAGAAAAGTGGCTGAACAATTGGGACAGATCACTCCTCCTGAAAAACAATATGTTTTTATTGGGTTCAATGCCTTCACCAAGACTGAAGAAAAACTGATCAAACATTTTATTTCGGAATTCGGAGCGAAAATTTTTTGGGATGTGGATGCCTATTATTTGGAAGACAGAATTCAGGAGGCAGGTTTGTTTTTCAGGGAATATCGGATTGATTCCATCTTTGGGCCGACCTTTCCAAAAGAAATACCGGAACACATTGTAAACAGGAAAGCCACAATCCAAACCTACGCAACTCCCCTAAAAACCAATCAGGCCAATCTGGTAGGCTCCTTATTAGAAAAGGTTGACAAAAATGAAAACTGGGAGGAAACCGTCATCATCCTGCCGGATGAACAGTTGCTGTTTCCTGTTCTACACACCTTGCCGGAGAATATTGACAAAGTCAATGTCACCATGGGCTACCCCGTCAAAAATACCCCTGTATATGCTTTTTTGGAGGCGGTTCTTGAAATGCAACGATATATAAAAGTGGAAAATGGAATCGCCCTTTTTTATCATCAGCCTCTCAAAAGCCTGCTTTCATCTATTTACCTTCAATCAGTGAATTCAACTTTTGTGTTGGAACTCCTCAAGGAAATGAAAGAACAAAATCAAATCTACATCTCCCAAAAGAGGTTACATGAAGGTGGGGCGTTTTTTGAATTGATTTTCCGGCCGCTAAGTAGCGAACAGTTGTTTCCTTACCTTTCTACGTTGATGGAGGAATTGGCCAATCGATTGGGTGAAGAACCCTTGCAGCGGTCTTATCTATATCAGTGTTTTAAGCAATTGAACAGACTACGGGAGAACTTTGAAAAACAGGATGGACTTTCTGTAGACCGTGAATTTTTTATCAGATTGTTCAGACAGGTGTTTAGAGAGGTGAAATTGCCCTTCGAAGGGGAACCACTACAGGGATTGCAGATCATGGGTGTACTGGAATCCAGAAACCTGGATTTCAAACGGGTCATCATTTGTAACATGAACGAAAGCAGTTTTCCCCCTTCAGGAAATCTCAATTCCTTAATTCCATACAATATCCGCCGGGCTTTTGGATTGCCGGTCCAGGAGCAGAATGATGCGATTTATGCTTACACCTTCTATCGCTTGCTGCAAAGTGCTGAAGAGGTCCACATGATTTATACCACTGCTGCTGACCAAGGGAAAGCAGGAGAAAAGAGCCGATACATCCAACAAATGGATGTGGAAATGGGCTTGGATATGAAGGAGGAGGTGGTCTATGTACCTGTGGACCTCAAAGAACCTGGTTCGATTGTCATTGAAAAAGACGAACAGGTTTTCAAGTTACTGCAAAAGTATGTAGTGAATCAGGATGGTAAATCGAGGGCGACATTTTCACCTTCTGCGCTGAGTGTTTTTCTGGATTGTCGGTTCAAATTTTACCT
Source organism: Aquiflexum sp. (assembly GCF_041749095.1). Lineage (GTDB taxonomy): Bacteria > Bacteroidota > Bacteroidia > Cytophagales > Cyclobacteriaceae > Aquiflexum. Next base: position 36,675 of record NZ_JBGTCA010000429.1, on the reverse strand, counting down.
CAGGTATCTAGCTGGGATCAAAGAAAAGGAGGAAGTGAAGGAAGAAATTGATGCCTCTGTATTTGGAAATATTGCCCATTACAGTATGGAGTTTTTGTATCAGGGTTTTTGGGAGAGGAAAAAACGATCTTTTCTGGAAAAGGAGGATTTTCCTGATTTACAGAAAAATTGGGTTTTTCCTGCCATAGAAAAAGGAGTGAGAAAATTCTATCATTTGGATGAAAATGCAGATACCAAGCTCAGCGGTCAGATGGCGATCGTCAGGGATGTTTTGCAGAAATATATCCAAAAGTTATTGGAGATTGATGAGGAATCGGCACCATTTCAAATCATATCTATGGAAAAAGCTCATCAGGCCAAATTTCAAATTGACACTGTAAATGGAAAAATTGAAGTCGGTTTGGAAGGATTTATTGATAGGGTGGATGAACAACTTGGTACCATCAGGCTGATTGATTACAAATCCGGTGGGGATAAAAAGACTTTTGTCAGCATTGAATCTCTTTTTGACAGAAAAGACAAAAACCGCAACAAAGCAGCCATGCAGACCATGTACTATGGATTGCTATACCAAGCCACCCATCCTGAAAACAGCAAACCTTTAAAACCCACGCTTTTTAATTTCAAGGAAATTTTTCAGGATGATTTTAATCCCTACCTACAACAAAAAGAACCGAGAGCCCAACCTGTCGAAATAGAAAACTACAGGGAGTATGCTCTTTTATATGAATATGGCTTAAAAGGATTATTGGAAGACATGTTTGACCCGAAAATACCCTTTACTCAGACTGAGGATCGGGACAAATGTAGGTACTGCGCCTACATGGAGATTTGCGGAAGATAATCTGTTATTTTTAATATTTATTTAATATTTATTGTAAAATTTTTGGTATAAAAATTGATTGTTTTCGTAAGTTGTTTGGGTACTTAAAGTTACCCAACAAGGTGACTTGAATAAGTCATTTAGTTCAATACTTTTAACTTTTCCACCATTACTCATTTATTTATGAAATATTACTTCAAACCGATCCATCTTGTGATGTTGATGTTAGTTTCTTTATCGATTTCATCTTGTTTGGAAGAAGTAGAGAAAGAAGAAAGTTTGATAACCTCAGAAGATTTTATCGATGGGGTGTTTTATGTAGAACATACCGATGAGGTCTATCAGATTAACATCGAGACAAATAAACCCGCAAAGTTTTATCCAAATACAGAGCTACAAACCTTTGAAATTGAAGAATCAGGTTTTGCTGAGTTAGAGCTTCCCGAAGGTGTTTACTGGATTGATTGTTCTTTTGATGAAAGCCCAAATATTATTCAAACAATTCCAATCCTGATCATGAAGCATAAGGCCAATGCAGTAAGGACAGTAGGCGCTTTGAGAAAGATGAAAGAAGACCATCAGGGAATTGCTTTGGTATTGAGACATACAGATGCCAGAACCGGAGATGATATAGTTGACTCACCTTTGCCGGAATGGTGGAAATCCTGTGACCCACAAGTCGCTAGGCAAATGGATGAAAACGGAAGGAGAAATGGAAAGAAGATCGGCGATGCAATCAAAAAACTCCAAATACCAATTGGGATTGCCCTTAGTAGTGAGTTTTGCAGGGCAGTTCAGACCATCGAGGCCATGGAACTCAATCACCCAATTATAACTGATTCAAGACTGAATCATGAAAATGCCAATCCGAATGAACTTATGTTTGAAGATGTTTTTGATATAATAAAAGAAAATCAAACAGCAGGATTTCAACTTTTGGTTGGTCATTTTAATATTTTGACTGGCAATCCTCACAGAGATTTATTTAGACCTTTCAATATGTCTGATGGGTTTTTGATGAAAGTAAATAGTCAGGGTCAATTGGAGTTTGTAGGCTCTGTTCCCTTGTATTTATGGTCTTTGTTTTGATTACCCGGATTTTACCATATTCCACTTAAATAGTGCAAGGAATTATTTTCAGAAAAACCTTCTAATTTAATCTTGGAATATGGTGAAGTTGGAAAGACCAAATCAGTCATTATAAGCTCACCATCATTAATAAATATCTCGATGGATGACCTATCAATAAACAACCTAACTTTTTCCACTCTTATCCCATTTAATGGAGCCGTATGCACTGCAGGAAATTCCGGACTGAAATCAATCTTTCCCGATTGTGTTCGGTCAATTTTCAATTCTTGACTTGATTTTTCAACAATCAACTTTTCACCTTTATCATTTGAGATATTTATTTTGAAATCTGATTGGTTTGGGGAAAGTTCAAGCTCAACCAACTCATTTTCCAATTCAAAAGAAGAACCTGAAACTGTTTTTGATTCCTTTCTTAATTTCTCAATTTCTTTCACGGGTCGAGAAGCGACTAAATATTCATCATTGATCTTGACCAATTCAAGTTTTCTTGGAATGGTCATGGCCGAGCGCCATGGGTGAGTAGGAACAATTTGGCCATATTGCCAATTGCTCATCCAACCGATAAACAGCGTTCTTCCATCTGATTCAGGTACGTTAGACCAAGTAACCCCTGCATAATTGTCTGCGCCATAATCAAGCCATAAAGTTTCTGTGCTTTCTGTAGTGAAAGTTTTTCCATCAAAATTCCCTACAAAATACTGTGTTGCTGATCCACCTTGTGGGCCACCGGGATTGATGCTGACAAACAAGATCCACTTTTTAGTGCCATCAGCAGCAGTCAAAGAAAAAAGGTCCGGGCATTCCCATACTCCACCATAGGCAGCCCATTCTGGATTGAAGTCACTTTCAAAGGTCCATTCCAAAAGATTTGGAGTGGAGTAGAAATCGATCTTGTCCAAAACAGCTAGGGACATAATCCATCTTCCATTTCCTTCTTTATCTTCATGCCACATCACTTTTGGGTCACGAAAATCCTTGATACCTGGGTTTTTCAACACTGGATTTTTTTCATAAACGGTCCAAGACCTTCCTTTGTCCAAACTATAAGCGATGCCTTGTGTCTGAAAATCATTTCTTCCTTCTTTTTCACCAACTGGCTCATGATAGGTGAAAATGGCAATCATGGCAGGATTTTGATCTGAGCCCAAACCACTTGTGTTGTTATGATCTATCACTGCCGAACCGGAAAAAATCCAACCGTTTTTATCCGGATAAATGGCAATGGGCAAATTCTCCCAATGCACCAAGTCTGTAGAAATAGCGTGTCCCCAATGCATAGGGCCCCAAACTGTGCTGTCAGGGTAATATTGATAAAACAAATGATACTCTCCATCCAGATACACCATCCCATTCGGGTCATTCATCCAATTGGCTTCAGGCGAAAAATGGAATTGTGGACGGAAGGGTTCGTTGTATAATGAGGTGTCCATTGGACTCGATTTCTCCTCTATTGTTTTACATGCAAAAAAAACAGAAAACAAAGAAATGATGATAAAAAGAGATTTATTCATGTTGATGGAAATTTTACATTTTTTAAAAATAGAGGAAAAATAATGAACCACAAAAGATACAAAAGAACACAAAAGACATTACTGAGAAGGAATGAAATGTAATTCCTTCATTATGACCTCAATCTTTTGTTTCTTTTGTGGTTTATAAAATTCCAATCTATAATTTCTTCAAGCCCTTAGCCTGTTCTTTAGTAGTCTCTATGATACTTATAGCGTAACCACCACCTGCCGCTGATTGCTGACTGAGTTTTGATTTATTGGTGACCACTACTTTTCTGATGGTATATGCTTGAGGATTGTTCCGGTAATGAGCATCCTTGGCATCAGCATAGATGGTGGCGATGTAAGTTTTGTCAGCATCGAGGAAATCAAATGAAATCGTGGAAGTTCTGATAGGTACACCATTTGCATTGCCTACAAACCAATTATTGCTGCCTTTTTCTTTTCTGGCTACAGTGATAAAATATCCGGGTTCTGCTTCCAAATACCTGCTTTCATCCCAATCAATAGCCACGTCCTTGATAAATTGGAAGGCGTCCATAAAACGCTCGTAATTCTTCGGTAGATCTGCAGCCATCTGAAGTGGGCTGTACATGGTGACATAGAGTGCCAATTGATTGGCCATGGTGCTGTTTACCCAAGAATTGTTATCAGGATTGATTTTGCTGATGTCCATTTCAAAAATGCCAGGAGTATAATCCATTGGCCCACCTATTTGTCTTGTAAATGGCAATACAGTCACGTGGTTTGGATTACTGCCACCAAAGGCTTGGTATTCTGTTCCTCTTGCGGACTCATTGGCAATGAGATTTGGCCATGTACGGGCAATCCCCGTTGGACGGACCGCTTCATGGGCATTAACCATGATTTGGTAGTCAGCAGCTTTTTCTATGGCATATTGATAATGATTTACTATCCATTGACTGTAATGATTTTCTCCTCTGGGCAGTATATCTCCAACATATCCGCTTTTAACAGCATTGTAGCCATTGTCCTTCATAAATTGGTAAGCACGATCCATATGTCTTTCATAATTTCTCACGGAAGAGGAGGTTTCATGGTGCATGACCATTTCCACACCTTTACGCTTCGCATAATCTCGTATGCCTTCCAAATCAAAATCAGGATAAGGGGTCAAAAAGTCAAATACAAAATCTTTGGAATTTCCAAACCAATCTTCCCAACCAATATTCCATCCTTCTACCAATACTCCACTAAATCCATGCTCTGCGGCGAAATCAATATACTGCTTGACATTAGGGGTGTTTGCACCATGTATGCCATTGGGTTTGGCTTTTGAAAAATCAGTTTCCCCTAACCTGACAGCCGGGAATTCATCCGTGTAGGCCCAAGAGCTTTTCCCAGTGATCATTTCCCACCAAACCCCGATATATTTCATGGGCTTGATCCAAGAAGTATCTTCGATTTTGGAAGGTTCATTGAGGTTGTAAGTCATCCTTGACGCCAAGATATCTCTTGCGTCATCACTGACAATCACTGTTCTCCAAGGAGTATTGAATGGGGTTTGGAGATATCCTTTGTCTCCATTGACATCAGGGGTCAGCCAAGACTTGAAGACGAAGTTTTTGTCATCCAAATTGAGGTGCATGGTTGAATAATCTATTAATGCTGCTTCATGAAGGTTGATGTACAAACCATCTTCAGATTTCATCATAAGGGAAGTCTGAACTCCTGTAGGTGAAAATGGTTTCTGGGAAAGATTGGCTGTAACTGCTTTTTCCATAAATCCCCTGATATCAGAAAGTTTGGATTCCGTGTAATCATATTCTTGAGTGTCATAATCTCCAGCAATCCAAAAGGCAGTATGGTCACCTGACATTGCAAACTGGGTTTTTTCTTCTTTAATGACAAAATGAGCCAAATTTGGTTGTGAAGGAAACTCATACCTAAAACCTAATCCATCATCATAAACCCTGAACCTGATCGCAATAATTCGCTCAGTATTGGGTTGGCTTAATTGGACATACAGTTCGTTATAATGGTTTCTTATTTTACTTTCTTCACCCCACACCGGATTCCAGGTTTCATCAAATGAAGATTCTTGTGTTTCCATTAATTGGAATCCATCCTCGAGAGTTGCTTGATTTTTGATTTCAAAGCCCAATTGACTTGGTGCGATTACAGGTTTTCCTTTAAAAGACAACTGATAAATAGCTTTGCCTTCAATAATTTCAAAATCAAGTTTTACATTTGTGTTAGGGGATTGTATTGATTGTGCAATTAAAAAAATTGACCAAAGACAAAGTATAAACGAAAGGGATATGGATTTTCTCATCTAATTGTATTTTTGAGTAAAGCTTTAGTAGTAGCTGTTTTTATGAAAATATAAATATAAGACTATTTAAGCTGGAAATATTAATCATTTGGTCAAGGCTGATTTTACCATTACAAACTCGCTGATATTTTCTTGGTCGAGGATGCCCAAAAAGTTACCGTCTTCAATGACAAAAGCAACCTTTTTATTTCCAGTGATCATGTTTCGCCACGCGTCATCAAGATCCTGTTCAGTTTCGATTTTCAACGGACTGAAATCAGCCACTTTTTCCACCAAAGTTGTTTCATTTCCTTCTTTTAGACCTTTAATGATTTCATTCCTGCTGAGGGTGCCGATTGCCACATCATCTTTGACGACTACAAAATGTGTTGCCTGAGAATTCAATAATTTTTCAATTGCTTTTGCCAATGGTGCGTCAAAACCAATAATTTGAAATTTCATCATCAGGGCGTCCTTAACCTTGAAGCCTTTCAAGAAGCTTTCCTGCTTTGTATGGCTTACCTCTGCACCTGCACCAAGAAAAATAAAAATTCCTATCAGAACCAATATGGGGTTGTTGAACAATCCGAAGAAAATAAAAAATATGGCCAAGAACTGACCAATTCCCCCAGCAATTTGAGTTGCCTTGGCTCGTGGAAGTCTAATTGCCAAAAATGCACGTAAAACTCTTCCACCATCCATTGGGAAGGCGGGAAGTAAATTGAACAGTGCCAATATCAAATTAGCTGAAGCCAAGTAAAGTACGATTGTATTGGGATTTATTTTGATTTCTTCCAGATTTTCAAGATCAAATCCAGTTATAATTAAAATGGCAGAAAGAATAAAAAATATGCCAATATTCACAAGTGGACCGGCTATTGCAACCCATAGTTCTTGTTTTGGGTCTTCAGGTAATTTTTCTAGCCTGGCAATTCCCCCGATTGGATACAGGACAATATCTTTTGTTTGAATTCCATACTTTTGAGCTGCCAATGAATGCCCAAATTCATGTAATACCACACAGAAGAATAAGGCAAAAACAAAAATTATGATCCAGAAAATATCAATTGCAGGCATTCCCTGACGCATATTGGATATGATGATCCATAGCAATAGCAGGGAAAATGTCCAATGTATAAAAACTTTTACATTTCTATATTTTCCTATAAATAAGGATAGTTTCATTTTAGTTTATTATATTCCAAATTTAAACTTTTATCAGTTCCTTTTTACAAAGAAAACCCAGTATTGCTGCGTAAAAGCTGATTTAAATCACCTGCAAATATGATTGTCTTTTGGTTGGAAGGATACATTAATTTTGGTTTCGATATAAATTCTTTAAACTATGTTCTGAAATATTAGATTTAACTTAATTTATCAAAATATTATTTTGATAAATCCTATAAACTATGGTTTTTGCGCTGTGATTTTTCTTATCTTCGCATGTAGAATATCCCAAATACTAAAAGTTAGAAGTTGAGTAAAACTTCCAATTTTGGTTTTGTGTTTGAGTATATAAACCCAATTGAAATGTCTTTTTCCCAGGAAATTTACAAACCAGAGAATCATATCAGAATTGTTACAGCCGCATCTCTTTTTGATGGGCACGATGCTGCTATTAATATTATGCGTCGCATCATCCAATCTACAGGCTGTGAAGTGATTCATTTAGGACATAACAGGTCTGTTCAGGAAATTGTGGATTGTGCGATTCAGGAGAATGTACAATCAATAGCCATTACATCTTATCAAGGAGGCCATGTAGAATTTTTCAAATACATGTATGACCTTCTTCAGGAAAAAGGAGCAAATCAAATAAAAATTTTTGGAGGTGGTGGTGGGACCATTTTGCCCGATGAGATCAAAGAACTACAAGAATATGGTATCACTAGGATATATTCACCTGACGATGGACGAGCGATGGGACTTCAGGGAATGATTAATGATCTAGTAAAAAAATCTGATTTTCCCGTTGGCAAAGATGTCAACCATGAGGGTATTTTTGATAAATCAGATGCAAAAACCATAGCAAGGGTTATTTCTGCTGCCGAAAATTTTCCTGAAGAAAGTAAATCAATGCTTCAGCAAATCAAGATCGCTGTAACAAAAAGCAAAGTACCTGTGCTTGGAATAACAGGGACAGGAGGGGCAGGAAAATCCTCTTTGGTGGATGAATTGGTCAGAAGGTTTTTGGTGGATTTCAAGGATAAAAACATTGCCATTGTTTCGGTTGATCCATCCAAAAGAAAAACAGGTGGAGCATTGTTGGGAGATAGAATCCGGATGAATGCCATCAACAATCCAAGAGTGTACATGCGCTCATTGGCGACAAGGCAATCCAATTTGGCACTTTCCAAATATGTTCAGGATGCAGTTGATATATTTAAAGCAGCAAATTTTGACCTGATCATCCTGGAAACTTCCGGGATAGGCCAATCAGACACTGAAATTGTAGAACATTCGGACATGTCACTCTATGTGATGACCCCGGAATATGGGGCTGCTACACAGTTGGAAAAAATTGACATGCTGGATTTTGCTGATATTATTGCGCTTAACAAATTTGACAAGAGAGGCGCGCAGGATGCCTTGAGGGATGTTAAAAAGCAGTATAAGCGAAATCATAATTTATGGGATATTGCCGACGAGGATATACCGGTTTATGGAACTATTGCTTCCCAGTTCAATGATCCGGGCATGAATAATCTCTATAAAGCTATTATTCATAAGTTGGTCGAAAAGACAGGTGTTGATTTGAATACTTTCTTTGAAGTCAGTAAAGAGATGTCTGAAAAGATTTTTATCATTCCACCAGCTAGGACTAGATATCTTTCAGAAATTTCTGAGAATAATCGAGGCTATGACAAATGGGTAGAAGACCAAAAAGAAGTTGCTCAAAAACTATACAGCATCAAAAAATCAATAGAAGCCATTAAATCGGTGAAATTAACTGATGAAGATAGATTGGTCAAGGAACTTGATGAAGTTTACGAACAAGTAGCTTTGGACCTTGATCCTAAAAATAAAAAGTGGCTGGAGGAATGGCCCGAAAAGAAACAGCGATATGCTGATGATTTTTATGTATTCAAAGTGAGAGATAAGGAAATCAAGGTTCAGACATATTATTCCTCTCTTTCCCAAACCAAAATCCCAAAAGTGTCTCTGCCAAAATATGAAGCATGGGGGGATATCCTTAAATGGGGATTGAAGGAAAATGTACCAGGTGAATTCCCCTACACAGCGGGAGTTTTTCCCTTCAAAAGAGAAGGTGAAGATCCTGCTAGGATGTTTGCCGGCGAAGGGGGACCTGAAAGAACAAACAAAAGGTTTCATTACGTTTCAAGAGGACTACCTGCAAAAAGGCTGTCAACAGCATTCGATTCCGTCACCCTATATGGGGAAGATCCGGATTATCGACCTGATATTTATGGTAAAGTCGGGAATTCCGGTGTTAATATCTGTTGCTTGGATGATGCCAAGAAACTCTATTCCGGTTTTAACCTTGCTGATCCCATGACCTCAGTTTCGATGACAATCAATGGACCTGCTGCAACCATGACAGCATTTTTTATGAATGCGGCCATAGATCAACAGTGCGAAATTTACATCAGGGAGAATGGGCTTGAAGAAGAAGTAAATTCCAAAATCAATGCTATGTACAGTACCAAAGGAACTCCAAGACCAACTTATAACGGTACAGTTCCGGAAGGAAATGATGGCTTGGGTATGATGTTATTGGGAGTTACAGGTGATGAAGTCCTGCCATCTGAAATCTATCAAACCATCAAAAAAGAAACCCTCAGAAAAGTTAGAGGAACTGTTCAGGCAGATATACTGAAAGAGGATCAAGCCCAGAATACCTGTATTTTTTCTACAGAATTCTCATTGCGTTTGATGGGAGATGTGCAGCAATATTTTATTGAAAACAAAATCAGGAATTTTTATTCTGTTTCGATATCCGGATATCACATAGCAGAAGCGGGCGCCAATCCCATCACCCAATTGGCTTTGACGCTATCCAATGGGTTTACTTACGTGGAATATTATGTGTCTAGAGGAATGGACATCAATAAATTTGCTCCAAATCTGTCTTTCTTTTTCTCCAACGGAATAGATCCGGAATATTCAGTAATTGGAAGGGTAGCAAGAAGAATCTGGGCAAAAGCAATGAAATTAAAATATAGGGCAAATGAGCGTTCCCAAATGCTGAAATATCATATTCAAACTTCAGGTCGCTCACTCCATGCCCAGGAAATAGATTTCAATGATATCAGGACTACACTTCAAGCATTATATGCAATTTATGACAATTGCAATTCATTGCATACCAATGCGTATGACGAGGCGATCACCACTCCTACGGAGGCTTCTGTGAGAAGGGCCATGGCAATACAATTGATCATCAACAAGGAACTCGGACTTGCCAAAAATGAAAACCCAATTCAAGGTGCTTTTATTATTGAAGAATTGACAGATTTGGTAGAAGAAGCTGTTTACAAAGAATTTGATAGGATTACTGAAAGAGGGGGTGTTTTGGGTGCTATGGAACCCATGTACCAAAGAGGTAAAATCCAAGAAGAGAGTCTATATTATGAAACCTTGAAACATACTGGAGAATACCCAATTATTGGAGTAAATACCTTTCTTTCTTCTGATGGTTCTCCTACTGTGACACCGGGTGAAGTTATTCGGGCGAATGAACAGGAAAAGATTAGCCAAATCAACACTTTGGAACTTCTCAAAGCAAGAAATAAAGACAATACCCATGCTATCCTGAACGAACTTCAAATGGCCGCTGTTCGCAATTATAATATTTTCGAAAAATTAATGGAGGCAGTGAAGTTCTGTTCGTTAGGTCAGATTACACAGGCTTTGTATGAAGTTGGCGGACAGTACAGGAGGAATATGTAGATTAAAAATTGAAAAATTATAAAATTGGAAAATTGTAGACCCGGGTTTTGATGTTATTCTTTCAATTTTTCAATTTTCGAATCTTTAAATTAAATAAAAATGAGCAAAAGAAACGTTACCGTCAGAATGAAGGGGGATTTTGAATATGAAGCTACAAACCTTCAAGGAAATAAGGTGGATATTGATATGTATGACGCACCGGAAAAAAAAGCCCAATCTCCCATGGACTTATTACTTTCGGCCTTAGGAGGGTGTTCTGCTGTGGACGCGGTCCTGATGATGAGAAAGAAAAGAAAAACCATTGATGATTTTTATATTGATATTGAAGGGACCAGAAATGATGGTGTTCCAGCATTTTATACAGATATTGTTTTGAATTTTGTTATTGTTTCTCCAGATGCAACAGAGGAAGAATTTAAAAAAGTAGTTGCCCTTTCTGTAGACAAATATTGCTCAGTTGCTAATTCATTGAAATCCAATATCACATTTACTACAAAAGTAAAACGACCTTTATGAGAGTAGTGAAAGAATTAACTAAAGAGGAGGTTCGTATTTCAGTTTTTTCATGGAACAATAAATACCTGATCAAATTTGAATTTGGTCCAATGGAACAGACCTTTAAAATCCCTGAAACTGACATCCATGAGGAGTCGGAATTAGAAGGGTTTTATGAGGGGGAATTTTTTAGAGGAGTAATCCAAAGATTTAAAGAAATGGGACAAACTTTTCAAAAAAAGCTTGAAAATCTTTAGCTTTAGGCCATTACCTAAAGTTCGATTATGAAGATTTCTGGATTTATAGTTTTATTTTCTGTGGTGGTAGTTTGTTCCTGCAATCGCACCGATTCTATAGAAAGTTCTCAACATTGGTTGGAGCTTGAAGCAATGGCTTCGCTTATGGACTATGACCTTAAAGAACTTGAAGATGAAATCATCAATTTGGGAAAGTTTACAGAGGAGTTATTTGAACATAAGGAGGAATGGATATCAAAAGCAGATAAATCAAAATACCTGATTAAAGGTGTCGCAGCAAATGCAGGTTCAGGTGCTGACTCATCTTTAAGTACCCTATACATACCGGAATTGGAACAGGACCTTGATATGGTGATGGAAATGATATATGTTACCAATCCACTTGATAGTATATTCAAAGATATTGTGCGGAAAAGGAGTGTGGTCTCACAAGTGTATTTTAATTCCTCTGCACAATTAAACAGACTTTATCCTCCTTATGATGTGTACAACATGCTGGAGCCGGATCTTGACCTTACTTCTTTCAATTTTTATTATGAAGCAGATGAAGCGCACAATCCCTCCAAAAGCACAGTATGGGTAAAAGATATCTATGTTGATCCAGTAGGTAGAGGATGGATGATTTCCCTTTTACAACCTGTTTACCATGAAAACAAATTGATGATGGTTATGGCATTTGATATAACTATCAATAACATAGTTGAATCATATATCAATAAATCAAATAAAATTTTGTTGATAGTGGATGCAACAGGAACTGTGGTTGCAGGAAAAAATAAAGCCATCGAGGCCCTTTCTCTACCTCCTTTAAAAAATCACACCTATACACAGACAATCACTTCTGATAGTTATAGGGTCGAAGATTTTAATTTGTTCAAAAGTAAAAGTAGAGAAGTTAGAAAAATGGCCTCAGACATTATATTGGCAGGAGAAAAGAAATATACGCTAGGTGATGACGTGGAAAAAATGATCATCAGGGCAAAAAGGATTGAACGCCTTAATTGGTTTATGCTTGATTTGGAACTACAATGAAATCAAATCTTTATTCTTCTTTTTCTTTAAGTAAAGCGTATTACAGGTGGTTTGTAGCCATTGGAATTGCTGTGATCTTTTTAGTGCTTTTTTTATCATATAGTTTTTTTAATGTTTTAAAAGAAAACCAAATCAACTCTAGAAAACAAACTTTTTCCAAGCAAGTGGAACTCGCCGCTAAGGATATCCAAAATGATTTCACTTTTATGTATGAGGACATGCTATTTTTAGTAAACAACCTTGAACCCTGGACTTACGAACGAACTTCAAATGAAGAGCTTGCTTTTGAAAAAAGAGCAAGAAGGATTTTCAATAACCATAGAGATGTATTGGATACGATTGTGGTTACATTCCCAAATAAGACAGTTTCTTTTCACTTTGACGATCAAAATAATTTTTTGAGAACTACGTTTGAAAATTATTCACAAGTTCCTCAAAACAAAAATGAACTGGTATTGTCAAATCCAAACAAAGGTGTTGGAATAACCGTCAAAACTAATTTAGATAGGTTTTTTGTATACAAATTAGCGAATTATTATTTGGGCAAGTCTGGGGATAAATTCATTTACAATGATGGGGAGTTTCTTACTCTAGGTTTAGAACAACAATTTGGGAACTACATTTTTGAAGGTGGGATACTATCAGATATTTCACGAAATGTTGATGAAGGTTTAAAAGGAGATTACATTGGTTTTATAAGTTCTATTGATTCACCTGAGAAATTAAAAGTACTTGTCCACCAATATCCTTTCAATCTTCCTACCAATGATAAAAAGTTCGCTGTTGTTTTTATCCAAGACATTACTTTTTTGGGATTTGTGGTTTATAGTGCTTATTTCTACCTACTCTTAGGGCTTCTGGTTTTATTGGCATTAGTGATTTTGATCCTGTTTAAGTTTATAAAAAATACCCAATATGCCAATGATTTACTATCTAAAAGCTCTGAGGAAATCGAGGAGCTTTTTAGAAGACAAACACTTTTATTGCAGGAATCCAAAGGATTTATCTATTTCCAGGATGCTAAGGGGGTGATGACCAAAGTGAGTGAGGAGGTTTTTAATGTTTTAGGCTATACAAAAAAAGATTTTGTAAGAAATTTTAAAGATTATATCCATAGTGATGATAAACTGATACTAAATAAAATCATCAAGGATTCAATTAGTGAAAAGAAAGAAGTAATTACAACAGAGATCAAATTCATAAAAAGCAATGGAGAGATAATTGTTGTCCGAGTATTTGAAAAGCTACTTTACAATGAAGGGGGTGAGTATTTGGGTAATGTAGGGATTTGTACAGATATCAATGAGAAATTCGAGTCTGAACAAAAATTGATAAAAAGCGAAAACCGACTTAGGGCAGTATTAAACAGTCTTCCAGACTTGATTTTTATTTATAATAATGAAGGTGTTTTTTTAGATTATTATGTTCAGGACGAAAGTTTGTTGCTTTATCCTGCTTCGGATTCCATGGGAAAAACCTTACTCAATGTGCTGCCTGATCCATTGAACAGAGAAATGATGGCGTTATTTACCAAAGTGGTTCAAACAGCAAAGTTGCAGACTATGGAGTTTGAGTTGATGCTAACCATTGGGAAAAGGATATTTGAAGTTAGAATATTCAAGCTTGACGAAGGCAGAATCATTTCGATGGCAAGAGATATCACTGCACAGAAATTGTGGGAAAAGGGCCTCCAAGAAGCAATGTTGTCCGCAGAGCAATCCAATAAAGCAAAATCAGAGTTTTTGGCAAACATGAGTCATGAAATCAGGACTCCCATGAATGGCCTTCTGGGAATTATTAATCTTTTGGAAGAAACAATACTCGATAAGATTCAAAAAGAATATGTGGAAATCATCAAGGATTCGGGAGAATCATTACTCAATATCATTAAAGATATTCTTGATTATTCCAAAATTGAAGCTGGAGAGATGTCCCTCAATACAAAAGTTTTCAATTTCAAAAATGAAATTGAAAAATCATTAAGGATATTTTCAGGATTGGTCAGTGAGAAAAATATCAGTTTCAGCTATCAATTTGAATCAATAATGCCTGAATATGTGGAATTGGATAAGGAAAAACTGATTCAGATTCTCATAAATATCTTAGGTAATGCCATAAAATTCACACCGGAAGGTGGTAAAGTCAACCTTAAAATATCAGGTGAAGAAATTTTAGAGAAAAGCATAATCCTTCATTTTGAAATAACTGATACGGGAATAGGCATTCCAAAAGATCAAATAAGTGATCTGACAAAGCCATTTGTTCAAGTCGATAGCAGTAATACCCGACAGCATCAAGGAACAGGTTTAGGTCTTGCGATTTCGAATAAGTTTATAGAATTGATGGGGGGGCAATTGAGTATAAAGAGTATTCTTGGTAGTGGATCAACATTTACATTTTCAGTCTTTGGAAAAATTTCGAATGACCAGAAAAGTATTTACAGTAAGGAAAGCTTTGAAGAGGATAGTTCCTTATTGGATTGGAAAAATATGGCGGAGAAATACCCGCTGAAAGTAATGATTGCTGAGGATAACAGGACTAACCTCAGGTTTATGGATATGCTGATGTCACAATTGGGATATACCTATCAAGTAGCTTCCAATGGTGAAGAAGCTGTAAATTTGGCTAATATCAATGATTTTGACCTGATTTTGATGGATATTCAAATGCCCGTCATGAATGGTCTTGATGCATGTAGGCATATAAAAAAAATGAGATCTACCTCAGTGGAAATTATAGGGCTTTCCGCAAACGCTTTTCAAGAAGATGTTGACAGAGCCATGGAAGCTGGAATGAATGATTACCTCACAAAGCCTGTGAAATTTAAAGAGTTAGCGGAAATTTTCAAGAGGTGTGCAGAAAAGAAGCTCAATAAAAAAGAGGCCGGTTGACCTCTTTTTTTATATCTCTGTATTCAAATCAAAAGCTTCAAGATAGTCAGCAACTCTTCTGACAAACATCCCTCCCAAAGACCCATCTACGACCCTGTGATCGTATGAATGCGAAAGAAACATCTTATGCCTTATTGCGATCATATCACCGGTTGGTGTTTCTACTACCGCAGGTTTCTTTTGAATGGCGCCAACTGCCAAGATTGCTACCTGTGGCTGCATGATAATGGGAGTACCCATGACATTACCAAATGATCCTACGTTGGAAACAGTGTAAGTTCCTCCAACAAGTTCGTCGGGTGAAAGTTTATTGACTCTTGCCCTGTTCGCCAAGTCATTTATTTTCTTGGATAAACCCGTTAGATTCAATTGGTCTGCATTTTTGATTACAGGCACTATTAAATTTCCGCTTGGCAAGGCTACTGCTACCCCAACATTGATGTTTTTTCTTTTGATGATTTTATCGCCATCCACAGAAATATTGATCATAGGAAAATCCCTGATGGCTCTTGCAACTGCCTGTATGAAAAATGGTGTAAATGTAATTGGTTCACCTTCCTTCTTTTTATAGCTGTCTTTAACTTTGTTTCTCCACAAAACAATATTTGTAACATCAGCTTCTACAAATGAAGTCACATGGGGCGAAATTCTTTTAGAATCCACCATTCTTTGTGCTATCATCTTGCGCATCCGATCCATTTCCAAGATTTCATCATGTGCAGAAATACTCATTTCGACTTTTTGAGGAATATATACTGCTTGAGATGTGGAAACTCCAACTGACTTTGGTTTTTCTCTTTCTTTAAGAAAAGTCAGCATGTCCTGTTTTGTGACCCGACCGTCTTTACCAGTTCCCGGTATAGAAACCAACTCCTCTTTGCTTATCTTTTCCTCTTTTGCGATACTTAAGACCAATGGGGAATAGAATCTATCATCAGCAATGTTTGAACTG
This sequence comes from Aquiflexum sp., assembly GCF_041749095.1. GTDB lineage: Bacteria > Bacteroidota > Bacteroidia > Cytophagales > Cyclobacteriaceae > Aquiflexum. Next base: position 20,436 of record NZ_JBGTCA010000429.1, on the reverse strand, counting down.
CTGAAAATTTCAGTTGGGGAGATCAATGTTGCAGTTTTAGACGGCGCAGCTTCCATCAATTCTTCTTTAGAAGATACAGTAGTCAATTTGATTTGCTCAATTTGCCCGTTTTCTTGTCCTTCCGTTTCGATAAGGGCAATGGCTGAACCTACTGCTACTACCTCACCTTCCTGCGCAAGTATTTTTGTAAGAATTCCTCCATGAATAGCAGGGACTTCAGTGTCCACCTTATCAGTGGCTACCTCAAGAACAGATTCATCCTGTTCAATCTTATCACCTTCTTTTTTGAGCCAAGTGAGTATGGTGCCTTCTATGATACTCTCACCCATCTTGGGCATCAGCATTTCTACAGTAGCCATGTTACTTTTATTTAATTGGGTTTATTTCCAAGTTTTAAAATTAAATTTTATTTTTTCGAATACAAAACTCCCATTGAAAATTTTTATTCTGTTTTATTCAATAAACATAGTCTGAGTAAATTCAAAACTGCTACCCCTGTCAATTGAATATTTAGCATTCTGTCCTGGGTAAGTTGTAATTTTTTTGTGACAGTTTTCTCCTTCATGGCGCAAGCTATCCAAACAGTTCCTACGGGTTTTTCAACCCAACCTCCGCCAGGTCCTGCAATACCGCTACTTGCAAGTCCAACATCAGCCTCAAACATTTTTTGGATGTTTTGGGACATTTGAATTACTGTTTCTTCACTTACAGCACCAAACTCTTTCAAGGTTTCAGAATCCACATCAAGCAGTCTGTTTTTAAAATGATTGTGATAGGGGATTAGGCTGCCCTGAAAATAATCGCTGCTTCCGGCAATACTTGTCAACAAATGGGAAATATATCCACCTGAGCAGCTTTCGGCAATAGCGACTTTTTTATTTTGTTGTTTTAAGAGCCTCCCAACAGATTCTTCAAGGGTCTCTTTGTTATACCCGTAAATATACTTTTCAATGATTGGTTTGACCTTTTCAATTTCTTTTTCAACGTCATCGTGAAGTTTTGCATTGTCTTCCCCAAAAGCAGTCAAGCGAAGTTTTACCTGACCAAGAGATGGTAAATATGCCAGTTTGATGTGTATAGGAAGGTTTTTTTCCCAATCTTTGATCAAATCAGCCAACCAACTTTCCCCTATGCCAACAGTCTTGATTACTTTATGATAGATATTGGGGAGGGGAAAGATCTCTTTGATTTTCGGAATCACATGGTCAGTCATGAGTTTTTTCATTTCATGAGGGACACCGGGCATGGACATCCAGACTTTGCCGTTTTCATTGAACCACATGCCCGGGGCCGTTCCCAGCTCATTGGGTACATAGGTGCATTTAGTTGGTAAATATGCCTGAAGTTCATTGATCGGTGTAAGTTCCCTTCCTCTTTTTTCAAAAAATGTCCGGACTGCTTCTAAAGCTTCAGGTACCAATTCAACGCTGCAATTAAAGTATTCAGCCAATAAAGGTTTGGTCAAGTCGTCATTTGTGGGGCCTAATCCTCCTGTCATTAGAATGATATCAGCCCGTTTTTCTGCTTCTCCAAATGCAGTCAAAATTGAATCTCTAGAATCACCTACAGTACTTCTCCTAACTACCCGAACACCGATTTTGTCAAGTTCCTGACTTATCCAATGGCTGTTAGTATCTATGATTTGACCATAGAGTAATTCATCTCCAATCGCCAAAATCTCAGCTTTTATTTCTTTATAATTGATCATTTCGTTTGTAGATGACAAAGTCAAAATCATATTCGTTTTTTTCATCTCTTTGGAAACGTTCCCTGGAGATTTCTTGCCATTTATTTGGGTCAATTTCAGGGAAAAATACATCTCCTTGGGGATATGCATCTACTTCAGTCACAATGAGTTCATCACATAATGGTAAGGCTTGCCGGTAAATTTCTGCGCCACCTATAATATATAGCTGTTCTATTTTTTTGCTGATACATAGCTGAATTGCATCTTCGAAAGAATGAAAGACAAAATGACCTTCAGGTAGTTTCAAATCTCTGTTTCTGGTGATGACAATTGAAGTTCTATTGGGAAGGGGTTTGCCAACTGAATCATAAGTTTTTCGACCCATAATGATGTGGTGGCCGGTGGTCAGTTTTTTAAATAATCTAAGATCGGAACTGAGTTTCCAAATCAATTGGTTGTCCTTACCGATTACGTTATTCTTTGCTTTGGCTACGATGATTGAAATTTTCAAAATAATGGATTGTTTATCTGCGAAGTTATTAAGCTTTATCAAATCAAAAAATCTAATCTTTCTAAATAAACATCCCATTGTTCCAAACATCCAAAATGCTTTGGAAAATCTGTATCAATGGGATAGTATTTCAAACTATGGATCCGGGTGAGTAATATGATTCTTTGAAATTTATATTTATATTCAAACGGCTCGCTTTAAAACTCAATTCAAATCTTTATTTGTAAAATCACTTTGTGAAATTCACCATGCCTGGATATTCTTCCATTTGAAAACTTTTTGGTTGATCTTCCTTAAGGTCAGTCACTTTCATCTCCATAATGCTTTTGTCTTTTTTACTTTTCATGTAAGCTTCCATCATATTGCCTACAGGAAGATTATCAAATAGTCCAGGATTTACATCCTTCATTCTTGCGGTGAGAAATGGATTGTTTTGCCCCCAAAAGGAAGCCTGACCTGTGATAGGAGTTTTTGTCACCCAATAATTCGTGATGTTTTCATCTGTCTCAATCAGGTATTCTTCACAATCATAGCCCATAATATTTTTTGAATTTCCGGTTTTTTGGAAAGAAACATTTTGATCATCTTCTACCTCTTCTAAGTCTATTGACTTACTCATGGCAGCATAATCATATCCATAAGCCATCCTCATTTTTTGACCGTCATTTTCAAACAGAGTAATAGAAATACTCCTGTTAAAATCAAAAATCATGACATATGTATCATTGGTTTTCTTATTTTGTTCAGAAAATTCCATCCCTGTGATATTTGAATCTTCTGATAAATATGCCTTTAAAATTACAGGTTCGATAGGTTTACCCTTTTCATCTAACCCTGTCATTTCAAGTATAGAATAACCGGTAAAATTATAAGATTCGTCAACTTCAACATCATTCTCGATGGATTCCAGTATTTTTTTTATATCCATGCCTGGAATTTTTCCTGTATCCTCCGTGCCATAAACGTCCTTAAACACCTTATTAAGTTGTCTCATGGCAAGTTTTTCTATTTCAATTTCTACTTTTCTTTCGACAGCCCTGGCGACTCCTCTTTCTGCCGCTTTCTGAAGTTGTTTTGCAAACTGTGCGTGGGAATCAACGGAAGTGATTAGGAAAATGACCAATAATAAAAGTTTGATGGTGGTTTTCATGTTGTTATGGGTTTGTTTAAAGTTACAATTTAAAAAAAATATTGATGAACTTCCTGTTGTAAAGAAGATAGATTCATCCTTGTTTTAAAAAAATTCTGGAATCAAATCTGAAAGGTGAAAAATTGACCACTTTAATTTTTTGTATTTCAACATGTCTTGGATTGATCAAAAAGTTAAAATCCCCATTCACAACAGCAGAGGGCACCTTAAGTCCCAAAAACCTATTTTCTTTGATAAAGTCATCACCAAATTGCTGGGTTTGAATGGAGTAGGGAAACATTTCCCAATTATTTTTCAATTCTTGAAAAGGTAAGGAAGTAATTGAATCCGCTGGAAGGTATAACTCTACCATCATCATATCCTTAGGGATTTTTTGTATATGCAGGTGTACAGCTACTTCAGCCATGGCCAAGGCCCTTGAAGAGGCAGTGTAAATAATAGGAGTCCCTATGCTATTCCATCTCCCCCCATAAAGTTCTGCCCCTTTTCCGCTAAGGTCATTAGCATATCTATTGCTAGACAACCTGAAAACAATCATGCAAAAATGCCATGTTGGATTCTGCCTAATTCTTCTTTAACCAACACAATTCCAAATGAAGTGTCCAATAGTGAAAATGGAGTGGCATTACCTAAAGGGATACTTTGGTCATGAAGCCATGATTTAAAAGTGCTTTTATCACCAAACACATCCTCGCCAAATTTAAAAAGCATAAATAAATCTAAAATTCTTTCTGAATGAATGGATTCGAAGGACTTATTGTCTTTTTTGTATCGTTGAAGCGTCCGGTCTGATAAATGGAGTAAATATGCCCATTCTTCAAGATGAATCGGGCTCCTGTCCAAAAAATACTCAAACTCTCCAAAAGAAATACCATCCCTGCTTTTGATGATCAATTTCTGGGTAAGTCTTGGGGCTGTGGTATTGTAAGGGGATTCAAAATCACTCAATAGATTGTCCATTTTCTCTGATTGATTAGTTGTCAATAAATTTACGACAATTGTCATGATTTTAAAATTCTTTTATGACTTATTTTATATCATAATCATTTTTTTTTTACCTAATCAGCAATTTCCCCTTTGGAAAGTTCAAACTTTATTGCCTCTTAAAAATTCTTCTATCCCCATTCGCTTTTTGCCTTCTAATTGTAATTCAAGGATTTTAAGATTGCCTTTACCTGTTTGAAAAATTAGATTTGTCTTACCATCAGAAAGGAACTCTCCTGACTCTAGGTTTGATTGGTCCTTATTTAAGACTTCTGTTTTATAGATTTTGCAAATTTTTCCCTGAAATATGGTCCAGGCAGTTGGATAAGGGGAAAGCCCTCTGACAAGATTATGTATTTCCTCAGCAGACTTATTCCAGTCGATTTCACAAGTTTCTTTGAAAATTTTAGGGGCATGCCTGAGATTTGGAAATTCTTCTTGTGGTTTTGAAGTGATATTTCCTGAAGCCACAGCTTCAATAGTCTTCAAAACCAATCTTGCACCCTTTTGCATCAACCGTTCATAAAGAGTGCCCACATTGTCCTCAGGATAAATGGGTTCCCTTTCTTGAAAAATAATACTTCCTGTGTCTATTTCGTGCTTGAGAAAAAAGGTAGTAGCTCCAGTTTCGATTTCGCCATTGATTATGGCCCAATTGATAGGTGCTGCACCTCTATAATTGGGTAATAGAGAGGCGTGGAGATTAAAAGTTCCAAGAGGCGGCATATTCCAGACTACTTCGGGCAACATCCTGAAAGCTACTACCACTTGAATATCCGCACTGTATCCTTTGAGTTCTTCCCAAAAGTCTTCCGATTTAAGATTGGTGGGTTGTAGCACCGGAATTTGATACCTGAGAGCTGCTTCCTTGACAGACGAGGGGATAAGTTTTTGTCCTCTTCCTTTGGGTCTGTCAGGTGCAGTAATCACAGCAACCACATTCCAGCCTTCTGTCACCAATACCTCCAAAGAAGGAACTGCAAAATCCGGAGTTCCCATATATACAATTCTTAGGTCTTTATTCATTTGTTAAAATTAGCCTCAGTCTTCTTCTCTTCAAACTCTTTTGATTAAGAACATGGTCAGATCACAAAATAAATCAGTCAATCCTTTGAAAAGAAAAAGGGTAACTTCAATATCATGTTTACTGTACGTTATACCAATTATCTTGAGGTTTTAAATGCTCAAAGTAGGGCTTTATTTGCCAAGATAGAACTATTTGAACTAAAGATTAAAAAATTACAAACCAATTTAAAATTATACCAAGCTTTGGGAGGTGGATGGATTTAATACAATCCTGTTATTTAAAATTTATTAACCGATTGAATCAAAGGGACTTTGAAGTAACAAAATTTGAAAAATAAATATTCAGGAATACCATTTAAAATTAAAAACTGGCATAGATTTTATACATAAGTACCCGTCCGGTGAGGACTTTAAACAATCATCATTTATGAAAAATACCATCCTTGCGATGATGTTTGCTGCTACAGCCCTATTGGCATCTTGCGGCAACAAAACTTCCGAAGAATCTGAAGCGGAATTAATTCCTGTAGAGGAAAGTGCTCCAGAAGTAGAAGAAGTAGAAGTGATTGAAATCGAAGTTGATTCGACTTCAATAGAGGTAGAGGAAACTCCCTCAAATTAAAAAGTAAGAAAAATAAGAGGCCTGCCGAAATGCAGGCCTTTTTTAATAAAAAAAAGTCTCTGCAAGGAGCAGAGACCTTTAATTGTTGGGACTAACCCTTATTTGAACTTAAACACTTATGTAGAGAAACTCTACAAAGTATTCAAATGTACTTAATTAGATTACTTAAAAAAATACCCAATAGAGGGTATTTTTTAATTTTGATTGCTTATTTGTTCAATTTTATACTGATATAATTAAAGAATAGTTGATTTTTTATATCATCATTATTTTAATTTGAATCAAAAACCCTGTTTTCAAGGTGTTCATCAAGTTTTAATTTTTCTACTCCTGACACTATCCAATCAGGAGCATTTTCACCTTTTACTGATGATCAAAAAACTCCATCATCCGGACACTGTAGTCTTTTCTGTTTTCGAGCTTGGAAAGTCCATAGTTTTCTCCTTTATATTGAACCATAATGACAGGTTTTTTCAATCTTCTCAAAGCATTGTAATATTCTATCCCTTAGGTAAAATCTACAGCACCGTCTTTGTTATTGTGGAGCAATAGTAAAGGGGTTTTTACATTTTTGACATGATACACCGGAGAGTTTCTTTGGTATGAATCCCAGTTTTCCCACGGAGCACCACTAAACCTACCTTGGGAGGCTTCAAATATGGACATATTTCCACCACCTGAATTCCAATAAATCAGGTCATACATAGAGATCATATTGGTCAATGGAGCACCTGCGGCCGCGGCTTTGAACATATCTGTTTGGGTAATCAGAAAGGAAGTTTGATAACCTCCCCATGAATGTCCATGGAGCCCCATATTTTTAGGGTCAATTATCCCTGTTTTGATTGCTTCTTTTACAGCAGGAATGACACACCACACCGCGGACATTCCAGGGTCATCCATTTGATACACAATGTCAGGAATCAAAACTGCGTAGCCATTGCTTGTGTAAACATTAGGATTCCATCCTGTACCACTAAATCCGGGATTTGAGTAATTATGCAAAGTTTGGGATAGCTTTTCATAATAATAAATAATGGTAGGATATTCTTTTCCCTCCAAATAATTAGAAGGAAGGAATAATGCTGCCTGTAATGAATCCCCTTTATCTGATATATAATCAACCAATCTGACTCCAGACGACCAAATGTATTTGGAAGCATCAGGTGCATTTTCAGTAATTTTTACTGGATTATTAAGTGCGCCATCGGTGAGGAAAAAATCTGTAGGCTCATTGAATTTCTCTTTGCTGAACAAATATACCTCGGCATTTTTTGCCTTCATAAGTCTATTGATATTGACATCTTCCCAAATTAAAGGTTCCGGTCCTGCAGCTAAACCGGATTTTGCCGGATTAATTTTGACAATCCCACTTTTCTTGGATTTCTCCCCATACTTTCGAATAAAAACAGGTTTGCTTAAGTTAATCCCTTTTGCATCCCCATTAGAACCCTCTTTACCTAAATTAACAGCAAGATGTGTTGAGGTCTTACCATTGAAAGCAAAACTGGATGCATTTTCAATTTCAGTTTTTTTAAAATCATTGTTAAGGTCAAGAAAGATGAGTTTGTCCTTCAAATCTTTACCTCCATTTTTTGAACTTGCTTTTTTTGCAGCATCTTTGGGATATTCTTTGAAGGCAAGCCATCTGCTGTCTTCAGAAAATGAAATGCTTGGGGAAGTAGTTGATCCGATAAAGAATGATTTTTTTTTTATTCTGGTTCTGCCGCTTTTTGGATAAAAATTTCACCATCACCTTCCACAGGTAACATGGCGAATACGAGCCAATTCCCATCTGCTGATAGTTTTGTACTACTTGTATTGATCGATCGCCACTGTGGAATATCCTTCCAAGAAATAGGTTTAATTTTTTCTCCATCAGATTGGCCGATGACTGTGTGGGTGGCCAATAAAAGAAAAACCAGATAAAATTTAAATTTAATCATGTTGATTGATTTTGTTATTAATTTGATTATAATTTGGTTTGATTAATGGTATATTGTCTAAAATTATCGCCCAAGATAGAAGATGCAGGAATAAATTGCATCATAGTTTTTAACTACCGGTTATGAGTAGCGAAGAGAATTTTAATTTGGTTTCTTTTTTTGATCAATTAAAAGACCCTGTTTTGGTTCTTACCAAGGAGGGTATAGACTTTATTAATCAGTACCTCGGGGTCAATTTTATCAAGATACCGACACATTGGAAAGAAGTAATCAGGGAGACACAATCCCATAAATTGTTAGAATCATATTTCAAAAACGGGTCTTTACCCAAATCTGAAATTTTTTCTGAGCTGGAACATGTCAATGGAGGGAAATTAAAATATCAGTGGAACTTTATTGCCTTTCCCAATGAGAAGGAGAAATTAATCTGTATTGGAAAAATCACTAGGTTCGTCCCATTTCTGGAAACGCTTTTCAAAGAGAATATCAGTAGGGACCTGCCTATAAAAAGATTGCGTGATTTACATTTGGTGGACAGCATTCTTCAGCATAGTCATGATATGTTGGCAATTGTTGGGAAAGACGGAGATTTTAAATTTATAAGTTCAGCTATTATCGAAAAGCTAGGGGTCAGACCCAGCGAGGTAATTGGGAAAACCTACCATCATTTCATCAAAAAAGGTATAATTACAATTGAGAATGGAGATCTTGAAAAGGTATTTAAATCAAAAAGAAAAATAAAAATAGGATTTTGGATCAATCTTCCTAATCAAGAAAGAATACTGATTGAAAGTCATTGTAAAAATCTTTTGAACGATCCTTTGGTAGAAGGCATCCTATTCAGTGCCCATGACAATACCGAATATTACCGGGCTAAGAAATCTCTCCAAAAAAGATATGAACTTGAAAACCTGATCAACAGAATTTCCGCAAAATTTGTTAACGCAGATTTTGACGAAATTGATAATATTTTCAGGATATCTCTTAAAATGCTGGGTGAGTTTGAAAAAGCGGATCGAGCATATATTTTTCTTGTGCATCAGGGTCTTCATGAAATTGAGAATGTTTATGAATGGTCCGGAGAGGGTATTGAATCCCAAATATTGCATTTAAAAAACATTCCATTTAAGGAAGATGACCTTACCATCGAGAGTTTGACCAGAGGGGATATATTAGTTGTGCCTGATGTGGACCTTATGCCTGAGAAGTTTGCCAAAGAAAGAGAAGTCTATCAACAACAGGGGATAAAATCTTTTGTGCTGATTCCTATTTTTTCAGAAAACAGATTGATAGGTTTTTTTGGACTGGATGCAGTCAGGGAAAAAAGAGCATGGCATGAAAAAGATGAATATGTTCTTAGGCAACTAGGTGATATTTATGCGGGTAGTTTTATTAATAGGGCAATAAAGAGAAGTTTAGATAGAAATAAGAAGTTACTGGCCTCTACAGAGATTTTAGCCAAATCAGGTTCATGGAGATACAGTAATTCCAAAAAAAGAATCTTTTTTTCCAATGGTTTAAAGCGGATTTTTGAAATACAGGATGAAGTTGAATCTGCTACCTTTACTCAGTTTATCACCAAGATTTCCAAAAAAGATAGGATTGATTTTTTGCAAAACTTTCAAGAGGCCATCGAAGGACTAAGCTCTTCTACAGGTACATTTTCTATCATTGCCAATGAGAATAAAGAAAAGTATATCAACTACAGTATTCAGGTCAGGAAATCTACAGAAAGCGATGAAGTTGAAGTCTTTGGATATTGCACAGATATCACACATAAAAGAGATGCTGAAAACTACCTTAAACTTCAGTCCCAAATTTTGGCACAGGTCAACGACCCGATTTATGTAACAGACGATGCGTTTAACATTATTTATATTAATAAAGCAGGGCTTAAAGAATGTGAAATAAACGAAAATGATAAATTCGAGGGCAAAATCACAGACTTATTTGAATTTCTTATTCCAGGTGGAAATCGAATTGAGGAATCCCTAAAATCACTCGGCCCCGAAGAGAGTTTTAGAGAACAGATGGAACTCAGGTCACGGTCAGGAGAGGTGGAACTTCATGAGGTTTCTGTTCAATATTTCCTCAATGATGATCAGGATAAAATCGGATATTCTTTTGTCATTAGAAATCTTACCCTTCAGGTCAGACAGGAGGCAATGGCCAGAAAGGCCCAAATGATAGTGGAAAATAGTCCGGCTGTTCTTTTTACTGTTGATCCAAATGAAAATTTTAGGATACTTTATATTTCTGATAACATCAGGCAGTTTGGATTTAACGCCACCAAACTGATAGAATCAAAAACGAGTATTCTGGAACTGGTTCATCCAGATGATGTAAAAAGATTATTAAACTTTCATAGCTCCAAAAAGTCAGAAGATGGGATTCCGGCGTTTTCCGGGGAATACCGAATTCAAAAATTAGATGGGTCAGTTAGATGGGTGGAAGATAGAACCAGAGAGGTATATGATTCAGAAGGTAAAATATTGACACATGAAGGGATAATCCAGGATATTACTGAAAGGAAAAAGGATAGGGAAGAGATACTTAAAAGTCAAGAAAGATATAGGGTCTTGGCATCAAATATTCCTGGAACAAGTATTTTTTTAATTGATAGGGATCTAAGATACATCGTTGCACAGGGGACAAACTTTGCAGATTGGGGAATGACATCTGAGGATTTTGAAGGAAAAACGCTTACGGAAGTTCATACCAAAAATTTGAATGAAATTCAGCCGATTGTCACTAGGGCCTTACTGAAAAATGAGATTGTTCAAAAACACATCGTTTTCAGGAAGCGGGTATATGAAATTACCGTCAGACCAATTATTTACGGAGGTGAAGTAGAATATGCGCTTGGGATATTGAGAGATATCAATGATGAACATCAGGCCAAGGAAGACTTGAAAAAGAACGAGGAGAAATACAGGAGATTGGTCGAAGAATCCACTGAAATCATCTTTTCTTTAGCTCCAGACATGGCTATGACTTATATATCTCCCAATGTAAAACAGTTTTTGGGGTACCCCTCGGATAAGGTAATAGGTAAGAAGCTGACTGAATTTCTCCATGAGGATGATTTGGCCGCTTTCGCTGAAAAGAGTCTTAGTGAACCCGATTTCTTCCAAAAAACACAATACCATGAATTCAAACTCAGAAGCCTTGATGGATCCTACAAGATATTTAGTTCCAACGGCAAACTAGTATCTGACGAAGAAGGGAATCTCATCTACTATACGGGTATTGCAAGGGATATCACGAAATTGAAGGAGGCGCAAAAAGAGCTTTTTCTGGCAAAAGAAAAAGCCGAGCAAGCTTCTAATATCAAATCCCAGTTTTTATCCATCATGAGTCATGAGATCAGGACTCCAATGAATGCAGTGATTGGAATGGCCCATCTCCTGATAGAAGATAATCCTAGACATGATCAATTGGAAAATTTAAGGACGCTTCAATTTTCAGCTGAAAATCTTCTGGGATTGATCAATGATATTCTTGATTATAGTAAGATTGATTCTGGAAAGGTTGAATTGGAAAAGGTGAGTTTTGAGTTGAATAATGTGTTCAACAGAATCCTGCATTCCTATTCTTATCAGGCAAGAGAAAAATCATTGGAAATTTTATTTGAGTCCGATCCGAGTTTGCCAAAAAACCTGATCGGAGATCCTGTAAGATTGGGTCAGATTGTCAATAACCTTGTTTCCAATGCGGTCAAATTTACAGAACAGGGAAGTGTTAAAATCAGATTGACCAATGAAAATGAAGATGACGATTATATATCCATCAGATTTGATTTTGAAGATACAGGCATAGGGATTCCTCAGGAAAAACTCAATCTGGTTTTTGAGGCTTTCACTCAAGCAAGTGCCGCTACTACAAGAAAATATGGAGGTACAGGACTTGGATTGGCTATAGTCAAAAGACTAGTCGAGCTTTTTGGTTCAAAAATCCAAGCATACAACAGGCCTGAAGGTGGAACAAGGTTTACTTTCACCATCAATTTTGAAAAACCAAAGTCCAGTGATATCTTATCGCCAAAGAGCCATGCAGATGGATATAAAACCCTTCAGAATACCAGTATTTTGGTTGCGGAAGATAATCTGGTCAATCAGATCATGATCAAAAAATTCCTCAATAAATGGGGAGTAGGAAAAGTAGTGATTGCTAATGATGGAAATGAAGCCATCAGTGCTTTTGAAAAACAGGATTTTAATCTGATTTTACTTGATTTGCAAATGCCGGATAAGGATGGTTTTCAGGTAGCTGAATTTGTAAGGTCTTTTCCTGATCCAAAAAAGAAAAAAATTCCCATCATCGCCCTTACGGCATCATCATTGATTGAAGTCAAAGAACAACTGGAAAAAGTAGGAATGGATGATTATATACCCAAGCCATTCAATCCCGATAATCTTTATGCCAAAATTCTGAAAATTCTGGAGCCATAATTTTTAATGAAACTTAGATTCAATCTCGCTTTTAATAATAAATTTGGGGGAAAACTAAATTTCATGAGGGCCTATCTTCTAATTCTATTTTCCTTATCCTGTATTATTCCATTGCATGGTCAGTCTGAGAAGACTAACAGAACTACCATGTACATGACTTTTGGTAAAACAGGTGCAAATTTGAGGGAATTCAATCAAATGCTTGAGGATAAAGGTCTTACCTCAATGAGAAACAGCTATTCTAATTTGAGTTTTGGATATTTGACCCGCTTCAATGATTTTGTTTTAGGGGTTGAATTATTTCATAATAATGGACTTAAATCAGAATTCAACGATTATGTTATAGATTATCAGACAACAAGATTTTATGTAAATGTTGGTTTTGCATTTACAGAAGAAGGTAATTTTCAGTTAATCCATTACATGTCATTTGGATCAGGTTTTGTGAATTTTCAGATGTTAAGAGAGAATGAGGTCAATTCCCTGAACGGATTTTTGCAGAATCCCGAGCAAGGTTTTATTCTCAGAGAAGGCAATCTGCACAAAGGCACACTGAATATGTCAGGATTTCTAACGGAAATTGGTTTTCAGATGAGCTACGATCTTCCGATTCCCGGAAGAGAGGAGGCGTTTGAGCTTTTGGCACGATTTGGATATTCTTTCAGCCCTTTCGAAAATTCCTGGAAAATGAAAGATATCAGCTTCAGTAATATTCAGAGCGGTGCCTTTATGAGACTTGGTCTCGGGATTTCCCTTCCTGATCATAATTATTTTTACAAAGATGCTTCCCTTGGTGCACACTTTTTTTATGGTATGCATTTTACCAGACCAGATGCCTTCAATAGGAAATTGGAAGAAAATGGACTTCAGCCATTTAGTGGCAGACCTAATAATTGGGGGCTGAAAATATTAGGGGAATCTAAAGGATATTTGTACGGATTTGATTTTTATAACCTGGGATTATCTGGACAGGCCAATGAATCAAAAAGCCATACTTTAAATAGTTTAAGGCTTTATGGGAATTTGGGAAGGAAATTTTTTGAAAGGAGAAACCTTGAATTCGGAGGCTTAGGTGGTTTAGGATTTGCAAATATTAGATACAGTCTATTGTCAAATGGAAAGCCCGATTTTCCCAGGTTATTTGAGGAACCTCTTCATGATGGTTTTCTGAGAAATGCCGGACTAATGGCAAAGCCTGAAATCTATCTTTCTTATGGAATACCTATTTCCTCTACAAGCTCTTCCAAGATTATTTTGGGTGTGCATGGAGGTTATGAACTTCCGCTTTCAAATTATAGGCTGGAAGATTTTTCCATGTCTCAATATATGGCTAATCCCTATCTTCAGTTCAGTGTAGGAATCAGACCTTAATCTGCAATCTCGACGATCAGTTCAATCTCAACTGCTATATTGGAAGGTAAGGCGTTCATTCCGACAGCTGAACGGGCGTGTTTTCCTTTTTCTCCAAAAACCTCTACCATAAGATCAGAAAAACCATTGATGACTTGCGGCTGCTCCGTGAATTCCGGTCCACAATTGACCATACCCAAAACTTTCACCACCCTTTTGACCTTATTGAGGTCTCCCAGTTCTGCTTTTAAAACAGCCAATTGACTAATAGCAACCAATCTTGCTGCAGCCCTTCCTTCTTCAATCGTAAGATCTTGACCAACTTTTCCGGTAACATAACCACCTTCTGGAAGATTTGGGCCTTTCCCTGACAAAAACAGCAAATTTCCGGTCCTAACTGCATTTACATAATTGGCCACAGGAGAACTTGCTGTGGGTAGTTCTATTCCAAGTTCGACAAGTCTTTTTTCAGCATCCCAGGAATCTGTTATAGGACTTTCATTGTCGGAATTGTTTGAGGGCTGTGAACAGGATATCAAAAACAGCAAGAACGAAAGTGAAATGAGATGTTTCATAAAGGTTGAAATTTTCAGTTTTTTTTAAAGAATTGATAAATTAAGCGTACAATTTGGTAAATCAAATAGATGTTGATGTGATTTGTTGAAATGACAATCAAAAATGGGGTTCAATTGAAATTTAATAGGTTTATTGAAGAAAAATAGAAAAAGTTGACAAAATTGAAGAATTGGGTTTACCTTTGAAATTGCTTATCGAGAAAGACTGAGGGAAGGGCCCTATGACGTCTTAGCAACCTGAAAACGCAAGGTGCTAATTCCCATTCCGCAAATGGCGGAAGAAGATGAGCGGACGTAAAATATTCTTTTCCATCCGGTTCTTGCTCGCATAAGCTTTTATTATTCAAACATCAATATGAATAGAAGCGAGCTATTGATTTTCCTATCTAAGAAAAAAATTCTTATCCTTGACGGTGCCATGGGAACCATGATTCAGCGTTATAAATTGTCTGAGGAGGATTTTAGAACTCCTGAGTTGACTCAGCACCCCAAGCCCTTAAAAGGCAACAATGATTTACTTTCCCTTTCTAGGCCGGACATCATCAAAGCCATACATGCGGCTTATTTGGAAGTTGGTGCTGATATTATTGAGACAAATACTTTTAGCGGTACGGCTATTGCCCAGGAAGATTATGGGCTTTCATACCTTGCCTATGAGATCAATTACCAGTCCGCCAAAATTGCCAGGGAAGTGGCAGATCAATTTACAGCCAAAGATCCTGAACAGCCAAGATTTGTAGCGGGGGCCCTTGGACCTACCAATAGAACAGCCTCAATTTCTCCAGATGTCAATGATCCCGGATACAGAGCAATCACTTTTGATCAACTTGCGGAAGCTTATAAGGAACAAGTTAAGGGTTTATTAGATGGCGGATCTGATATATTATTGGTGGAGACAATTTTTGACACCCTCAATGCAAAGGCAGCTTTATTTGCCATACAGGAGGTATATGAAGAAAGAAATATTCCTTTGAATCCAGCGGAAGGTGGAATTCCCATTATGATATCAGGAACCATAACCGACGCTTCAGGAAGAACATTGTCAGGGCAGACTACGGAAGCCTTTTTAATTTCTGTATCGCATTTGCCTTTATTCAGTGTAGGATTAAACTGTGCTTTGGGCGCAAAAGAATTAAGACCATATTTAAAAGTATTGGCAGATAATGCTCCTTTTCTAGTCAGTGCCTATCCCAATGCGGGACTTCCAAATGAATTTGGACAATATGATCAAAACGCGTCTGAAATGGCAGCCCAATTGGAAGAATTTCTTAAAGATGGTTTGATCAATATTTTGGGCGGATGTTGTGGCACTACGCCGGAACATATTGAAGCAATTGCTCAAACAGCTCAAAACTATACTCCAAGAAAACTTGAATTTGTATCAACAATAGATGAGTAAAATCCAAAAACATAACGTAATGAAACTTTCAGGTTTGGAACCATTGGTTTTCACTCCTGAAATCAACTTTGTCAATATAGGTGAAAGGACCAATGTCACCGGCTCCAAGAAATTTGCACGTTTGATTCTGAACGGACTTTATGATGAGGCCTTGGAAGTGGCATTGGATCAGGTGAGGGGAGGAGCTCAGATTTTGGATGTGTGTATGGATGAAGGCATGCTTGATGGTGTCGCCGCTATGAAAAAATTCCTGAACCTAATAGCCTCTGAACCGGAAATCAGCCGAATTCCCATCATGATAGATAGCTCAAGGTGGGAGATAATTCTGGAAGGTTTGAAATGTGTTCAGGGTAAGGGAATAGTCAATTCCATCAGCTTGAAAAATGGAGAAAAGGAATTTATCCATCAGGCAAAGACCATCAAGAAATTTGGCGCAGCTGTGGTGGTAATGGCTTTTGATGAAGCCGGTCAGGCAGATACCTATCAGCGGAGAATTAACATTTGTAAAAGGAGCTATGACATCCTTGTCAATGAAGTAAGGTTCAATCCTTATGATATAATATTCGATCCTAATATTTTCCCCGTTGCTACAGGCATGGATGAGCACCGGAAAAATGCCTTGGACTTTTTTCATGCCACCCAATGGATCAAGCAGAACCTTCCCGGTGCCAAAGTGAGTGGGGGAGTAAGCAATGTAAGCTTTTCCTTTAGGGGCAATGACCCTGTGAGAGAGGCCATGCACGCTGCATTTCTTTACCACGCCATCCGTCATGGTATGGATATGGGGATTGTCAATCCTTCGATGTTGGAGGTATATGATGATATTCCAAAAGACTTATTGCAAAGAGTCGAAGATGTCCTTTTTGACAGAAATGAAGATGCTACTGAGGCATTGTTGACATTTGCCGAAACGGTAAAAGCTTCCGGCAAGAAGGAAATTGTAAGTGAAGAATGGAGGAATGGTCCTATCGAGAAAAGGATTGAACATGCTTTGGTCAAAGGTATCATTGACTATGTGATTGAAGATACAGAAGAAGCAAGAATTGCTTATAAAAGTCCCCTAAAAGTAATTGAAGGACCACTGATGGATGGGATGAATGTGGTCGGTGATTTGTTCGGTGAAGGTAAAATGTTCCTTCCCCAAGTGGTAAAGTCTGCCCGGGTAATGAAAAAAGCAGTAGCTTATTTGGAGCCTTTTATGCCTAAAGTGGGAGACCTAGATTACAATTCGGAACAGAGCAGCATCAAAAAAATCCTTTTGGCCACTGTCAAAGGTGATGTTCATGATATCGGTAAAAATATTGTAGGTGTTGTCTTGGCTTGTAACAGTTACCAAATCATCGATTTGGGTGTTATGGTGGATGCCCAAAAGATTATAGAAGAGGCTATCAAAAATCGAGTGGACATCATTGGTTTAAGCGGTTTGATTACTCCTTCTTTGGATGAAATGGTTTACGTGGCTTCAGAAATGGAAAGACAAGGATTGGATATTCCCTTGATGATCGGAGGAGCGACTACCTCTAGAATCCATACAGCGGTAAAAGTTGACCCGGTTTATAGTGGAATCGTGGTGCATGTTACTGATGCTTCCAAGTCAGTGCCGATTGCAGGAGAAGCGATCAGTGAAGAGACAAAGTCTGATTACAAAATCAAAATTAAAGAGACCTATAGACAGCTTAGAATAGAACATGAGGCAAAACAAATGGTCAAACAAATGGCCACCTTGGAAGAAGCCAAAGCTAATCCTGTTTACATTGATTGGGAGCATTATATACCATTGGTGCCCAGAAAACTTGGTGAAAAAATTTGGGAAGAGTTGGATTTGTCCATTCTCAGGAATTACATTGATTGGACACCATTTTTTAGCACATGGATGCTTTCCGGAAAGTATCCCAAGATCTTGGAGGACCCTGTAGTAGGCAAAGAAGCCAAAAAGCTCCTTGATGATGCAAATAGTATGTTGGATGAGATGATTGCAGAAAAATGGATCTCTGCAAGGGCTGTTGTCAGCTTATTCCCTGTGAATCGAGTTGAGGATGATGTCACAGTCCTGGATGGTGGAAAGGAAACATCCTTTAAATTCCATTTTCTACGTCAACAGGGCAAAAAGGGTAAAGGAGTGCCAAACCGGTCGCTTGCAGACTATATTCATCCTGATAAGATTGATTATATGGGTGGATTTGCAGTCACGGCAGGATGGGGGATTGAAGCCAAGTTAGCCCAATTTCAAGAAACCCATGATGATTACAATGATATCATGCTGAAAGCATTGGCAGATAGATTGGCGGAGGCAGGCGCTGAGTACCTGCATGAGGTTGTAAGAAAAGATCTTTGGGGTTATTCCAAAAACGAAAGCCTTAACAATGATTCTTTGATCAGGGAAGAGTATTTGGGAATTCGTCCTGCGCCCGGATATCCGGCATGTCCGGAACATTCCGAAAAGAGGACACTTTTTGACCTGCTTCAGGTGGAAAAGAAAACAGGAATTACTTTAACAGATAGCTATGCTATGTATCCCACATCTTCGGTGAGCGGATTTTATTTTGGACATCCTGAAAGCAAATATTTTGGATTGGGAAAAATAGGGGAGGATCAGGTAGAAGATTACGCCAAAAGAAAAGGAGTGAGCAAAGCGCAGGCAGAAAGATGGTTGTCACCAAATTTAGGGTACTCCCCTTCATTACAGATACAGGAAAAATAAAATATGAAAATAACAGAATATATCGATCAAGCTGAAAAAACACTTTTTTCATTTGAAATTTTACCTCCTTTAAAAGGTCAGAGCCTCAAGGAGTTATTGTTAGGTATTGAGCCTTTGATAGAATTTAAGCCTCCTTTTGTAGATGTAACTTACCATAGAGAAGAATTTATCTATAAAAAGCATCCAAATGGGCTTCTCGAAAAAGTCAGTACAAAAAAAAGACCCGGAACTGTTGGTATTTGTGCGGCCATCATGAACAGGTTTCATGTGGAGGCTGTTCCTCACATGCTTTGCGGGGGATTTACCAAAGAGGAAACTGAAAATGCGCTGATTGACCTCAATTTTATAGGTGTTCAAAATGTACTTGCGCTCAGGGGAGATGCACCAAAGAATGAGGGGAAATTTGTAGCCGAGCCGAATGGACATGAATACACAAAAGATCTTGTTACCCAAATCTATGGAATGAACCATGGGAGATATCTCCATGAAGAAACTGAAACAGGGTTTCATACTGACTTTTGCGTCGGAGTAGGAGGGTATCCTGAGAAGCATTTCGAAGCACCGAGTTTGAAGTTTGACTTAAAACATCTTAAAGAAAAAATAGAAGCTGGTGCAGAGTATATCGTGACACAGATGTTTTTTGACAATCAAAAATTCTTTGATTTTGAGAAAAAAGTCAGGGACTTGGGAATTACTGTGCCGATTATTCCTGGACTAAAACCTATCACGACATTGGGACAAATTTCCATGCTTCCAAGAACATTCTTTTTAGATCTTCCAGACCCATTAATGGACGAACTTGAAAAATGCAAGACCAATGCAGATGTCAAACAGGTTGGAATAGATTGGGCTATTCAACAAAGTAAAGAGTTGATTGCCAATGGTACCAAGGTTTTACACTATTATACTATGAGCAAGGCGGATGCAACTTATAGGATTGCTAAGGAGGTGTTTTAGGTCGGGGGCTGACATTACATGTTCATTATTCATCATTCGGTGTTCAGAATTCGATATTTAAAGATTGCAAGATTGCAAGATTTGAAAATTGGTGGACAGTCCTCTATGAATCCTTTTGATTCCAGACTTTTCCTTTCTATTTGTTCCTTCTCATACATATCCCTAATTTCAGCCCATGATTAAACTGATCGAATGCCCTAGGGATGCCATGCAAGGGAGGGGTGAATTTATAGATACGGCAATCAAAGCTGCTTACATCAACCAACTTTTGCAGGTTGGGTTTGATACCATCGACTTTGGTTCTTTTGTAAGCCCAAAGGCAATCCCTCAAATGCGCGATACGGAAGAGGTATTGTCACTGCTTGATTTGTTTGATGCCAAATCCAAACTTCTGGCCATTGTCGCAAATAGGAGAGGTGCGGAGGATGCCTTGCATTTTGAGGAGATTGATTATTTGGGTTTTCCGCTTTCTATATCTGAGACTTTTCAACAAAGAAATACCAATAAATCCATCAGTGAAGCTTTGGACACAGTAGAAGAAATCCAAAATCTATGTGAAATCAAGGGTAAAGTCTTGGTTACCTACCTGAGTATGGGTTTTGGCAATCCTTTTGGAGATCCTTTTTCGGCTGAGTTGGTTGCCATGTTTGTCAAACATTTAGATGAAATGGGTATTAAAATCATTTCATTTGCTGATACCATCGGATCTGCCACACCTGATTTGATATCCGAATTATTCACTTTCAATGCCAAGCAATACCCTAAAATTGAATTTGGCCTGCACTTACATACACTTCCCCAATTATTGGAACCAAAGATTGCCGCAGCAGTACAAGTGGGTTGTAAAAGATTTGATGGAGCCATCAAGGGTTACGGTGGATGTCCATTTGCAGAGGATAAATTGGTCGGAAATGTAGCAACCGAATCTCTGATTTCGATTTTGGAAGACCATGGATTTGACATTAACCTGAATAAAATTGAATTTGCAGAGTCCATGAAACTTGCCAATGTGGTTTTTAACTGATTAACCCATGATTATCACCACTGATAGTTTTGTTTTTTTTTACACTTCCAATT
>NZ_JBGTCA010000428.1:0-7113 GCF_041749095.1 Aquiflexum sp. | reverse complement strand
CCCTATGCAGGATTGAGATTGGGTGGAAGAGGGAAATTTGTTTACCGTGACGATACCGGTGACCGCCGAAGACAGTTCCAGATGGGTAATATGTTTGCCAATGACTTCCGCTATGGGGGAAGAGTCGAAATCGGTGTAGGGGATGTCGATTTATTTATGAATTACGATTTTAACGAAATGTTTCAAACTGATAAAGGTCCCAAGGTCAACACATTGAGCTTTGGCATCATTCTCTAACAAACTCCAACAATCATTATGAAAACCAAAATTAGATTACACCTAAACTTGCTACTGATAATATTAGTAGCTTCAGCAAGCCCAAGTTTTGCCCAGATGAAAACTTTGGTGGATGTCAACAGGTCTTTTTCAGGTATCAGCAAGATAGAAGTTTCCGGGGGTTCATTGGATATTGAATACCTTGGCAACAGCGGGAATGAAGTATCAGTTGATGCTTTCCTGGAATCCACCAACCATGACCAGGATATCGTCTTTGTCACAATGGGCAATGTATTGAAGATTTCACATAGCGTGAACAACACCCGGTCCAATTGGGGAAATGTTCGCACCAAAGGCCATATCAAAATACGTGGACCTCAAAGTGTCGAATTGGATATGAAGGCCGGTTCGGGCAGTGTAAATGTGGATAAAGTAACCGGGGATATCACCAACCTAAATGTAGGATCAGGAAGCATCAAAGGTTCAAATATTAACGGCGATGTTTATGCCAAAGCAGGGTCCGGGTCCATTAGGCTTTCAGATATCAATGGAGATGTCAAAGGGCAGATTGGTTCAGGTTCGGCAGAAATCACTAGTGTATCAGGTTCTTTGAACTATAATTCAGGGAGTGGTGGTGTTAAGGCTTCTGATATCAGGGGTCTTGTCAATATCAGCCTGACTTCCGGCAATGCAAAACTGGACAATGTCGCGGAATTGGGAGATCTTAAGCTGACTTCGGGAAATCTGGATGCCAAAAATGCCGGATTGGGACCCCATACCAGGCTTAACGGTACTTCCGGAAATTTCAAAATCCAGACAAGTTCCAATATCAGGGATTTCAACTATTCAATGAGTGCTACCTCCGGTAATATCACCGTGGGAAATTCAAGAGGCGGTAGAAACTTATCCATAGACAATGGTGCATCCGACAGCATTAAGGGAAGTATTACTTCAGGAAATATCTCCATCGTAAATTAATTTTCTAAATGGGTCGGGGCGAAAAGGCCCCGCCCCATTTAGAAAATTAAATGTGTTTAAAGATTAATTTAGTCTCAAAACCTATAAATTTTGAGACTTTTCCTTTTTTCAATTTCTTTATCTTTTCTTTTGAAAAACATTCTTGCCTGATTTCCTCTTTTATATCCATTCCCCATTATTCAGGGATTTTTCATCCTTAAATTACTTACATTGAGGATTGTTAATTGAAATAAAAATCAAAGGAGAGCAAATATGGAAAACAGTCCCATCAAAAAGGAAGACCTGCATCAGGAGATTTTCGACATGTATGATTACTATGTCCATGGTAAAATCGATAGACGTGAATTTGTCAACCGACTTTCGGTGTATGCGGTAGGTGGACTAACCGTGTCTGCCATTCTTTCTTTTTTATTGCCCAATTATGCTGAAGCCAAACGCTTTAAGCTGGATGATCCGCGCTTGATTTCAGAATTTGTGGAATATGATTCACCCAAAGGGGCAGGTAAAATGAGAGGTTTATTGACCCGTCCTGCGGATGCCAAAGGAAAACTTCCGGGTGTATTGGTGGTACATGAAAACCGAGGTCTTAATCCCTATGTAGAAGACACTGCACACCAAGCGGCCTTAGATGGCTTTATTGCTTTTGCACCGGATGCGCTTAGTCCCTTTGGCGGATATCCGGGAACAGATGATGAAGGAAGGGCCATGCAGGCAAAAAGAGACCGAAACGAAATCCTGGAAGACTTTATAGCCGGTTATGAATTATTGATGAAAAATGAAAATTGTACCGGTAATGTTGGAGTCGTAGGATTCTGCTTTGGTGCATGGATCTCAAACATGATGGCAGCCCGCTTGGCTGACTTAAAAGCCTCCGTACCTTTCTATGGAGGCCAAGTCAGTGCCGAGGATGCCGCTAAAATCAAAGCCCCATTACAATTGCACTATGCAGAACTGGATACCAGGGTAAATGCAGGATGGGCTGATTATGAGGCCGCATTGAATGCCAATAACATAAAATATGAAGTATTCTTTTATGAAGGAGTCAACCATGGATTCCATAACCATTCCACCCCAAGATATGACAAAGAAGCAGCAGCGTTAGCTTGGGGCAGAACAATTGAGTTCTTCAAAAAGAATCTAAGCTAACCCTACTTTGTCAATTAAATGTTAGAGATAAAAACCTGCCAGGTTTATGCCCTGTAAGCAATAGATAAACAGGTTATAGGTTAAAAACCTGGCAGGTTTACAAATCATTCCCAAACAAGACAAAGTAGGGTTAAAGCCAAATATTTTTCTCCCGCCGGTCACTAAATCATCTTGATTATTCAAGTAAAATCTAAAGATTCCGGAAATTTGCGAGAGTTTTTTAACCAGAGAACTTGTGTTATATTAAAACTAATATCTAAAGGTTATCACCATCGAGAAAAGTTTCAAGTTAATTCTTTGCGTCTTTGCGTCTCAGCGGGAAAGATTGTCAACAACATAGCTCTAGTCATCAGAACGAAAATCACCATATCCAATCCGTTCCAACACTGAATTAAATCTTTTGGCATCTCTGTGATAAAGTGCAAGGTCAAACAACTCTACTTTTCTAAAATCAATGGGATGGCTTTCACTCTGTAGCGATATAAATCCTTTCGTATAAAAGGTATTAATACCTGACTTTGACCACCACTGGTTTATGGTCTGAATGCATCACATCCAAAACTTCCACGGACTCAATTTCCCATTCACTGTTCATATCAAACCAAAAATAGTCTATCCTGATTTTGGGCTCTTTGGAAGAGTAGGTGTTTTTGGGTTTTCCCACTTTCAATGCAGCATCTATAAAATGTTCACTCAGGATATCATATCCTTTTTCCTCATTGGTAAAATTAAAATCTCCCGTCAGTATTATTGGCAATCCAATGGATTTCAGGATTTTATGAGCAGCAATTACCTGAGCAGTCCTGTTTTCGGAAAATTCATGACAGAGGTGCGTTCCTGCAAAAATCAAATCCCTATTTCCTAAATTTACTTTCGCAATTGCCAGGCTTCTACCCTCTCCTCCTTTGGGTGTAGGTAAGTCATAAGACTCAAATATGGCGGGATGTCTGCTCAAAATCCCTTCTCCATAACCTCCATCAGAAAAATCTATTGCCTTGGCAAAAAAAGATTGCATTCCCGTCAATTTTTCAAGTTCCAACATCAGGTTCTTTTTACCATCCGGGTTAAAACCTTTGGTCCTGTTGGTCATACTGTCCACTTCCTGTAAGGCAACAAAATCAGGTTTGATAGCATTAATAAGTTCAGCTATTTCCTTGATATTACTGTTTCCCAAGTTATAGGGGTCTTCGCCATGGTATATATTATAAGTCATCAGTGTTAGAGTCTGATCTTGCGCTTTGATTGGCATCTTCAATAAGTTTGAAAATATCACTAGGAAAATAATCAGAGTGGATTTCATAATTGGGGAAATTTCAGTTTTCTGAATAAAAGTAACAAATTGGAAAACATTAAAAAACCTTGGCGGATTTCTCTGCCAAGGTCAATAGGATTGAGAAATAGTGTGATTACCAGGTAGTTTCCTTCAATTTCGGAAATGCCCTTATGATGTCACTCAAACTGATCTGACCGACCAATCTTCCATCTTTCATCACAGGAAACCGTCTGATCTTAAGATCCAGAAATTTTTGGGCAGCATCAAAAAGGGATAAATCCGGAGAAAGTGTCATTACATCTTTGGTCATGTGTTCTTCCACTGTTCCGGGAAAGGTCGGTGTATTGGAATATTTACCTTTGATGATTTCTTTCAGACAATCCACCTCTGATATAATGCCGACAAGGTTACCATCACTGTCCACTACCGGAGCACCCGAAATTTTCCTTTTGGTCAACAAATCCAGGACATGGTCAATGGTATCTCTGGGACGAAAGGTGACAAGGTTGGTGCTCATGTGATCTTTTACTAGAATTGGGGCTGCGGTTACTTTGGGTTCAACCACTCTTACGCCTTGAAAGCTTTTTACCATAGCAAAATACATTTTTAGTGAGACGAATAATTTAACCCAAAAAATTCAGACATCAAAATCTAATTTTCAAAAAAAATAACTTTACCATATAAAAATTTAGAATATCAGATTATCCAATTTGAAAAAAGGATAGAATTATTTAAATGAAAAATTTTATTTATCCTGATTGCTTTTAATTACGGTCAAAAATTCATTGACCAATGACCCGTCAATGGTAAGTACCTGATTGAAAGCCTCAGGATCTTTGGAAAGGGTAACCGAAGGATGGGAGTACTTGCTCTCAGTGGGCCTAAAGGCTTTACAACTGGCATGCACCTCTTTAAGTTTTCCGGAATTATTCAGTTCGGAAATATGTAAAGGTTTTAGGCCTCCTCCCGGCATGATGATGATTTGACCGGTAACCTGACCCAACCATTTCAGGATATTACCCATTCCTTTTGTAACATCATTTTCACCACCTGAAGTTAATATTCTTTGGAAACCACAGGCAAAAATATCATCGATGGCTTTGTCTTTGTCTTTACTGATATCAAATGCCCTGTGAAATGTACATGGAGAATCCTCCACTGCATGCATCAGGTATTTGCAGGCCTCTTTATCTACATGGCCATTCTTATCCAATGCCCCAAACACAAATCCATCAGCTCCATGGGATTTAAGGATGGCAATATCTTTTCTCATGACATACAATTCCTCAGGAGAATACACAAAATCCCCGCCTCTAGGTCGGATCATGACGAAAACAGGAATCTGGACTTTTTCCTTCAAAAAAGCCAAAGCTCCGGCACTTGGAGTTTCGCCTCCTTCTCCGAAATCCGAACAAAGCTCTAACCTGTCAATTCCATACTCCGCTGCTTTCAATCCCCCTTCTACCGTAAAAACGGGAGCTTCCAATAAAATAGACATCTTTTTAAAATTTACTTTTTGAATCAATCAGGTCTTTCCCGTTGCTATGGTGTCTGGCAAAATTAAACCCGGGATGAACGGCATAAGCGCCATATTCTCCATCTTTATTGATGGCAAGAAAACCTGCCTGAATATCGACAATATCTTTATTTTTCGCGATCAACCTTCTGACTGCTTCTTCGCAGGCTTCTTGGGGCGTTCTGCCCTGACGCATCAATTCCACTATCAGAAAACTCCCACATATCCTGATGATGGATTCTCCCAAACCTGTTGCCGTTGCCGCACCCACCTCACCATCGACAAACAATCCTGCACCAATAATCGGGCTATCTCCCACCCTGCCGTGCATTTTATAGGCCAGACCTGATGTAGTACATGAACCTGCAAGTTTTCCATCAGCACCAAGTGCAATCATGCCTATGGTGTCGTGATTTTCTATATTGATGATGGGTTTGTACAAGGATGTTTTTTTCCACTCCTGATACAGTTCATTTGCTTTGGGACTTAATGTTTCTGATTCCAAAGGAAAACCATGCGCAATGGCAAATTGTCGGGCACCTTCACCGGCCAACATGACATGAGGCGTTTCATCCATTACTTTTCTTGCCAGAGAAATGGGATGCTTTATTTGCCTGACAAAGGCCACCGTACCACAAGAACCATCGCCATTCATAATAGAAGCATCCAAAGTTGGAATCCCTTCCCTATCCGGCAAACCCTGAAGCCCAACAGATAGGTTATCCATGTCCAATTCTGTCACTTTTACACCTTCCTCCACCGCATCAATCAAGCTACCTGTTTCCATAAGCACTTCCCAAGCCCTGTCATTGGCAGGCATGCCATGGTTCCATGTTGAAAGTATCAGCGGTTTGAATTTTTCATTTGCATTTTCTTTCATGGTATTGGCACAGGATTCCAATATTCCACTGGGCAATAGTACGGTTGAGGAAAGTATGGTTTTTTTAAGAAAGGACCTTCTATCAGACATGTTGATTTTTTTGAGCAAAAAACACAAAATTTATTCAGGAATAAAGATTCAAAAAAAAACGGACAAATAAATTTGGCATCAGTGATTTTTTTGAGGAAGTTAGTGAAGGGAATGGGGAAAGATTAAGTAAGACAGGCGTCATCCCGAGTAATTAACATTTTGGAAATGTTCCGAAAGGGTAATGACATCAGGTCAAACAAAAAAATAATGGAACCACAAAAGAAACAAAAGGGGACAAAAGACTATATCACTAAAAGTTGATATTCAGTAACTTTTGTACTCTTTTGTCTTGAATCTTTATTCTTGGTTCTTGCCTCTCGCATCTCGCTTCTAATCTCTCGCTTCTAAAAAAAAAAAACATGAGACCATATATTCTAGCAGAAACCAATTGGAAAGAACTTAAAGAAAAAAGATTTGAATTGGCAGTACTTCCCTGGGGTGCTACTGAGGCCCATAACTATCATATGCCATATGGCACTGATATATTTGAAGCAGATGCAGTGGCTGCAGGTGCGGGAAAATATGCATGGGAAAAAGGCGCAAAAGTAGTCATTCTCCCTACGATACCATTTGGGGTAAATACAGGTCAAAGTGATATCTACTTGGATATCAATATGAACCCAAGTACTCAAATGGCTATTCTCAAAGATATTCTGACTGTATTGGAGAGACAGGGAATCAAGAAATTTCTGATCGTGAACAGTCATGGAGGCAATGATTTCAAGACCATGCTAAGGGAATTGGGATTGATTTTTCCTGAAATGATGCTGATGACCTGTAACTGGTTTCAAGCATTGGACAAAACCAAATATTTTGAAGAAGAAGGAGATCATGCCGATGAAATGGAAAGCAGTTTGATTTTATACCTGCATCCTGAATTGGTGCTGCCGCTGGAAGATGCAGGAGAAGGAAAAGAAAAAAAATCAGTTATTCCGGGACTTCGAGAAAAATGGGCTTGGGCAGAAAGAAAGTGGTCTCATGTTACTGAAGACACTGGAATCGGAAATCCCAAAA
>NZ_JBGTCA010000427.1:0-2332 GCF_041749095.1 Aquiflexum sp. | reverse complement strand
CTTGGAAAAAGTTTCAGAAACTTATTTCCAGGCACTAAGGAACAGGGATTTCAAAGCCATTCCGTTCAGTGATAACATTGTTTTCAGGGCACCACTTGCACCGGGTGGGTCTAAATATCCGATCAAAGGTAAAGAGGAACTCCTTGATCAATGGTGGAAGCCGCTTGAGCCGGCATTAGATGGGATTCAGATCAATGTCATCGACCACTTTTACAATGAATCATTAACTCAGATCATTACCAGGGCGGATATTACTATTGCAGCACTTGGTGTGACGCTTCGGGTTGCAGACCGTTTTACTGTAAATGAGTCCGGGGAGATTTCAGAACAGGAAAATCATTTTGATGCCAGTCCGATGAAAAGTCCGATCCATCACAACTGTCTGAGGTCAATGGATTTTTCCAAAACAAAGGAATTTTACCGGGAAGTCCTTAAATGGCCATTGGTAATGGACCAACCGGAACTGATTATATTCCTTGCAGGCAGTGTATTTATAGCATTCAAAAAAGCTGATCCGCGAGACACTAATTTCACCACCTTCAGTCCCTATGAAGTAGGTCTGGACCATATTGCCATTACCTGCGAAAGAGAGGAGGAGCTGCATGCATTAGCCAAAAAGCTAGCCGATGCGGGTATAGAAAATACAGGAGTGAAAATAGACAGTGTTTTAAATAAGCCCTATTGTGCTTTTAAAGACCCTGACAGAATCGCGTGGGAATTATATATGAAATAGCAATCCCTTATGACAACAGCCACTGATTCTATAGCACTTAAGCAAAAGATAGATGAGTTAAATTGTCTGGCATGGAGTCTCCGTGTCCACGAAATTGAGAAAGCCCATACGTTAAGTAAAGAAGCTGCTGATCTATCCCAGAAAATCAAATATCTAAAAGGGCAGGCAGATGCATATAGGTTAATTGGTTTTGCTTGGTTAAGAAAAAGTGATTTTGTACAGGCAAAACCATACCTTGAAAAAGCTTTTCAAGTTTATGATTCTTTAAATGATTTACAGGGCCTTGCAGTAGTCAATGAATATATTGGGATCATTCACCGTAATACCGGGGATTGCAAATCAGCTCTCGAAAATCTCTACAAAGCTTTGGAATTATGCCGAGAAACCAAATTTTGGGATGCTGAAATAACCACGCTATACCAATTGGGGGTTACCTATAGGCAACTTGGAGATTACAATAAAGCGCTTGAATTTTTATTTGAAAGCCTACTAATCGCTAAATCATCAACTTTTAAAATAATGGAAGCCTATAATCTGAATGTGATCGGTTCGATCTATTTTGAAACCGGTGATTATCAAGAAGCACTGAATTATTTCCTGCAAGGGCTCCCTATTCGTCAACAGGCCAATGACAAGTGGGGAGAAGCCGGCAGCTTAGACAATATCGGCCACACCTATATGAAATTAGACCAATATGATGAAGCTATCAGTCATTGTACAAAAAGCCTTGATATTACAAAAAAGATCGGTGATAAAAAAGGCGAGGCAAACTCCCTGCTTCATTTGGCTGAAATTTACCATGTTATGGGAGAAATTGCACTTGCTGCGAAGTGTTCCAATCAAAGCATGGCAATCAGGAAATCAAGCGGTGATAAGAGAGGGGAGGCAGAAGTACTTCTGTTTCTGGCCGGATTACAACATAACGGCACAGATTACAAGTTGGAGTACCTACTTAAGGCAGCACTCATAGCTGAAAATGTAAATGCAATTGATCTTCTAAGCAAAGTAAGACAGTGCTTATATTCAATTTATAAGGATAATGGCAAATATAAAGAAGCACTTGAACAATTGGAATTACATACCGCACTTGAAGTCGAGCTGCACAAGAATACAATAGCCCAGAAAATGGCTAATCTGAAAATTTCGCATAAAGCAGAAGAAGCCGGCAAAGAAACTGAAGCTGTCCGTATTAAGAACAATGAATTGAGAGGGCTGAACCAGGAATTAGAAGAACAGAAAGTCAGGTTGCAACAAGCCCTGACCGATCTGAGGATGGCCCAAGCCCAACTCATCCAATCTGAAAAGATGGCAAGCCTTGGAGAGCTCACTGCAGGAATTGCCCATGAGATACAGAATCCTTTGAATTTTGTCAATAATTTTTCGGAAGTCAGTGCAGAACTGGTGGATGAAATCAAAGAATCAAGAGCCAAAGTCCGGTCCCGAGAATCGGGAAACCAAGAATCAAGAGCTAAAACCGAAGAGGATGAGATAGAAGATGAGATTCTGGATGATATCAAGCAGAACTTGGAAAAAATAAATCACCACGGTAAGCGGGCGGATGCGATAGTCAAGGGGATGTTGGAGCATAGCCGGATAAGT
>NZ_JBGTCA010000426.1:0-17364 GCF_041749095.1 Aquiflexum sp. | reverse complement strand
CTTTCCTCCTTTAAAGTTCTTCGATAAGATTCTCCTCTCAATACCGGTGAACAATGCCTGGGCATTGACCAAATCACTTGAATCGGTGAAAGCATAATTCTTTTTGTAAGCTTTATTATATTCCTGATTGCCTTCGTCGGTACTTGTTGCGCCTGGTCCGAGGGGCTCGGCCTTTTTTGGAGATAGGGATCCGAAAAACTCTTCGTTAAACCGGTTTCTATCATTGTTTCTTTTTGCTATCAGGTACAATCCTAATAGGATCAATCCACCGGGTATCAGATAAGGACGTAATTCATATGGGAAACCGAAATTTCTTTGAATCAGCCAAAACCCTCCAAAAACAATCAGAAACAAACCGAAACCGGTCTGAAATTTATTTTTGACCAAAATTACTACGCCGACAGCTATCAAAATCATTGGCCATGAGGTAAACCAAACCGGGAACCATAAACCGAGCGCTTTTAATAAAAGTACAGATCCTATGATCAAAATGATGATTCCTGCGGTGATGTCACTGTTTCCTTGGGAATATTTGTGCTTTGCCATTTTATTATGATTTAAGTTTTATAAATGCTTTGATGCTGTCAAAACTAGATCATACTCAAAATAAAAAGACCATTAAATAGGCTATCCCCTTCAAAAACTCGGTGAATACCGGGAATTTATCGGTGAATGGATTCACCTATTTCTTTTCTGAATAAGAAAGGAAGCATATTCCATGTCCTCCGGAGTGGTGATTTTAATATTTTCCGGATTTCCTGAGATCAAAAATACCTGCCAACCCTGATGTTCATAAACAGTGGCATCATCAGTGAAATGGTATAATTCCGGTGTTTCAAAAGCTTTTTTTATTTTTGATACCTGAAATGTCTGTGGGGTCTGCACCAAACGGAAATATTGCCTTTCCTGAAAAAATGACCTGCCATCATCTGTCAACTTTCTGATGGAATCCTTCAAAGCTACTACAGCAATGGCCGAACCCATTTCTTCCGCTTTCTCAAAGCTCTCTAAAATAACTTTTGGCTGTACAAAAGGTCTCACTCCATCATGGATTGCTACTAAACCTCCATTTTCAGGAATGGCATCCAATCCATTTTTCACAGACTGAAATCGGCTTTTCCCTCCGGCTACAAGCCTGTGGGGTAAAAGAAATCCGAATTTAAGGCATAGTTCATTCCAAAGTGAAAAATCAGTTTCCGGGATTACCAAAATCAGATTAACAGAAGAATCAGTACCGTGGAATAACGATAAGGTCTGCATTAATATAGGCTGACCTCCTACTTCGAGGTATTGCTTAGGAATAGCAGCACCCATCCTGGTGCCGCTTCCGCCTGCAACAATAATTGCGTATTTTTTCATTTTTAGATGTGTTGCACAAAATTGGATGAATAATTCTTATTGAATATCAACCCAAGATGAAAAAAATATGAAGAATAAAAAAAGGCTCTTGCGAGCCTATGGTTTTTAGAGTATCAACATGGCATCTCCATATGAGAAGAACCTGTATTTTTCTTTAATCGCTTCCTGATATGCCTTCATGATGAGGTCGTATCCACCAAAGGCAGATGTTGTCATCAAAAGTGTTGATTCAGGTAGGTGAAAATTGGTGATAAGGGTATTGGCAATTTTGAACTCATAGGGAGGAATAATAAACTTATCCGTCCAACCACTGCTTTCCTTCAATCTTCCATTTGCAGTAACGGAAGACTCAATGGTCTTGAGAGAAGTGGTTCCTACAGACACCACCCTTTTTTTGTTATCGAGTGCCCTATTGACAAGTTCAACAGTCTTTTCTGGAATGTCATAATTCTCAGAATCCATTTTATGTTTGGTAAGGTCTTCAACATCTACCTGTCTAAAAGTCCCTAGGCCTACATGCAAAGTAATCGGAGAAATATCAACACCTTTAAGTTCCAACCTTTTCAACAGATGCGGAGTGAAATGCAATCCTGCTGTAGGGGCGGCCACTGCACCTACATGTTTTGCAAAAATGGTCTGATACCTTTCTCTATCCTCAGCCTCAACTTTTCTGTCGATAAACTCTTTAAGGATCGGTGTCTCGCCTAGGGTATCAATGGTCTTGTAGAACTCCTCGTCGGTACCATCAAACAAAAATCTTATCGTTCTTCCTCTTGAGGTGGTATTGTCAATCACTTCAGCAACAAGGTCACTGTCGCCAAAATACAGTTTGTTACCAACCCTTATTTTTCTCGCAGGATCCACCAAAACATCCCAAAGTCTCAGATCTTGATTTAATTCCCTTAATAGGAAAACTTCAATCTTTGCTCCGGTCTTTTCTTTATTTCCATAAAGCCTCGCTGGAAAAACCTTTGTATTGTTCATTACAAAAACATCCCCAACTTCAAAGTACTCTATGATATCTTTGAAAAGACGGTGCTCAATCTGACCGTTTTTTCTGTTCACAACCATCAGACGTGATTCGTCTCTGTTGGCTGCCGGATACAAGGAAATTAATTTTTTGGGAACGTCGAATTTAAAGTCTGATAACTTCATATGGTATAAATAGGATATACTTTTTTTTGTTGTTCAAATAGTATTTAAAAACCGCAAAGTTAAAAATAAAAATCCCGAAATCTATTTATATTGCCAATTAGTTTTAAAACAACATCTTAGTCGTGGTATTTATCAAATTAGTCTGGGAAAGTATAAGGTTTGCAATGCAGGCACTTAAATCCAACCTCACACGGACAATTCTGTCTTTATTAGGGGTAACTGTAGGAATTTTTGCAATTATCGCTGTTTTTACCTTGGTTGATTCTCTTGAGAAAAACATAAAATCAAGTTTTACCTTTCTGGGAAGCAATGTAGTCACTGTCAATAGATTTCAATGGGTGGGAGGACCGGATTATCCTTGGTGGAAATATTTCCGAAGGCCTTATAATACCTATGCGGAATTTGTTTTCCTTAAAGACAAACTTAAAAATGCAGAGGCCATCTCATTTTCAGCCTCTGCAAATACCATTGTACAGGCCGGTAGCAATTCTTATAAAGGAACCAATCTCACGGGGATTACATATACTTATCAGGATGTTTATGATCTTCCATTACAATCCGGACGTTTTTTCACAGAATCAGAGATCAATGCTTCCCGAAATGTAACACTCATAGGTAATAAAATCGCTAATACGCTATTCCCCGGAAAAGATCCATTGGGTAAGGAAATGAAAATAAAAGGGGGAAAATTTGTTGTGATCGGGGTTTTCGAAGAAGAAGGTGAAGGACTATTCGATATTGCATCAAAAGATGAAGCCTGCATGATTCCATTTGGCAGTTTTACCAAACTTTATTATGTAGGCAAAAATGGTATTGAGCCATCCATTGCAATAAAAGGAATGGAAAACGATATCGGATTGATAGCACTTGAAAATGAACTGATCGGTGCACTAAGGGCAAAAAGAGGACTGAAACCCACCCAAGATGATAATTTTGCGCTCAATAAATCTGAATTTATCATGAACACCATCGGGTCGGTATTTGATGTTATCAGCGCTGCCGGGTGGGTTATTGGAGGTTTCTCAATTTTGGTCGGTGGGTTTGGGATAGCTAATATCATGTTTGTTTCGGTAAAAGAAAGGACAAGTATTATTGGTATCCAAAAATCACTTGGTGCTAAAAATTACTTCATTTTATTTCAGTTTTTGTTTGAAGCGGTATTTCTAAGTTTGATTGGAGGTCTGACCGGAATCGTCATTGTGTATGGCCTCACCTTTTTACAATTAGGTTCCTTGGAACTGGTCCTGTCATTTAAGAACATCATGTTGGGATTGGGTATTTCTTCTGTTATTGGAGTAGTGTCGGGTATTGTCCCGGCTACACTAGCCGCAAGACTTGATCCCGTCGAAGCGATCAGAGCAACATAAAAATTAAAACCTGACAGTTTTTCTACCAGAAAAGCATTAATAACACATTCTGATCTGTAAAAATCTGTCAGATTTTAAGCATTAATTTGACAAAATAGAGTTAGTTTTATTCTTCAATCGGTTTTCCTTTTTCCGACTTCTTGCCTAGTCCTGCTTTATCTTTTATCTTGATTTCAAGTTCTTCCATGAGTTCAGGATTGTCCAGAAGAAGAGACTTCACAGCATCCCTGCCCTGCCCCAGTTTGTTTCCTTCATAGGAAAACCAAGAACCGGCTTTTTTGATAATCTCAAATTCCACCCCAATGTCAATGATCTCCCCTACTTTTGAAATCCCCTGTCCGTACATGATATCAAATTCCACCACCTTAAATGGAGGGGCTACTTTGTTTTTGACTACTTTAACTTTGGTCCTGTTTCCAAGGATATTGTCCGCACCTTCTTTGATCTGACCGATCCGACGGATATCAAGTCTAACAGATGCATAAAATTTCAGGGCATTTCCACCCGTTGTTGTCTCAGGACTTCCGAACATCACCCCGATTTTGTCCCTCAACTGATTGATAAAAATACAGGAGCATCCAGTCTTGTTGATTGCTCCCGTCAGTTTTCTTAAAGCCTGGGACATCAATCTTGCCTGAAGTCCCATTTTGCTATCGCCCATTTCACCTTCCAGTTCACTTTTGGGAACAAGTGCCGCCACGGAATCAATGACTATAATATCGATCGCACCTGACCTGATCAAATGCTCTGCGATTTCCAGTGCCTGTTCTCCATTGTCCGGTTGGGAAATCAAAAGGTTCTCAATGTCAATACCAAGCTTCTCAGCGTAGTTTTTATCAAAAGCATGTTCTGCATCAATAAAAGCTGCCAATCCTCCCGCTTTCTGGGCTTCAGCGATACAATGCATGGTTAGGGTTGTTTTTCCCGAGGATTCAGGACCATAAACCTCGATCACTCTTCCTCGAGGAATACCCCCAATACCCAATGCCATATCCAATCCCAAAGATCCCGTGGAAATAGCGGGAATATCCTGTACGGTATTGTCACTTAATTTCATTACGGTACCTTTACCATAAGTTTTTTCCAACTTGTCAATGGTAAGTTGAAGGGCTTTAAGTTTTTCTGTGTTCACGCTCATATTTATATGTTAACAATTCTTTGATTTGATAATTTGAAATTAATGATAGATAATTGGAGACCCAACTCTTCCAAAAAGGATTACGTATTACTTTCTGGCACCCAAAACCAGGCTTCTTCAATATGTTGCTAATATTGGTATAAGATTTGAAAAGCTTACAGTTGAAAACATAATTTAATGAAAAAACATATTAAAAAGTCAGTAGTTGTCACATTTTTTTTTCTGCTTGGACTTTCCGGAGCATTTGGGCAAAAAAACATGGCTTTTCAAAATGGGGAGGAATTGACCTTTAAAGTCAGCTATGGATTCCTTGATGCGGCTGAAGCCAAAATGGTGGTCAATCCACAAATATCTTCCATGAACAGCCGCCCTACCTACAAGATTGATGTTTTTGGTCAGACCCTTGGAATTTTCAAGCTTTTCAAAGTAAATGACAACTGGGGAAGTTATCTTGATACAGCCAAAATAATCCCATATCAATCATACAGACATATCGAGGAAGGCAAATACAGAAAACATGAAAGGGTGATTTTTGACCATAATAAAAAAAATGCCCACGTGAGACTTTATGACAGGGAAAATAAAAATCTGGTGGAAACCAAGGATTATAATATCCCTTCCAATGTTCAGGATATTGTTAGCGGATTTTATCTTTTAAGGACTATGGACCTAAAAAAACTGAAGAAGGGAGATACTGTTACCCTTACCGGATTTTTTGATAAAGAAATATATAACCTAAAATTAATATATAGTGGCAAGGAATCAGTCAGCACCAAGATAGGGAAATTTGACACATTTGTATTTTCCCCGATAATGCCGAAAAATAAATTGTTCAGGGGAGAACGGCCCGTGACTGTTTGGATTTCTGATGATAAGAATAAGATTCCACTAAAAATAAAAGCAAAGCTAATGGTCGGTTCCCTCGATATGGAAATCATGGAGGTATCAGGTCTGCGTAATAATTAATTTACCCAGAGTTAATATTGGGATAACATTAGCTGCCTTAATAAAAATTTAATGTTGTTTTTATTGGCATCACTTCAACAAAAATCCATTTATGTAAGGTCTTTTTTTAAATTAGCATCACATTAGTGCAACCAAATCCGCTATATCCACATGAGTGATAAACAAAAAGTGAAGGTGCTTGTCGTTGACGATGAGCCGGACATTGTAGAAATACTCACCTATAACCTCAAAAAAGAGGGATATGAGGTTGAAAATGCTGAAGATGGCATTAAGGCAGTGAAGATCGCCGCCAAATTCCAACCGGATGTGATATTGCTGGACATCATGATGCCGCATCAGGACGGTGTGGAGACCTGTAGGCAGATGCGTGAAATTCCTGAACTCAAAAATACATTTATCATTTTTCTTACCGCCAGATCAGAAGAATATTCTGAAGTAGCGGCATTTGATGTGGGTGCTGATGATTACATCACCAAACCTATCAAGCCCCGTGCACTGATGAGTAGAATTGCAGCACTGTTTAGAAGGGAATCAAAAAAAGAACAGGAATTCACCCAAATCAAGATCAAAGACTTAACTATAGATAGGACAAGCTATACTATCGATAAGGCAGGTAAGACCATAACTCTACCCAAAAAAGAATTCGAATTGTTGTATTTTCTGGCCAAAAACCCTAATATGGTTTTCAGTAGGGATGATCTTTTGCAGAATATCTGGGGAGCTGATGTATTTGTACTGGCGCGGACTGTGGATGTACATATCAGAAAAGTGAGGGAAAAGATTGGCGAAGATTATATCACTACTGTAAAAGGAGTAGGATATAAATTCGAACTGAACTGATCATATGTTAACCACATCGCGGGGAATTTCTTTGTTATTGGCTTTGGCTATTTCTGCCCTTACGGTGTTGTTTTTATTGCTTTTGGATGATGCTACCCCTACCCTTCTGGTAGTAGCGGGTAGCATTTCTTTTTCTGTCTCCTATATTTTGATGAATGTGACCTTGGAGTTTCTGATTTTCAACGAAATCAGCAATATCTATGGGGTACTTGAAAAAATCCAAAAAAAGGACTATTCTAACATTCCCGACAAGTCTGATAAGTTGTCAATTTCTCCACTTAGAAAGATCAATAAAACGATCAATTCCTACGCACAGGCCAAAAACAAGGAAATTGAGGCACTTCAAAAAAATGCAGAATTCAGAAAGGAGTTTATAGCCGATATATCTCACGAGCTCAAAACCCCGATTTTTGCTGCACAGGGATATATTCATACCCTTTTGGATGGTGCAGTGGAGGATAAATCGGTAAGGTTGAAGTTTTTGAAACGTGCCGCTAAAAGCCTCAATGCCCTAGACAAATTGGTTCAGGACATGCTGACGCTAAACCAAATGGAAAGCGGCGTTGTCAAATTCCATTATGAGTCTTTTGATGTAAAAGAAGTCGTCCATGAGGTAATAGAAGAACTTGAACACAAGGCCTCTAAAAGGCATATGTTGATCCGCTTCTATTATGACAAAGAAAAGACATATAGGACTTTTGCGGATAAGGAGAAAATCTTCCGGGTATGCCAAAACCTGATTTCGAATTCCATCAAATACAATAATGATGGGGGAGAAATCGATGTAACTCTAAAAAGTCACAAAAACCAACTCACCGTTGAGGTAAAAGACAATGGGAAAGGAATCCCTCCTGAGGACCTGAAAAGAATCTTTGAAAGGTTTTACAGGGTGGATAAAAGCAGGAACAGGGAAATGGGAGGAACAGGCCTGGGACTTGCCATCGTCAAACATATTCTCGAAGGACACAAAAGCAAAATCTCAGTCAGCAGTATCCTGGGGAAAGGTTCTGTTTTTAGTTTTGAATTGCCTTTGGAGAAGTCAGCAAAAGCTGAAGATATATTATCATAGAGGAAATATTTGGCAGCAATCATTGAATGATTTTTTTCATAGTATTTCTTTTCATTGGAGACTCAATTAACTAATCTCCAAACAATCTTCTGGATTAATTTTTTTCACTGATCAATATTCTATAGTTTTGCGCCCCATTGGGAAGAGGACAGCATGAAAAAGATCAATTTTAAAGACCTGATTCTATTCGAAAACGAGGATTACCTCGTGGTCAATAAGCTTCCCTATTTATCAACTTTGGACGATAGGCATGAGGCTCAGAATATCCTGGACTTGGCCAAGCAATACACTTCTGATGCCCAGGTATGCCACAGGTTGGACAAAGAAACTTCCGGTTGTCTCGTAATTGCAAAAAATCCCGAGGCATACAGGAACATTGCCATACAGTTTGAGAACCGGAAAGTTGACAAAATCTATCATGCGGTAGTGGAAGGCATTCATGAATACAAAAACGTATTGGTGGACCGTAACCTTCATGCCAACAACAAGGGCATCGCCAAGATTACGAAAGATGGCAAGCCTGCGCAGACTTATTTCAATACCCTGAATACTTTCTACACCCACACATTAATAGAGTGTAGACCGATTACAGGCAGGTTGCATCAGATCCGGATCCATTTGGCCTATCTGAAATCCCCGATCTGCGGGGACGAAACTTATGGTGGCAATCCACTTTATTTATCGTCATTAAAAAGAAGGTTTAACCTCAAAAAGGACACGGACGAAATGCCCCTTATGCAGCGGGTTTCCCTTCATGCCTATGCCATTGAGTTTACCGGAATGGACGGTTCCAAAATAAAAGTAACCGCCCCATACCCCAAGGACTTCGAGGTTTTGATGAAGCAACTGGAAAAAAACAGTTAAGAGGAAGAAGGCCAAATGGTTAAAAATTCAATATTCAAATGAATTTCTAGGCAATAATTTAGTTTCTTTTGCAATAAAAAGAAATTACTTCTATCTTTGTGTCCCTTTTTGAGGGTGAAGTATATATAACAAGCTAATAATTAAATATTTACACAGTGGATACATTAAGCTACAAGACCATATCAGCAAATGATGCTACTGTAGAGAAAAACTGGGTTGTAGTGGATGCCCAGTCTGCAGTATTAGGTAGATTTTCGAGTGAGGTCGCAAAAATCCTGAGGGGCAAGCACAAGCCTTATTACACTCCTCATGTAGACTGCGGAGACAACGTGATTGTCATCAATGCAGACAAAGTAAGGCTGACAGGAAGAAAGATGGACGAAAAAGTCTATGTGCGCCACACCGGATATCCAGGTGGACAGCGAATCACCACTCCCAAATTATTGAAACAAAAATCTGCTTCAATTTTGGTTGAAAAGGCTGTAAGAGGCATGCTTCCAAAAACCAGATTGGGAAGAGAGCTTTACAGAAATCTTTTCGTTTACAACGGTTCCGAGCATCCTCATGCTGCGCAGCAACCAAAAGAAGTCAAATTTTAATCAAAGCAGTCCATGGAAATTATCAATACAATCGGTAGAAGGAAGACATCAGTCGCCAGAATCTACATGAAACCGGGAAATGGTGAGATTACTGTCAATGACAGGACGATCGAAGTTTATTTCCCTTTTGACCTGCATCGGATTGTTGTAAAGCAGCCTTTGATACTTGTGGGTGTGGATGGTTCTTACGACATCAAAATCAATGTTGATGGTGGTGGCATCACAGGACAGGCCGAGGCAGCTAGAATGGCTATCTCAAGGGCTTTGTGCAAATTTGACGCAGAACACAGATCAGCATTGAAAAAAGAAGGTTTTCTTACCCGTGACCCAAGAATGGTAGAACGTAAGAAGCCGGGACGTAAGAAAGCTAGGAAAAAATTCCAGTTCTCTAAACGTTAATCCGGAGATTTTTCAAATTTTATATAGAAACTATCTTATTTATTAATGGCACAAATAGAATATAAAGACTTACTGGATGCTGGTGTTCACTTTGGACACTTAACAAGAAAGTGGGATCCGAGAATGGCGCCTTACATCTTCATGGAGAAGAACGGTATCCATATCATCGACCTAAACAAAACGCTCGTTTGCCTTGAAGAAGCATCCAACGCAATCAAGCAGATCGTTCGCTCCGGCAAAAAAGTCATGTTCGTCGCTACCAAAAAGCAGGCGAAAGACTTGGTAGCAGATGAAGCAAGAAGACTGAACATGCCTTTCGTCACTGAAAGGTGGTTAGGTGGGATGTTGACTAACTTTGCCACTATCCGAAAGTCCTTGAAGAAAATGTCCACTATCGACAAAATGACGAAAGAGGACGCTTACAAAAATCTTGCGAAAAAAGAACGTTTGATGATCAGCAGACAAAGAGAGAAATTGGAAAGTGTGTTGGGCGGTATCGCTGACCTGACAAGACTTCCTGCCGCTCTTTTCATCGTTGACATCAAAAGAGAACACATCGCTATTGCAGAAGCACAAAAGCTTGGTATCCCTGTTTTCGCATTGGTAGATACGAACTCCAACCCAAATGAGGTTGATTTCCCTATCCCGGCCAATGATGATGCATTTAAATCAATCTCTTTGTTGGTGAAAGCCTTCGGAATAGCAATTGAAGAAGGTCTTTCTGAAAGAAGAAGAGACAAAGAAGATGCTAAACTTACCGAAGAGGAAGAAGCAAAAAAAGCTGTTGACGCCGAAGTTCAAGAGTAATCCACTTTGATTTACTATATATAAAAGATTGAACATACGGCTTAGGCCTGTGTTCAATTTTTTGTTTTTACCAGACCTTTGAGGTTTTTATTAAAAAGATCACGGTAAAAAATCATTAACCCCCAAACCTAGAAGGTCTTTATCGCCAACCAGGTTTTCAACCATATGACCTTTGAGGTTTTTATCAAAGGAACACGGTGGAAAAATTATTACCCCAAAACCTCGAAGGTCTTGTGTACCTACCCAAACCTAGAGGCTTTTCCAAAAATTGAAATAAAATTTAATCTAATAAACAAACACAACAATGGCTATTACTGCACAAGAAGTAAACAAATTAAGACAAATGACCGGTGCCGGTATGATGGACTGTAAAAAAGCCCTTACGGAGGCAGAAGGGGATTTCGAAAAAGCTATTGACATTCTTAGAAAAAAAGGCCAAAAAGTCTCTGCATCCAGGGCTGACCGTGAAACCAAAGAAGGTACAATTGTCACCAATGTAAGCGCAGACGGAAGTGTAGGCACCTTGCTATCTTTGACTTGTGAGACTGACTTTGTAGCTAAAAACGATGAGTTTGCTGCTTTTGCAAATACCCTATTGGACCTTGCGATCAACAACAATGCGCAAACTAGGGAGCAGATCTTGGCACTTCCATTTGAAGCCATCACAGTTCAGGAGAAAATCATTGAAATGACAGGCAAAATCGGAGAGAAACTTGAAATCTCTCATTTTGAGGTTGTAAAAGGTGAAACAGTCGTTTCTTATATCCATTCCAATGGCAAATTGGGTGTGTTGGTAGCATTGGTGAAAACAAATGGTGCTGCTGTGGAAGAAGCCGGTAAAGATGTTGCGATGCAGATTGCAGCAATGAACCCTGTAGCAGTGGACAAAGATGGTGTGGATGCCACTACCATTGAAAGGGAAATCGAAATCGGCAAAGATCAGGCAAGACAGGAAGGAAAGCCTGAAGAAATGTTGGAAAAAATCGCTTTGGGTAAACTTAACAAGTTCTACAAAGAGAATACATTGTTGAGCCAGGCATTTGTGAAAGACAACAGCAAAACAATTGCCCAGTACCTTGATGGTGTGAGCAAAGGTTTGACAGTGTCTGAATTCAAAAGGATATCTATTGGATAATCGTACGGGATGCCCGTTAGGATAATATCCAATTGCATATTTAATAAAACCTCCGGTATTTCCGGAGGTTTTTTTATTTATGGCCAAAAATAAAGGCATTTGCTTGGTTTTTTTTTAAAGCCGATACAAAAAGACAATTATTTAAATTATGATGTTTACCTTTCATTAACAGCAATAGCCTTATACCTATTGAACATCTGCACAAAAGTCACCCAAGGCTGATTATTTTCCTGTTCGGTCATTTCTTTGTTAGG
Organism: Aquiflexum sp.; assembly: GCF_041749095.1. Lineage (GTDB taxonomy): Bacteria > Bacteroidota > Bacteroidia > Cytophagales > Cyclobacteriaceae > Aquiflexum. Next base: position 5,412 of record NZ_JBGTCA010000426.1, on the reverse strand, counting down.
ATCTGATTTATAAGCATAGTATCCATCCAAAAACGGAGTCACTCCAGACCAAACTGTCAACATGACACCGGCAAAACGGTCTTTCATTACGTCAGTATTATTTTACCTAAAAAGAAACATATCCTCCACATGACTCACTCCAACATGAGGTTTTCTCCATGCACAACTGACCACATCAAAGCCCTTCATCGCAAAATAGACAGGAGTGCCAACAGGTTTTTCGTAATGCCAGTCATTGATCACCACATCCTTGGGAATCAAATCAACAGCCTTATGGGTTCTGTTGTAACTTCCCTCCCACAAACCTATACCTGTAGTCTTGCCATCAATCAAACGATCACCCCAAATCCACAGCTCTTTGTCACTGAAAGCCAAGTGGTTTCTGATTTTGGTTACTTCTCCTGCAAAAAGCTCGGCTTTGTCCAATCCTTGACACCTTGGGCATTTATCATCTCCGATATAAAATACCTCATCCATCCCTGCGTGAAAGGCATCATTTTCAAAAACCTCAACAATTTCGTCCATCAAGGCAAAAACCACCTGATGTACCTCAGGGTGTAATGGGCAATAGCTTTTACAATAAAGACCATCGGCATTTGGCCATTCATATTTTTCAGGAAGTTTGACATGAGGTGTTTCATCAAACTCCGGATAAACCGTCAGTAAGTTGCCCAAAGTGCTTGCCCATGACTGATGACCCAAAAGATTGATCTGAGGAATGAGTTTGATCTGATGTTGTTTTGCTGCTGACACCATTTTTTTGACATCACTTTTGCTCATGGCATTATCATCACTAAGATCAGGATGGCTTGTAAACTGGTAATTATAATCTACCCTCAGCACAATTGTATTTATTCTTCTTGGTGCCAACTCCTCATTGATAAATTTAACGAACCTGTCAACTTCATTGGTTTTTGGGGCAGCAATAGCCAATCCCCTTACAGGCAGTTCATCTTTTGCAGTTTGGGCAGTTGTTGTCCCTAAATGGAAACAGAAAAGGATAATCAGGAAAGCAATAGTGTTTTTCATGGTATTAGGGTTTATGTTAAATTTTCAATCTGATTTTATTTTTTTCCAACAAACCTGTAATCAAAATTATGATCAGGGCATAAAGCAGTGATTTTAATATTCCAATATACCCTGTTCTCAAAAATAAAGGCAAAACAATACCTACCAACGAAAATAATGCATAATGAATATAGGGCAGCAGATAACAGGTGAGTGTACTTGTACCGGCAGGCTTAATAATATTAAACCAATGTGCTTTACCTTTTTTATCTACTAACCAAATCAAAGCAGCCAAAACCAAAAAACTCAATCCTGTACAAATAGCAACCCATGATGGAGATGCTCCGATTTTGTGGATGCCCCAAAGTGGTCGGGTCAAATAACCAAAAAATACCAGAATCATTGCAAAGGAACCAAGGACAAGACCGTAGTTTTTATATTTCCCATTGGAAAGATAATTCTTATAATAAACTCCAATGATTACACCTGCCATGGAAAATGCCGGGTTTGACCCATTACCTGAAATCCAGAAATAAGGTTTGATGGGATTAAGGAAGTCAAGCCAACCTAATTTTTCAGCGGAATTGAATAACAGGAAAAATATAAAAAAGAAGATATAGACAGCCATCCTTTCCCTAAAAAAAAGATACACCAAGGAAGCAATTAAATAGGCCCAACCTATTAAGCCAAGGATTCCCCACCAATGAAATTTCATCCATGTTGGGTCTTCTGAAGTTCCCCCGACATAGAGGTAGGCCAGGACTGCCAACAGTAGTATCCCGCTGATTTGAAGCAGATTATTTCTTTTTTTATTCAGATAAGAAGAATAGTCCAACCATATCAAAAAGAATGCAATGGTCATTAAAATCTGCCAAACCGGCTTGGACACAAATGAATCAGATTTATTATAATTTTCCAAATTGACATGAAAAACCCCCATGGTCAATAATGCCAATGTTCGGAAAAAAATATGTTTTAAAGTATCGTAAATGCCTTCCCCTTTCTTAATCCGTTTGGAAATGGCAAAAGGGATGGACAATCCTACTATAACCAAAAAAGCCGGGAATACTACATCGGCCAGTCCCATGCCATCTACTTTTGTCGGTGCGTGTCCCAACCATCCCGGGATTTCCTTCAAGGTCCAAAGGTCATTCACAAAGATCATCAACAGCATTGTTATTGCTCTGAATACATCGATGGAATACACGCGCATTGGAGAAGACCGGGAATCGATGAGGTTCATAGTGATTCTAAATCAATTTGTAACGGGATAAGCATTCAGTTCAAGAGAAGTTATTCTCAATCAGGAGTAGTCACTAATAAAGTAAAGAAAAAAACAATCCGCTATTAATAATATGTCTCTATTTTTACATTAAAGGCAAATTCCATATCAGTCCGGTGTAGCAAATCGGGTATGCGGCACAATTATTGACTAATTTTATCAACAATCTGATTTTTTGATAATATTTATGTTTTAAATTGATGTTTTACTTTATAAATCTTAAAAATTAAACCAAAATAATATGGCAACTCTGATAAAATCAATATTCATCACCGTCAAAAAGGGATTCAAAAGCATAGAACCTGTAGTGATGCTCTTCTCAGGAACTTACCTTCTGATTCATGGATTACAGAACAAAAATTACCCGCTAGGGGTCGCAGGAGGAATGCTTCTGTTCAGAGGTGGGGTAGATCTCGGGAAAGTAATTGAAGAAAGTGACATGCAAGAAGCAATTGCATCTGTAGATTCTTAATTCCTAGTATTAAAGTTATCGGAGCCGCTGTCACCCTGAGTCCAATATTTTGGAAAAGGTGGGGATTTAGAAAAAATGTACTTTCTTACCAATGGTCAGGGTGGGTTATTCAGGACAAAGATTTTTCAAAAGCCAGACAAAAGTACCTTTCTTGAGCTCTTTATCGAAATAACCGCTTTCACGGGAATTCCTTTTGATGATGATGGTCATCAACTTACAGACTTTGATTTTATTGACAGCCTTCTGTTTACGGATTCCGTCCAGCAACTCCATTCCTTCGATCCAACTTTCCGGATCAAAGTCCACCAATAATCCTGAAATGTTGATATCTATCTGCAGTTTTGGTTTTAATTCATCAAAATCCACATATTTCATTAATGCGTCTTCTGTCAGGTCAAAGGGAATGGCTTTTCTTATTCTCTTAAACTCCGACTCCATTTCGTGGATGTAATGTGACAAACTGTGAATGGCTTTTTTCCCATTCTCTGATTTTAGGTAAGGTTCTATTGAATTTAATGGAGTGAATTGAGGCTTCATAAAAAATAGATAGGAATTACAGATGGTTGGCTAACAATTTACAACTTTTATCGGATATTGAATCATTTAGAAAAAATTGAATGAAGCTGTAAAGGCTTAAGACCTGTTTCTCCAATTTACAAGAAAACAAAAAAAACTTATAAATATTATTGAAATATATGTATTGGTTCCAAAATTGCTATAATTAAAAGAGTTATAGTTTTTTAGTTCGAATAAATCAGCAAACCCGTGTTTAATATCAACCTCATGAAGAGACTACCTCATATCCTGTTAATCAGTTTTATAGCAAGTTCTACATTGCTCAGCAGTTGTGCTCGCAATCCTGTAACCGGAAAAAGACAAGTTGTTTTTATGTCTGAAGCCCAGGAAATAGCAATGGGAAAACAATCTGATCCACAGATTGTAGCTTTTTTTGGCCTATATGATGACCCACAACTCCAAAAATTCATAACCGATAAAGGCCTGGAAATGGCTGAGATTTCCCATAGACCAAAATTGAATTATGAATTCAAGATAGTGGATTCACCTGTTATTAATGCCTTTGCAGTGCCCGGAGGTTTTGTATATTTCACCCGTGGCATCATGGCCCACTTCAACAATGAAGCAGAATTCGCAGGTGTTTTAGGTCATGAAATCGGCCATATTACGGCGAGGCATTCTGTCATACAGCAGCGTAACCAAATGCTAAGTCAACTGGGGCTGATTGCAGGTATAATATTGGTACCCCAATTGACCCAATTCGTAGAGCCATTATCCCAAGGCATGCAGTTAGCATTGTTGAGTTTTGGAAGGGATGCAGAAAGGGAATCTGACAAACTGGGAGTGGAATATTCTTCAAAAATAGGTTATGATGCTAAAGAAATGGCAGGCTTCTTTCAGACATTGGAAAGACAGCAGTCCAATTCCGGAGGAGATGAGATTCCTGATTTTTTGTCGACACATCCATCCCCGGCAGAGCGTAATGTCACCGTGGCCAGAATGGCAGGGGAATGGCAGGAAAAACTGAAAATGACCGGTGCTGAGGTGAACAGAAACAGTTACCTAAAAAAAATCGATGGACTTATAGTTGGAGAAGACCCCAATCAAGGTTTTGTGGAAAATAATGTTTTTTATCATCCTGTTCTTAAATTTTCTTTTACAATACCTAATGATTGGAGCTTCCAGAATACCCCCCAACAAGTTCAGATGGCTCCAAAAAGCGGTGATGCCCTGATGATGCTGACACTCGGTTCAGGCTCTTCTCTTAAAGAAGCTGCCAATACAATTCTGGAGCAGTACAAACTGGAATTGGTGGATTCCAGAGAAGAAAAAATCAATGGACTTTCTGCTTTGGTGATGACCGCAGACCAGAAACAGGAACAGGGGACTATCCGCGTGATTTCTACCCTTATCCAATTTGGAGGAAATATTTACAATACTATGGGTATCGCAGAACTTTCTAAATTCCCAAACTATCAGCCTGTCTTTCAAAGCACCATGCGGGCATTTCAGGAACTGAAGGACACCGAAAAACTAAACCGAAAACCTGATGTGGTCAGAATCAAAACGGTTCCCAGAAAGATGAATCTGCAGGCAGCATTACAGCATTTCAGTATGCCTCAGGATAGATTTGAAGAAATAGCCCTTTTGAATGGAATGCTACTTGATGATGTGCTCGAACAGGGCATGTTGATTAAAGTGATCGGGAAATAAACTAAAACTGTACCGCTGAACTTTTTTATTCCAATACATTTATTTTTTAAGAATTCCCTGGCACTATCTTAGATTTTAAATGGTTAAAGTAAGTTTTAGTGGAAATTTATTCAGGAAAAATATTTTTTCTCCCGATAATTTGATTTCGCTATTTAAATATAAATGGATTGTCAGTAAAGTTGTACCTAAAATCTAATACTAATTATAGGTATTATTTAAACCATTTAATATTGGTCATAGACAATCCCATTAATTATTTGGCTATCCCAAAAAAAATTCACTTTAAATTTTCAATCTATGGATGATTCGGCTAAACTATGCCTACTTTTTATAAAATAAATATCCAAAATTCTGCTCTAACACCTTGACATTCATTGGATATTGGTAATCATTTCATATATTCGAATTGTGTTTTTATAAA
>NZ_JBGTCA010000425.1:0-3049 GCF_041749095.1 Aquiflexum sp. | reverse complement strand
ACTTCATCACCGATTTTAAGATCAGGAAGATCACGGAATTCTGATACTGGCACCAAACCGTCAGATTTGAAACCGATATTGATGATCACATCTTTGTCATTGATACCTACTACAGTACCTTTGATGACTTCTTTTTCTGTGATTTCATTCAAAGTGCCTTCGTAAAGAGCTTCCATTTCGGCTCTTTTTTCTTTAGAATAGCCCTCACCAAAACCTTTGGTGTCAAAATCGTCCCAGTTAAATTCTTTTTGATTAGACATATTATATATTGACCCTGTTTATCAACAACCCTAGGATCATGTGGGTTGAGGTTTTTAGTGTTAGATAAAATCCCTGAGAATCCGTCCCTGAGACCCCGTTCACCCGAACGGACTGCAAAGGTAAGGTTTTTTAGGAATTGTAAAATGTTTAGATTGAAAAATACCTTTTAATAGTTATCCCCTTCTTTGCCAATAATCCGATATTTTTGAAGAGGACGGAATCCCGATAGCTATCTGGACGAAGACCGAAGTCCGTGTATAGGATATTTAAGCCTCTTTCTAATTATATTGAACAATCAGTTTACATGCATCACTGCCTATTTACTTATTCATTTATCTTTTAATCCTTGAATGAAGTCAATAATATTGTAGAAAAACGAAACCCCTGAAATTACTTTCAGGGGTTGTTTGCAAACAGAGAGTTAGTAAATTGATTTAAGAATGCCCAAAATTAATCAATTATTCAGATTATGAAAATCTTCCAGTGGATTTATACGCTGTATGCAGCTTTGCTATTTATTATATTGATGCTGATTTTCGGATTGTTCATTGTTATTCCCCTTTTGTTAAGTTCTAGGGGAGGAAAAATCTCTTTTGTATTTATCCGGTTATGGTCTTCTGTTTGGTCTTTTTTGGTGGGAATTAGGTATCAAGTTCATGGCAGGGAACACATCGATCCAAATCAGCCTTACATCTATATCTTCAATCACCGCTCATTTATAGATGCGCCGGTCATTCCCATGGCCATCCACCAAGAGGTCAGGGCAATAGGCAAAAAAGAACTTTCCAAAATCCCTGTTTTTGGATTTATAGTTTCTCGAGTGGCTGTTTGGGTGGATAGAAAAGATGCTGATTCAAGAAAAGAGTCTGTAGAAAAACTATTAAAGATATTAGAAAAAGGTATTTCGATAGTGGTGGCACCTGAAGGAACCAGGAACAATTCCGGTCAGGCCCTATTGCCTTTTCAAAAAGGTGCTTTCAGGATTGCGTCCGAAACCGGCATCCCCATCATGCCCATGGCCGTCATCGGTGCTGACCGGGTTATGAAAAGAGGATCTATATTAATGAGACCAGGGGTTATCGATATTTATTTTTCCTCAGCCATTGAAACCACTACCTATTCCGGTGAAGAAGGACACATTAGGTTGGCTGATAAATGTTTTAATAGGTTGGAGGCTATGATTTTGACGCATGAGTAAGCCGTGAATTATTTAAAAAAAAAATTCCCATTTCAATAAATTATAGAAAGCAAAAATCAGTATCAAGAATTGATGAAATTAAGGTAGTTCTGAGAAAGTTTATCTGTAAATTTTACTGTATCTTAAAAAACTCAAAATAACAAAATGATGAACTCCATAAAAAAGCTTCGTTACAGAATGACATTAGTCTTTACCATAGTATTCACATTTAGCTTCTTAAACGCTTCGGGACAACACTTTAAAAATACTACTTCCATTTTCAACAATAAATCATTGGATGGTTGGAACGTACATCCTTCAAATAGTAGAAATCTTTGGAAAATTGAAAAAGGTGTTATTGTTGGTGGAGATGGTATTAAGAAAATAGAGGAAAACAATTACTTATATACAGAAGATATTTACGGTGATTTTGAATTTAGGTGTCTTTTCAGACTGACCGGAGATGCCAGCACAGGTTTAATTAATAGTGGAATACAATACCGATCAAATATAATTAACAATAATATGGTTGGATATCAAGCAGATATTGGGACTGGATATTGGGGAGATATTTATGATGAACACAGGCGAGGAAAACTAGTGGGGGGTGGTTTAGAAACTTTAAAGCATATTCTGTCAGAGAGTGGATGGAATAGTTACACGATTAGGTGTAAAGGGGACTTCCATGAAATATTTATTAATGGAGTAAAGACTGCTGAATATGAAGAGAAAAATCCTGAAATTCCAAAAAAAGGCTTGATTGGAATTCAGTTACATAGTGGAGGAAATGCAAAAATTGAATTTCGGGATTTGACTATTACTTATCTAAAAGAGAATTGAAACTGTCAAAAAAAATAATTATAATCATTGTAGATTATTTGAAAAAAAATGAAACCAGATAGAATCAAATTGCTTGCATCAATTTTTTCAATATCATTTTCTTTATTTTTTTATTGTACCTCACCTTCGCAAAATCAAACAATTAACACATCTCAGGAAGATGGCGCACTGACTCCTGAACAACAGCTGAAGAGTTTTAAACTACCTGAAGGATTTATAATTGAATTAGTTGCAAGTGAAAGGGATGGGATAATTAACCCTATAGATTTGACTTTTGATGAATCTGGAAGATTGTGGACCCAAACAGCTACCATGTATCCCTTAGATCCGATTTCGGATATCAAATGGCAAGATTTATTAAATCTTATGAATGACTCTGATGCCCAAAAAAACCATCCTGAGTTTAAAAGAATATCAAAACTTTATAAAGGCGAAACTAAAGGAGATGATAAAATCTTAATTCTTTCCAATCTTTTTGATGACTCCCCTTTAAACATTAATGTTTGGGCTGATGGCCTGACAATACCTCAAAGTATTCTTCCATATAAAAACGGGGCATTTGTTGCACAAGGCTCGGAACTTTTCCTGCTTCAAGACTCAAATAATGATGGGAAGGCTGATAAAAGAATTCCCTATTTTACGGGTTTTGGCTTTACTGATACCCATACCATGGCCCATACCCTAATCAGGGCTCCAGGGAATTGGATTCATTTCAGTCATGGGGCATTAAATAAAGGAGAAGTTACAGCCTTACAAAGTGATTTAAAATTA
>NZ_JBGTCA010000424.1:0-2690 GCF_041749095.1 Aquiflexum sp. | reverse complement strand
AGGACAAAGCCCACATTGCTTTGTCCTATTTCCCCGATCACATTTTGTCCAAGAAGTTAATGTCAAATTTCATTTCATACTCGCATAAACTAATATTTGGTGTTACTTCTACTGCGTATTTTATTTTCTCGTCCATTTTATTAGCTACAATAATTCCATAAACATTTTTGTCTTTAGCAAGGTTGATTTTTACCCACCCCATATATCTTAAAAGCTGTCCTAATGCTCTGTCCATACCTTTTGAAAGCTTAGTTTCAAAAACATAAAAGTCTCCTTTTTCATCAATCGTTAGAATGTCAATTGGACCAACTTCTGTTGGATATTCTTTTCCTCTTCTTTCTCCGTCCTCAAATAATTTTAATTTATGTTTCTTAATTGTAGTCAGATTGCGGATTAAAAAATCCTGCAAATGTTCTTCAAGTGCAAAGAGATATGATTCCTTTTCAATTGTAACTTCGTCTGCTGTCCGAATTGTATTTGTTTCTTGCCCAATTCCGAGTCCCATTTTCTGCTCATGAACACGGAATTCTTTGTATCTCTTAAATGCGTTCGATTCTTGTTTATGTGAAGTGTCATCATTTTGTCTGAACTCAGGAACAGCATACCAGTTATTATAGATAATATCCAGGTCTATCGGATTTTTAATTTCATACAAACTGTCAACAGGCAACATTGATTTTGATTTAAGGTCTTTTGATAATTTGTCGATTTTTCCAGAGTAAGCACTAATGCTACTTGGGTGACCACTTGTCTGTCATCCAATTGATAAAACTTTCTTTTTCTGTCATATTATTTTGTTAACGGTTGTCTTTACCGTTACAAATTCTAAACCTAATCATTATCACGTTATCAAAAGATACCGTAAACAGGGTATTTTTACATCCACAAACTAAAAATCACAACCCCACCGTGCCCAAAGTTTTCCTAATCGCCTCCATATTCACTTTCAAAGCCTCCTCATTTCCCAAATCATTAAGCGCCTGATTAAAGGGTTCTGTCCGGAGAGGTCCGTCGTATCCGATGTCCAATATGCCCTGCATAAACTCCTTGATGGGTATCACTCCGGTGGCCATGGGGAGTTCCCGCTTGCCGTCCACTTGGGTTTCACGGGTGAAGCCTGACCGTGCATCATTGATGTCGACGACTATGATGTCCTCCGGTTTGAGGGTTCGGATATCATCAATGCTTTCATTGGCACAGTACCAATGGAAACTGTCCAGGACAAAGCCCACATTGCTTTGTCCTATTTCCCCGATCAGTTCCTTGCCTTCTTTCATGCTGCTGATAAATGGATAGCGTGCAGCGACCACCAATGGCCTTGTGCCCAGGTATTCCAGTCCCAGCATGATGCCATGGTCTTTCATGACTTTGGCACATCCACCCAAGCGATAGGAATGCTGCTTCATGTTTTCGTTGTAGGTAAGTTCGGCATGTGAGGAAATGATCCAGGTATTGATGCGGGTGGCACCCTGTTTTTCCATGGTTTCGCAGAACTTTCTCAGTTTTTTGAAGTCATCATTGAACCTGATATTGTCCTGTCTGAATTCCACCGGAATATTGTTTGAATCATAAGTGATATTATGGGATTCCATTTTGGCCAATAGCTCGTTCAGTTGCCCATCTGAGTAGTTTTCCATCACTTCTTGGGTGAAGGGGCTGATGGCCTCATAGCCATATTGAATGGCGTAGTCGAGTGTTTGGGCAAAGTTTGCCTTGACCCCTATGATGCCGGGATTAAGGGCTATTTTGAATTTTCTTGTTGGATCTTGATTGGCGTATAAATTAGAATATGGCATGGATGCCAATCCCATGGAGGCAATAGAGGTATTTTGGATAAATTTTCTTCTATTCATAGTTCAAGGTTTTACAGCTCAATATAGGTTTTTTGAATTGGGTTCAAAAGGATAAATTGACCGTTGGATGCAGTTTGTATCCTTATGGCAAGAATTTGTTTGTTGTGGGGGTTTTTAGAGATACATTGAAATGTGATTTTCTCAAATCTGGAATATGTGTTCTTTTGGATTCTGAAACACCTGCTAAAAGTGAATGTCAGTTTATATAGTTACTTTTTTTCTTGACAAAAAAAGTAACCAAAAAAGTCAAGACGGCGGAATCCTATCCGCGCACAAGGCCAACGCCGACCCGGTCCGCCGTCCTCCCACCCGCGTCAACCCGAAAAGATTACTTTTAGATTAAGGATTCTGAGAAACCAAGCCAATACCTAATTCCAAAATCAAACCATATACTATGAAACAATTGAAAATCCTTCTATTAGCAATTCTTACTTTCAGCCTACAATCCTTATCAGCGCAAGAAAGCAAAGTTTTCGACAACCTGACTATGGATAGTAAAATCCTCAACATGGAAAGGAAATACGCCATTTACCTCCCTCCCGGATATGAAAGTTCACAACGTTCCTACCCTGTCCTATACTTGCTGCATGGCGGAGGAGATGACCAAACAGGATGGGTGCAGTTTGGTGAAGTGCAGCAAATAACCGACAAAGCCATCAAAGAAGGAAAAGCCACCGCCATGATCATCGTTATGCCGGATGCCAATACCGGGAGACGGGGATATTTCAACGATGTCAACAATGAATGGCGGTATGAGGATTTCTTTTTTGAGGAACTGATGCCCGAAGTGGAAAAGAAATACAGGATCAAATCCGAAAAAAGATACCGGGCCATAGC
>NZ_JBGTCA010000423.1:0-2788 GCF_041749095.1 Aquiflexum sp. | reverse complement strand
CATAGATCTTAGTGAAGAATACAGGGAAAGAATCGTCGATTACATGTTTTCGGAATACGAAGCAGGAAGGACCCCCAATCCGGATATTTTATGTAACAGGGAAATCAAATTCGACATTTTTCTCAAAGCCGCCCAAAAACTCAAAGCTGATTTTGTAGCCACAGGTCACTATTGCCAAAAAGGTAAATTTGAAGTCAATGGTAAAATGGTCTTTAGACTTTTGGCAGGTGCCGATCCAAACAAAGACCAAAGCTATTTTCTATGCCAATTGAATCAGGATCAATTGGCCAAAGCGCTGTTTCCTATCGGGCACCTACAAAAATCAGAAGTAAGAAAGATCGCCAAAGAACAGGACCTGATCACTGCTGACAAAAAAGACAGTCAGGGGCTATGCTTTATTGGTAAAGTCAGGTTACCTGATTTTCTTCAACAACAGCTCCAACCGAAAAAAGGAGCTATTGTAGTAGTTCCGGAAGAGCTCCCTATTTATGAATCAAAAAGGATTCCTGCCGGGATTTCGGCTGAAGACTATGATCTGGAAACTTTGGACAACTTATGCCTACCCATCAAATATACCCTTAATCAAGGCAAAAAAATCGGAGATCATAACGGTGCCCATTATTTTACCGTGGGTCAAAGAAAAGGCCTGCAGGTTGGAGGGACAGGCAAGCCATTGTTTGTCATTGCCACGGAGACCAAGGAAAATGTCATCTATACAGGATTAGGGGAAGATCATCCGGGATTAAACCGTCATGGTCTATTCGTACCAAATGAGGATATTCACTGGATCAGAGAAGACCTGAAACTAAATGTAGGCGGATCCGCCAGCTACCAAGCAAGAATCAGATACCGGCAGCCATTGACTCAGGCTACTTTAATTATGAAAGAAAACGGTCTCTATATCCTTTTTGACCAAGCCCAGAGAGGCGTTGCGTCAGGACAGTTTGTGGCCTGGTATGATGGTGAGGAGAGTATTGGGTCGGGGGTGATATTTTAGAGGGATGAAGGATGAGGGAGGAAGGATGAAGAGGGTAGATTTCAGATTGTAGATTTTAGATTTAGGGGAATCCCAAGTTGAAACTGAGACTGGAGACTAACTAACTACCCGACCGCGACTGCCTACTGCAAACTGAAACTGAACCTTTTCTGATACTGCCCACTGAAAACTGAGACTTCCGCACTGAAAACTGCTTACTGAGACTGCCTACTGAGACTGAACACTGCTCAACCGATCTGAAAAGGCTGCGGGGTAAAGCACAGGACAAAAATCAGAATGGCCACCCAACCGATTATTTTTCTGTTGCTGTCCAGTTCTTTGAAGCCATTGACTTCGGGATGCTCCAATCCCATGATCCTGCCCAACAAAAAAGCAAATAAAAGCCAACCGCTATACCCTTGAATGCTGGGATAGTAATAAACCAGGGCATATTGGCTTGCTGCAATCAATAAAATGATCGTCCATTTAGTTTGGTTTTCGAGGCTGGCTTTTCGGTAACAGATATATAGAAAAATTACATAAAGGGGAATCCTTATAATAAGAGTATTGAAATCATCATAAGGATTAAGTAAACCCAAACCTGCATAGAAGACAAAGGCAGTATAGAAAATCAGGGAAATCTCTTTGTGCCTTTTGGGAAATAATCCAAAGACCACATGCCCTCCGTCCAATTGGCCAATTGGCAAGAGATTCAGGGCAGTAAAAAACAAAGCCAGATAACCTGCAAATAAATATGGGAAATGGATGATTTCTGACATATTGGGCATTTTCTCAGGATCGGCCAATATTTTTTCCATGCCATAAAAGAGCAGGTTATAGCCCATCTCAAGATTGAGGTAACCTTCTTCCTCTGAATGCCCTTCAAAATCAGGATCCAAATATTCCGGATGGATCTGATAGATATAATCTGCATCCGGCAAGTGGGTAAAGCCATATCCCAATACAAAAAGGGCAATGATAAATCCAGCCAAAGGTCCTGCCACACCAATATCGAAAAATTTTTTCCGGCTATTGATAAAACTTTTCATACTGATAATGGCACCAAAAGTTCCTAAGGAAGGCGCTATCACCAACCAGCCCGGAATGAAATATGGCAGGGATGATTTTACCTTATGGTGGATGGATGTCAACAAGTGCCCTAATTCATGGATAAGGAGAATCCCGATAAAGGGAATGGAGAAATGAAGGGATTTTAGAAAATATTCGAGGGTCAGGGCATGTTCACCACCTGCAATCAGAGACTTTCCATACAACCACTCCCCTCCTGCCAACGTCGTTGCAATCAGGGTAGCCAGAAATAACAAACCGTGTCTTAGGTATTCTTTTTTAGTGTACATCCGCAAAGAATTGAATCAGCGCTTTTGGGTGTGTGATGTGATAAGTTTGTATTCCAACTCTTTTGGCCCCATCAAGGTTCGCCAGAAGGTCATCAAAAAATAAAACTCTATTGGGTTCAACTTGTATTTCATTGATTACTGCCTTATAGATGGCTTCATCAGGTTTTGCCAATCCCATTTCATGACTTAAGAAAACACGGTCAAACATTACTGAAAGGCCATCAACAGACGACTGCTCTTTGAGCATTTGATTGAGTTTCAAAATATGGATTTCATTGGTATTGCTAAGTACTGCAGTTCCGAAATCCTGATTGAGCTTGCTGATAAGATCTATCCTTTCCTGTGGCAAATCAAATAACAAACTGTTCCAAATATGATCAATCTGATCGTCTAAAAAGTCCTCCTGGTACAATTCCCTGACTGCATTTCTGAATTGATCGGAATTGATCATACC
>NZ_JBGTCA010000422.1:0-30606 GCF_041749095.1 Aquiflexum sp. | reverse complement strand
AAAGTACCTGTAGTAGGATTTGCCCAAGCTGGAACGACGGGATTTGAAAAATGCAGGTCTCCGGCTGTTCTTGGGGAGATATTGTGTTTTCCGTTAAATAAAATGGCTTCCCAATCAATAAAGCCTTCCCCTGTCCAAGCTCCGGCAACCCGCATGAGGTCGTGGTCAAACATCATCCAAGCTTTGCCTGCAGCCACTCCTCCATCTCCTTGATCCAATCTTATGGCAATACCCTTGTAAGCAAAATTGTTGTTGATAAAATTTTCATCCTTTAAAGGCTGGATCGGGCCGGTAGATCGTTCTCTGGGAGGAGGGTTTAGTCCCACCAGTTCATAGGTATTGATCAAAAAGTTACCATAATCCATTTCGGCCCATGGCTTGAATTCTTTAGGTGCAGGACCAATATTTCCACCGCTTGGCAGGCCGGCCATGTAAGCTGAGTCTATATTGAAATATTGATCAGGGTTCTTTTCCTTCAAAAAAGTCTCTCGAATGTAATGGATGAGGTCATATTTTTCCACCGGAGTCAAATTGACCTGTGGAGGCATAGAACCATACCCTCTAGTCAAGGTCTGATAAATTGAAAATGGGTCATTACCAACTTTAAAGGTATCTTTCCAAAATTTAAATGCTGTAGGTATAGAGCCCTCCTGCTCTTGATTTCCGTGACAATTGAAGCAAATATTGTTATAGATATGCTCGCCAGTTCTGAGAGATTCACCATGTCTGTCCCCCCAAGCTTCAAGCAAACCGAAATGGTCTAAATCCATTTCATATTCCGGAAGTTCTGATATAGGCAGGATAAATTCATTTATAGCCTCGGATTCAGAACTCTGCCTATTTTTATCTTGATTACAGCCAATAACAATTATGAAAACAAGTGGTAGATAAATCTGATATCTTATTTTATCCATTGTGGTGTTTGTAAAAGTATTGTCAAATTTCAATTTAAACATTTTGTTATATATTAATCAATTTGGAGATTGTCCCCACCAAGGGCCTTCGTCCCTGATTTCAAGCCATAAACTTTGCATTTTGGGAATTAATCCCTGCAATATTTCCGGCTCGACTTCAGAAAGGTCATGCTCTTGGGAGACATCTTTTTTGATATTGTATAATTCATAGGCACTTGGGAGAGTTGTTTTAATCCAGTCAACCACAGGATATTTCCCCGGCGCTATCTCCTTGGAAAATAAATCCAAATCCTGACTTAGTTTTCCAATAAGCACATATTCTTCATACCTCATGGCCATGTGAACCATGTTTGGTAAATGGGAGTAACCGGTAGGGAAAAACCAAATCGGCAATATGTCCCTACCATAATCCCGGTTGAGAAAAGCCTTGAAAGCATCAGTGCCATCAATTGGCCTGTCATCCGGTAAGGGTGCGCCTACCAACTTACAAATAGTAGGCAGGAAATCCGTACCGTTAAACAATTTATCACTAACAGTGCCTGCGGGAATCCCGCCAGGCCATCTGACGATTCCCGGAACCCTGTGGCCTCCTTCATAAGGATATCTTTTCATTCCCCTTAAATCACCCGGTGATCCAAAACATTTATCCCTTAGGGGATCTTCCCATTCCCCATTTGATTCTTCCAAAGTTACAGGATACTCCGGGCCATTATCACTTGTAAAAATCACCATGGTATTGTCCCTTAAGTTCATTCTGTCCATAAAAGCCATGAATTTTCCGAAAGTATCATCAATTTGAGACACAGTACCATAATATTCCTTCAAAAATTTTGAGATATCTTTATTAGGCCGGGCAACCCCTCCATAATCATTTATATTGGATATTTTGTCCAAATCTAAATGCTCGTATAATTGGGCAAATTTTTTAGGTGGATCAATCGGAGTGTGCGGTTCATTGCTTGAAATGATCATAAAAAACGGTTTTTCCTTGTTTCTTATTGATTCAATCCAACCTTCTGCTTCCTTGGTGATGATGTCAATGTACCACCCTTCCAAAACTCCAACTGGTTTCCCGTTTCTAAGGAATTTATCCGGGTTTCTAGGTCCTGTATTAAAGGAATTTACCGAAGTGGCCAGGGAATAGTCAAAACCCATCTCATTAACCGAAACCTCGTCGGGGGATTCTAATTTGGACAAATGCCATTTTCCAAAGAACGCTGTTTCATACCCTATTTCTTTTAATAATTGGGGTAAAGTAATCTCTTCCTTGGGGAGAGTTGTACCATAAAATCCGGCAATACTGTAAAACCCACTGCGATAGGCATTTCTTCCGGTGAGAAGGGATGCACGGGAGGGAGAACAGACTGTCGCAGCTGAATGCATATCGGTCATCCGAACCCCTTCTTTGGCAAATTGATCCAAATTTGGGGTTTTTATAATTGGATTCCCATAAGAAGCAAGATCCCCATAGCCCAGGTCATCTGTGAGGAAGATGATGATATTCGGCCTTGGCGGATTTTCAGTTTTATTTTGGGCTGTAGTATCAAACGAATTGAATCCAAGTAATATCAATACTGCTATCCATTTGACAGCAAGTTTTGAGGATTGCGTTGAATTAATGGAAAGATTGATTTTAAACAGATTCATTTGTTTTTTAAATATAAATTAAAGAGCTCGTTAACTTGTGTTTCATTCATTTTAGGATGAAAATAAGCCAACGAGCTTTCAAATTGAACTATATCAGGCAATTAATCAACTTTTACTATTGGCTAGCTTTTTTTTTCTGGACTAAACCCTTACTTACTACATAGAATTATCTGGAAGAAAGCATGATTTTCTCCTGTCTTACCACAATAGGGACATAGCCATTTTCCATTCCAAGAGGTGGAGTCACGATGAGGACCGGGTCAATGGCAACAAGTTTACCTGTGCTCGGAGGAGCCATGTATTCTTGGTCAATTGTCCAAGCTTTATGGATTTGTTCTACGAATTTCTGTATGGCATCTTTTTCCTCTTTTGTCCAGCCCAAAGTCTGAAAAGAAGGCTGATCTACGAACTTATACCATCGATATGTCACTGTTGACCCATCTTTCAGAAGGACTGAAGAAGGCTCGGAAGATGGCCCGGGGTTTGCCCAAGCACCGCTTGTTGGAGAACTGTAGGGAAGGCTTTTATCAATTTTGAAGTTTCCTTCTATGATTTCATTTCCATCTCTCCAATTGATGTAATGGCTTTCTGATCCAGCCTTGGCAAATTCTTTTTCCCGAAGGGCCTGGGGAACTGATTCCGGGTTTACTGCCACTCGGTGATCTCCCACCTTTTTAAAATACTGGGGGAAACGTCCTGCTGTGGAGATGGTATTGTCTTTCCATTCGAGTCCAAAGGCATTGGTTTCGGTAACCACGGTTTGGAGTACAGTTTCCAGCCCTGTTAGTTTTTCACGCCCGTTGTTGAGGCTTGCGCCCTGATCTAATGAGAGTGGTCTCGGCTTTAATTCAGGTTTCCAGGTGTGAGCTTCATCAAATTTTCCCGAATAAGCTTTGCCACCTTTTTTCCATTCCAACAGGTAATTGAAGAGTGCATCTTTGGAGTAATAAGTGACATCCTGAACCAGTACCGATTGACCCTTTTCATTTATCGGAAATTGCAATTGGGGGATTTTGACATACAGATCTCCTTTTTGGTCTTTCATTTCAATGGAAGGAACTGTATTGATTTCCATAGCACCCCCACCGCCCATTGTTCCCGGCCGGGTATCCAATCCCATTCCTTCAATGGCTTTATATTCCTTCGATAGCCTGCTCCACATTTCAGGGATATAGAAAGCAACAGGCCCTTTAAAGTTTTCTGAGTTTAAAAACAGGGTCCAACTCTGATTTCCTGTAGGAGGAGGCCCCGTCTTGGCCTCAGTTAGGGGAAGAGCCATGTGGGTATATCCCAAAAATCTTCCTTCCAAATCTCCTTCAAAGGTAATCCCATCCGGTGGCACCAAAATTCTGTTGCTGAGTTGGGCTATCCCCAATTGATCATCGGGTAAGGCTTCTGCCCTGTAGAAAAAAGGCCAACCCGGGGAAGCGATTTCTGAATTATAACAATCCGGTACTCCATTCATACTGAATTTTGGAGAACCATAATGGTACCTATTTCCCCGCCAATAGCCCAATCCTCCCTCCTGAGTTTGAAAAACACTGGACCATGTCGGGCCTCTTGGAGCCCATGTGCGGGCAATAGTACCTTCAGGGCAACATGGGATATCTTTGTTGTTGGGATTATCAGGGGTGATCCAATTCCCGGGCAAACCGATCTGAAATCCGGAAATCGGCTGTTCAACCAATGGCCATACTGCAGTGTAAAAACCAATCCCTGCACCATATCCATCAGGTCTCTTGGTCGTGCTGTACCCAATATAGCCATGGAGTCCATTTGATGATTGAAAAACAGGAGTTGTCCGGACCATCCTGTCTTTTTTAATCGGCAATAGCTGGATAGAAAAAACTGCCAATGGCAGCAACCATGAAATGTAGAATAATCTTCGTATCATTTTTAGGGGGTTTAAACCAATCTCGGAAAATCAATTCCTGTTAACATAATTTTGAAAGGGTTCCCTCTTCTATTGGGATTAATCCTTTAAAAGAGGGAAAGTAAGCTATCAATAAACGCCTGTTCTGGTATCCCACCAAATCTGTTGGCCATAAAAGATATCCACCTGAACCACGTTGTTAGGAAAGCTTTCATTAAAGGCAATCTCATTAGCAGGATAAGCCATCCTAAATGGAGGGCGGTTGTGGTTACTGGCATAGTCATTGGAGACATTGACCAACTGCGGCACATCCGTCCTCCTGACCTCTGCCCAGGCCTCTACGCTCTGTTTATACAAACTGATCCAGTTCTGCAACCTTATTTTCTCCAGATTGGAAGTTGAACCACTTCCCCAGGCAACTCCAGCTACCTGAAGGTAATTGTCAATTTCCGATTGGGGAATCCCGTTTTCCAACAAAGATGTCGTGATTCCATTATTGTAAGCATCCTCTGCATTGCCACCTGATACCAAACCCCTTTCGTAGGATTCAGCTTTGATAAACCATACCTGGGCAGCATGCATAAAGGGTGAGAACCCACGGTCATCATACCCAAATCTGTTTCCAATGTGTGACACATTGTTAAAATTATTAAGAGGGAAACCTGTCTGACCAATTCCCATGCGGTAGCCATTATAAAAACCATTTAAGTTTTGGTCTGCATAGACCGGCAATCGGGGATCATCCAATTCTATCAATCTACTGATCAGGTCATGGTTTGTACGATACTGGTCAACCTTATTGGTAGGTGCTCCAAGCCTAGATCTCCAAGGTTCAAGGTTATTGGTTGCAATCCCAGGCCATCTCAAATAAGCATTATCCGCATTGGATTCAAAAACAGGAAAATTGGTGGGTGATCCCAGTATTTGGTTCAAAACCTGGGCTGCCGCTTGAGGTTCCACCAAAGACATACGCATGGCAACTCTTAATCTGATGGAATTTGCAAATTTTCTCCATTTAGCGATATCACCTGCAAACATAAAGTCTCCTACTCCCAATGCACCCGAAGCTGGATTGAGAATTGAAGCAGCTTCTTCCAATTCACTTAGAATTTTTGTGTAAACTTTTTGGTGGGAATCAAAAACAGGGTTTAAAATACCACTTTCTCCCAACAAAAACGCCTCTGAATATGGAATATCTCCCCACATATCAGAAACCTGATGAGCTGTATATGCCTTCATTATTAAAGAAACAGCTGCAAGATTTTGGTTACCTTCCTTTAAGGCAGTTTTCCTGGCATCTTCAAAGTAGGCCATAGCCCTGTAAAGGTTGTCCCATTGGCCATTGTTGATATCCACCCTGAATTCATAATCCCCTGCACCAATTGCGGCTAATTGTCCTGACCAGGTACCTGTATAATAAATACCAATCCTTTCCCCGAATAATTGGCCCGCTACTATGGTAAGTCCGGCACCGAAAATACTGGAAGCCGGTACTACTGATGGTTGGTTTGGATTAATATTCATTTCGGTCCATTCATCCATGCAAGAAGTCGCAATAATCAATGAGAAAACTGCCAATACTTTGCTTATCTTTTTTATTATTAAGTTTTTCATTTCTGTACCGTTTAAATTAATTAATAGTTTGATCAATGATTTCATTTTTTTGAATCATCTTCATCAACTGCTAAAGCTTAGAAATTTAATTTCAGGATAAATCCAATATTTCTGGTAGTAGGAGCCATGAAGTTTTCAAACCCTGTCCCCCTTTCACTTCCGCCCATTTGGGAAGCTGCTTCCGGATCCAATCCAAGTTCTTTGGCTTTTGCACTCCTATGCAGAATGGCAACATTTCTACTGAAAACGGAAACGTTGACATTGCTCAATTTCCAAACATTAAACCTATATCCAAGGGTCAGTTCCCTCAACTTTAAATAAGAACCATCAATGATCGAATATTCATGGTTGTTCCATACCCAGGCTCCGTTGTAGTAATCTTGGGCTGATATTCTGACATCGTTGGGTGAACCGTCACCTTTGACCCCAGGAACAATTATTCCCTCTTCCCTTACATTATTTTGGACTGAATTCAAAAATGCTCCCGTTGGGTATGAATGCCAATAAGTCCCACTGAAAAAGTCACCGCCCACACGCCAATCAAGAAGTGCCCCAAGGGTGAAATTTTTGTAAGTAAAACTATTTTGAAGTCCTCCTATCCATTTGGGAGTTACATTTCCCAAAATTTCCTGCTGATTGGTGGTCATAGGTGTCCCATTCGGGGCTATCTTGATATTTCCATTTTCATCTCTGACATAAGGCAAACCACTGATATCGCCCCATGGTTGACCTGGTGTACCAACCAATCTTGCCCCTCCAAATCCCGGGCTAATGGTAATATTTTCCAAGCCCCCATATAGTTCCACAACAGTACTCGTATTTCTTGCCCAATTCAATACTGCATTCCAGTTAAATTCCCCCCTTTTCATTACCAGGCCTCGAATGATAAGTTCAACTCCCTCATTCTGAATTTTGGCAGCATTGATAAGTTGTGAAGCAAAACCGGTTGATCTGGCGGTTGGAACCTGAAGGATCATGTTCTCAGTCACTTGCTGATAATACGTGGCATCAAATGAAAGTCTATCCCCAAAAAATCTTAAATCTGTTCCAAATTCAATGGAAGTAGTCATCTCAGGCTTTAAGTTTGCCGGTGGTTTTACCGCAGGCGGATTGAACAAGGCTATATTGTTAAAATAGGTAGTACTATATGTCCCCAACAATTGGTAAGGATCCGTGTCCGAACCTACCTTTGCCCAGCTTGCCCTTAACTGA
Source organism: Aquiflexum sp. (assembly GCF_041749095.1). Classification (GTDB taxonomy): domain Bacteria; phylum Bacteroidota; class Bacteroidia; order Cytophagales; family Cyclobacteriaceae; genus Aquiflexum. The sequence continues at coordinate 23,346 of NZ_JBGTCA010000422.1, read as the reverse complement.
AAGTGGTTGAAATTTTTGGTTTTAATTTTAAAAGCATCAGTCATGGTCACGGCCATATTTGCTGATGGATAGAAATAAGATCTGTTTTCAGGGGGCAAAGTAGAACTCCAGTCATTTCTACCGGTCACACCTAGAAACATGAACCCTTTGTATCCAAAAGTAGCTGATGAGTATATACTATAGGTTTCCCGTAAACTTTCCATCATCCCTGTACCGGGAGTCCCTTTGACATTGGAAATATTGAATAAATCAGGTACCTCCAAATCAGGGGCACTCAAAGACAGGATATTAAATTTATTTTGTCTGAAATTACCTCCTACCAAACCGATTATTGCCATATCATTTTGAAATTGTTTGTTAATATCCAACCTTAAATCAGTATTAAACTCTTGTCTGTTTTGATTGGATATGGAGAATTGTCCTCCCCGTTTATTGTTAATGTTGGCCCTTGTCCTGGACAAAGTGATGGACTTCCTCTCCTCAGTATAAAAATCCATGCCTGTCAGGGAAGTGGCAGAAAGCCAATCGTTGATCTGATAGGTGGCATTTATATTGCCAAAAAACCGCTGCCTGCTCATACTATTTGTATTTCTTAAGTCAAAGTAAAAATTGTTTTGGTTTTGATTGTATCCACTACCCATTTCATTTTCATGTTCCAGGTATGTTTTTTTCACTTCATCTAGAGGAATATGCCTAAATGCCCCCCATGCGAGTTTGGTCATGGATCCATAAGAGACCACAGGGATATTGTCACTGAACCTATGCACATAATTAAAACCGGAGCCAATAGTCAAACGCTCATGTGGGTTCAATGTCAGGCTAGCATTAAAAGTGTTGACTGTCTGATCAGTATCGAAGAAAATCCCTGTCATCTTTCTATTGGAAAATGCAATCCTACCATTTGCATCTTTACCTTTTGCTGTAATTGCTACCTGGTTGATGATATTGGTTCCTGTCTGGAAAAAATTGTCCTGGATATTTCTTGGGTTTGATTCCCATAAGCTATTTGGCCCTTTCACCCATTGGTCAAGTAAGAGTCCTGAATCATATCTCGGCCCCCATGATGTTGAATTTTCATTAACTCCTCCACCAATGCCATTAACATAATTATAACTGAACTGCTTAGCGTATTGGTTATAAGTGAGATTCTGCCCGGGATTGTTCTGCAAAAATCTCTGCCAATCATATTCTCCCCCACGCTGCCCGATTCCATATTCATTTTGGAAATTCATAAAAAAAGCGGGATTATCGAACACCACAGAAGAAGTATATTCAACCCCCATACCCTTTCTCGCTTTGTTTCCCCTTTTGGTTTCGATCAAAATCACACCATGGGCAGCACGGTTTCCATATAAGGCTGCGGCATTGGCACCTTTCAATACGGTCAATGAAGCAATATTCTCCGGATCAATGTCCGCTGCGGCATTTCCGAAATCCAAGCCCCCGGCCCCGTCCAGATTGGAACTAGTATTGTCTATTGGAATTCCATCCACAACAAAGAGTGGCTGATTACCTGCAAATGAAGCATTTCCCCTAATGATTATCCTTGAAGAAGCCCCAATTTGAGAACCACTTTGGGTAACTTGGACTCCCGCAATTTTCCCTGACAAGGAATTGACAAGGTTAAAATCATGTGCCGAAGTAAGGTCTTCGGGTTTAAGTGCCTGCACGGTATAACCCAGTTCTTTTCTTTCCCGCTGCAATCCAAATGCTGTGACAACAAATTCATCCAAGCTCTTTGAATCCTCAGTCATGATCACTCTGAGAATTGATTGAGTAGTTACATCAACTTGCTGTGTCTCATAGCCTATAAATGAAAATGCCAGTAAATTGGAACCTGATGGAACAATTATTTCAAATTTTCCATCAATGTCCGTAACTGTACCAAAGGTTGTTCCTACAACCAGAATACTTACACCAGGCAAAAGATTGTTTGAATTGTCTTCAACAGTACCTGTAATCCTTGTTTGTGCATTTCCATCATAAATGGACATCCCATAAAAAAAGACAAAAGCGAATATTGCCAGTCCATTTTTGGGGAATAAGTGAGTAATGATTGATTTCATATTAATTAGGATAAGTTTATGGTTAGGTTAAAGTTAGGACTAACTATCCACCTAGCAATCAATCATTTTATCCAAAAAATATACTATGTTACCTTAATCCCGTTTTTCAGATTTTTCTATATCCATTCAGTAAATCAAGAAATATATCATTCGCTAAATACGTAGGAAAGTATCTTAAGTTAAAAGTTTAAAATTCCATGTTTGTCAACTGAATTCTCTATTTCTAGAAAGAAAGAGGAAAAATTTAAGTGCTTTATTTTAAAAATCTGAAGCCCTTAATTCCCTTTCAACTCCTCATCCGGTATCGCCATGGTATGATTGGCCAATAGTACATACTTACCTTTCACTTTGGAATATGTCCTCATAAAATGATAGGTTACCGGACTTGGTCCCCGATCCACTACTGTGAATCCACTCACTACACCTGTTTTTCCCAAAATCACCACAGTTTGGTCTCGGGAAATCCTACCCTTGGTATTGTCAGTCTGACCATCCTGAATCCGCTTGGCTCGGGAGATTACTGAAGCCTTTCCATCAATCAGGCCGGCATGGTTGTGAACCCAGACAAAATCTTTTGCCAGGAGATTCTCCAAAAACCCCACATTGGACTCCAAAAGGGCCTTTTCCCAGCCCCTATCCAGTTCCAAAAGTTTTTGATGGTCTTGAGTCTGTGCTCCTGATGTCAAAGTTAGGAGGCAAAGGATAAAAGATGTTAAGATTAATTTTTTCATGGCTTTTCTCTCATTATAGTATTTCGACCCTTATATCGCCGAAGGCATATATCTATTTATATCGCAAAGCATATATCACCATTATCTCTCCATCGGATGCTCCTTCAACAACTCAGCCGGAGAATAAAAACCTTTCTTATCCTCCACAGAAGCCCTAACCTCTTTCACTTTTTCAGGTCTGATGGCAGAAGCCTGATTCCCAAAGGAATTTCTCACATAGGTCAATACCGCTGCTATCTCATTGTCATTGAGCATACCTTCATAAGGGGTCATGGGTACTTGACCGGGATATTCTTTGCCCAAGACTTCCATCGGTCCCAATAGGCCTTTTAATACTAATTTTATCAGCCTTTCTTCGCTACCTAATACCCAAGGTGTACCCACTAATGGAGGAAATAGAGATGCCGATAATCCCCTTCCATCAGGTTGATGACAGGTACTGCAATAACCATCTCTATTATAAATTTCTTTGCCCATATTATACAATTCCAGATCACTGCCGGTCAAATTGGACTTGATATCTTCTTCTTTTTTCTCTCTTACCGTGATTCCATTGATATGTGCAACTGCCGCTTCATGGGCATGAACCATCCATTCATCCAAAGGCATTATTTCTGCCTCAGCCAAAATAGGAAGCCCTTTTTCCCTGGGCAACCAAGATGCCGCTACGATTGCTTCCAACCTGACCCGTCCATGTTCGTCTTTCACTGCATCCATCAATAATTTATCCTGATCTTCCACCTGATGACCCGTGTATCTCAGGATCCTTACTGCCGCTGCCCTTGCCCGATAATCCTTGGCTTTCAGCAATTGCTTGAGTAGCTCTTGGTCAACTTTATTCAATCCCCAAGTTACCCATAATGCTTCCGTCAAATAATGCTCATACCTTGGATCATTTTTATCAAGATTGGCAGACCAGGTTTTAATAGCAGAGTTTACTTCATCCACATTCCTACCTCTGAGTTCTCTCCTTGTTCTATAGCGTGCTCTGAATTCAGGTAGTTTCAAGTTATCCAACAATTCAGGAATGCTGGCCCCATCGATTTTAGCTGGGGTCACCAATGGTCTGGATGGATAGGTAATTCTGTAGATCCTTCCATGCACATGGTCACGAAGCGGATCGCGTGCATTGTGCTGCATATGGCCAATCAGGACATTGTGCCAATCAATAAAATACAAGGATCCATCAGGAGCAAATTCCATATCCACAGGTCTGAAATTCCTGTCAGTTCCTTTGACAATATCCTGCCTGAATTTCGTAGTAAAACCTGTTCCCTGCTCAATCATCTGATGTTGCTTCATACCAAGAAAGCCTATGGTATTGGCGATCAACATATCTCCCTGTACCTCTTCAGGAAAATGTCTGCTCGATACAAATTCCAATCCTGAAGTCGGTCTGACCCTTTGAGATTCTTCAATCAGATTTTGGGATTTATGCGTAGCTTCCCCATATCTAGGCAAAACAGAACCGGGCATCATCCACCTGACATCCGGGCCGGAAGTTTCAGCAAAGAAATTCTGTCCCCAATCATCAAAAGCAATTCCCCAAGGGTTGGGAATGGACAATTGGGCAGTTCTCTCCAAATGACTCCTGGCAGGATTGAACCTATAAAAACCGCCGTTAGTAGCCCTGACCGGGCCATAAGATGTTTCCACATTGGTATGTAGGAATACACCTTCTCCCATATAAATCGCTCCGGAAGGATCTGCGGCAAAAGCTGAAATCACATGGTGGGTATCGTGGTCATCAAATCCGCTTAAAAGTATTTCAACCTTATCTGCCTTGCCATCTCCATTCGTATCCATCAGAATTTTAAGGCTTGTCCCTTGGGAAACATATACCCCTTCAGGCGCAATTTCAAAGCCCATAGGCAAATGAAGTCCCTCTGCAAATATCGTCTGTTTGTCCGCTTTCCCATCGCCATTGGTATCTTCCAGTATGATGATTTTATCATTTGGCTTACTGTCACCGGGTTTGTAATGTGGGTAACTTGGACAGGTGGCTACCCAAAGTCTTCCTTTGTTGTCGAAACTCATCTGAACGGGATTGGCCATATCGGGAAATTCAACCTCAGAGGCAAAAAGCTCTATTTTATAACCCTCAGGAACGGTCAATGTTTTTAGGGCATCTTCTCCATAAAGGTATTCCAAGCTGCCATTTTGTTGCGGGTTAAAATTGGTCTGTACCGGTGGGAGCTCCCTGGTATTTTTATCGGCAGCGGCCAGATCCATTTTCTCACCTTTGGCAGCTTTCCAAATAGCCTCATCTCTGATGACGGTCATCTGTCGGATTTTCTCCAATTCTGCCGGGTAATTGTCCGGTCCAAATGGATTATACCTTCTTCCATAAACATGGACACCATTTGGTGATTTGTAATCGTTGTGCCACATCCAATTCTTTTCCAAGACCATCTCATGGATCAGTTTCCGATGCTCGTCGGCCTTTGGTTTGGCTTTCCCGAAGACTTGATCAGCCAATAAAACAGCCAGTTTTTTATATCCCTCTTCAATCAATTGTGACCCATCGATGGTTAAAGGTTCCGTTGAGGAATCATACCATTTTTTGGAAGGTTCAAAGGCATCCACAAAAAGCACCTGATTTTTTTCCGAAACCTCTTTCATGGCTTTGGTGTACATTGCAAGGTTTTCATTTTCCCTTATACCGTTGGGCAAGTCCCTGCTTCCGGAAAGATCCTCGAATGCTATTGGTGAAATGATGGCAAGTTTGGGAGAAGACTTCCCGTTATAATGTTGGCGAAGGGTATGTTTAATAAAAGCATCCAGCTCGGCCTTATAATTTTCCAGTCCATCTTTCCCCTGAAAGGATTCATTGTAGCCAAAAAATGCCAGAATAACATCCGCCTCATGCCTGCTTAACCATTCATCCGGGGTTTCATAATGTCCTTGGGAATTAGAATTATTGGCCAACTCGGTCTGAAATTCCTCTGCTCCCGGAAATGCCCAAGGAGATTCCCTACCGGAATGAGGTCTGAATCCAGGAGTATTTCCTCCATCGCACATATTGCGGATGTAAAGCAAGCTGTCAGGATATCTAACATGCATTTCCGTTTCAAATGTCCCATATTCCATCATCCTTGAGCCAAGGTTATTACCTACCAACATTATATGTGAACCTTTTTGGAATTCCAATGACTCATCTTGGCTACATTGAAATGCGGCAAATGATATCAATACTATAATGAAAATTCTTATTTGAATGCCAATTTTGAGTTCAAAGGGGTTCGTTGCTTTCATATCATTTGTTAAGTACTTTTCCTTAAAATCATTCGGAAGATTGATAAAGAACAAGGTTGTAATATTTGGAATTTTTTAAAAGAGGCTATCCTGCATTATCCTGTTTAATGATAGATTCACTTGCATTTAATTCAGGAAATCGGGAAAAGGTAAAAACAGGAAGACAAATTACCAAATTGAAAAATGTCAGTCGGCAAATAGACCATATAAAATATTCAAAACATGATGGTACAGGATACTTTTCCTCTGTAATTTAAAGAAAATTAACTCTGGTATTTTAGATTCAATTCAATTGGCTTATATTTTCAAATGATTTCAGACTCTTTTTGGTTTTGGCAGTTTTTGGGAAGACTACATCCTATGATAGTCCATTTCCCCATTAGCCTGTTACTTTTTGCGGCAATTCTCGAGGTATGGACGATAGGTCGGCCTGATTCCAAGTTAAAGCCCGGTATCCATATCATGGTCAAAGCGGGAATCTTCAGTGCCTGGCTTTCATTATTGCTAGGTTTATTGCTGGCAGGAAATGAAGATATTTCAGGAGAATTATTGGACTGGCACAGATTGACAGGGATTTTAACAGGAGTTGGAAGTTTGCTTATTCTCATTTTCTTCCATCTTTCCATTAAGAAACAAAGGTTTCTCAAATGGTTTAGGGCTTCCCTTTTCCTGACATCTCTATCTGTTATAATTACCGGTCATCTTGGTGCTTCCCTGACACACGGAGAAAATTATCTTACCGAAACCTTTCCTTGGTCAGAATCCAATAATTATCAGACCCATAGTTTTGAATTGACCAAATACGGAGACACTTCCGGCGGATTAAGCCATGAAAAGGAAATCCAACTAATCGGTGAAGTAAGGACCATTTTGGCCCATAATTGCTATAAATGCCATAGTGGTGCCAAGGTTGAGGCAGATTTAAGGTTGGATTCCAAAGAGTCAGTTTATAAAGGAGGTGAATCAGGTGAAATCTTACTACCTGGAAATGCCACCCAAAGCGAAATGATCCGCAGAATTAGTCTATCCAAAAACCACAAAGATGTAATGCCCTCAAAGGGCAAACTTCTGAGCAAAGATGAAATCACTCTTTTGGGTTTTTGGATTGACCAAGGCGCGCCTTGGCCTGATGATGCGGAAAATCCCAGCATATACAGGGTCGCAAAAATGGAACCCCGAAAACCCAATCTCCCAAAATCTACTGTGGGTTTTGAAAATCCTGTTGACCTATGGGTTGACTTGTATTTCAAAGAAAACGGGATTACGTGGCAGCAAACTGTCGATGACAAAACCTATCTCCGAAGGATATATTTGGATGTGGTCGGATTGGTGCCCTCACCTTCAGAACTGGAAAGTTTCAATTTGGATGACAGACCCGACAAAAGAGACATTTGGCTAAGAGATCTCTTGGATCGCAAAGAGGACTATGCACAGCATTGGTTGACTTTTTGGAATGATATCCTTAGGAATGATTATACAGGTACAGGATATATCACGAAGGGGCGGTACAATATTACCGATTGGCTATATAAGTCTCTGCAAGAAAATAAACCTTACCACCAATTAGTCAGAGAACTTTTAAATCCTACTGAGGAATCGAAAGGCTTTATCGAAGGTATCCGATGGAGAGGCACCGTCAATGCCAGTCAACGAACGGAAATGCAGGCCGCACAGAATGTCGGACAGGTGATTTTGGGACTCAACCTCAAATGCGCTTCCTGTCATGATAGTTTTATTTCGGATTGGAAATTGGAAGAAGCTTATGCCTTTGCCAATATTTTTGCGGACAGCACTTTGGAACTCAGCCGATGCGACATTCCGACCGGAAAAATGGCAGGAACCAAAATACTCTGGGAGGAATTGGGAGAAATCGACAGCACTGCCACACGTTCCGAGAAACTTCGCCAATTGTCAGATTATCTGGTGCAACCTGCCAATGGCCGAATGTACAGGACAATGGTCAATAGAGTTTGGAAACAAATGATGGGCAGAGGCATAGTGGAACCTGTGGATGAAATGGACAATGAACCTTGGAGTCAGGATTTGTTGGATTGGCTGGCCTCGGAATTTGTGGACAAAAATTATGACCTTAAAGGGTTGATCTATTTGATTGCTTCATCCAGGATTTATCAGTCCGGTTCCATTGGTGTTAAAAGTCCCGATCTTCTTTTTTCAGAAGATTATAAGTTCACCGGAATGGTTCGGAGGAGGTTGACTGCGGAGCAGTTTTCAGATGCCATCAGCCGGATTTTCTATCCTGTTTTTGAAGAAAAAGATCTGAAATATAAACCGGACCAGCTTTTGCCGGAACAGAAGCCAACTGAATTTCCCAGAGCATCCTTGGTAGCCAACAACAGTTTTCTTACCGCTATGGGCAGACCCAATAGGGAGATTGTCTCCACAAGCAGGGACTCCCAAGCCAATCTCTTGCAATCCCTTGAGCTTACAAATGGAGAAAAGCTCAATAATGTCCTTCAAAAGGGAGCAGATTATTGGAAAGAAAAATACCCATCAAGCGATGCTATTATCCAAGAAGTTTTTGCCCAAACGCTAAACAGAAAACCAAGCCAAAAAGAATTTCAGATTGCCAAAGCGGCATTGGGAGATCAACCGGAAACTGATAAAATACAGGATTTGTTTTGGGCGGTTTTATTACTTCCTGAATTTCAGTTAATTTACTGAACCATGAAAAATAACCTGAACAGAAGGGATTTTCTGAAAAAAACAAGTGCTGCCACCATCGCAACGATGGGCTTGGGAGCACCGATGGCAGGTCTGTTTTCTTCCTGCAATTCCAAGATTCCGATCCCATCCTCAGCCGATACAGTTATTTTATTGTTTATGGCCGGGGGAATGGCCCATACCGAAACCTTTGACCCCAAAAAATATACGTCTTTTAGAAAAGGTATTGAGTCAAAAGAGGTATTGAGTACTTTCCCTTCATTCTCGACAGCTTTGGATGGTATTCATTTTTCTGAAGGGTTGGAATCTATAGGGAAAATCATGGACAAAGGCACCTTGATCAGATCTTATGTTGCCGCTGATTTGGGTCATATCCTGCATACCCGGCACCAATATCACTGGCACACCTGCTATGAACCTCCGCAATCAGTGGTGGTCCCGCATATCGGTTCTTGGATTGCCAAGGAATTGGGACCTCTTAATCCAGTCATTCCCCCATTCATCAATATTGGACAAAGGTTTACAGTTGGTGAAGGTGAAGAACTGAAAGCCTTCCATAGTGCAGGATTTTTAGGAAGTGAATTTGGACCTTTTTTAATTCCTGACCCAAGCACTGGACTGGAAAGTGTTAGACCTCCTGTGGGAATGTCAACCGGTAGGTTTGAGGCAAGAAACCAACTCTATGAAAACCTGGTAAAAGAAAGTTCCATGGGAGAATTTGGCAGTGACTATCAAAAAGAGTCCCTGAAAAGATCCATGGAACAAGCCTACATGTTGCTGAATTCTCCGGAAGCAAAGGCCTTTGACCTCAGTTTGGAACCCAAGGAAAGCTACGACATTTACAATACCGGGAAATTTGGACTTGGCTGCCTTTTAGCCAAAAGACTGGTAGATCAAGGTGCAAGATTTCTCAGCGTGACCACGGAATACGAACCTTTCTTTGGCTGGGATACCCATGACAATGGACATACCAGATTGAAGGATATGAAAAAAATGATCGATGCGCCGATAGCACGCTTGATACAGGACCTGGATGAAAACGGAAGATTAGACCGTACATTGGTCATTGTTGCCAGTGAATTCAGCAGGGACATGCTGACGGAAGGAAGGCCTGAACTCAAAGTACTGGATCAGGTAGAGGTTCCTGACATCATTGAGGACATGAAAAATTATGGTATGCACCGGCATTTCACCGATGGCTGTTCCATTTTGCTGTTTGGTGGTGGCATAAAAAGAGGTCATGTGTATGGCAGAACAGCAGATGAAAGGCCCTGTAAAACAGTGGAAAAGCCTATTAAAATAGACAGCATTCATCAAACGATTTACCATACCTTGGGCATATCTCCAGACACAAATTATGAAATCGAAAAAAGACCATTTTACACAACACCTGATGGACACGGGAAAGCTGAAATGGAATTATTAGCTTAAAATTAAAATCCCATAATTGGGCAATTTAGCCTATGAATGGTTTTATAATCGCTGCAATTTCTCTTAACTTGAAAGTCCTTTAATCAAAGAATATTTTCAATTTCACCTTTATTAAATAACCCAATAAATCCAAGAAACATGTTCACAAAACTTTCAATTGGCAAACATCTGATGATCATTCTTTCGGTTTGCCTGGTATTATCCTGTGGAAAAAGTGAAGAGAAGTCAGAACCCCTTGATCCAAAATTGGACAAATTAAAATTGATTTCTGGATTTAAGGCTGAGCATCTCTATAGCCCAGGTGAAAACGAGCAAGGATCGTGGGTGGGAATAACATTCGATGACAAAGGTAGAATGATTGCCACGGATCAGTATGGTTCACTTTATAGGCTGGAAATACCCGCAATAGGATCCGAGGATCTTACACCTAAGGTTGAAAAACTCACGATTGGTTCCGAAGGTGAAAGCAAAATCGGGATGGGTTTTGCACAGGGGGTATTGTACGCTTTCAACAGTCTTTATGTGATGGTGAATCATAACCCGAATGATGCTTTTGACAAAGGAACCGGATTATACAGAATTCAGGATACTACGGGAGACGACCAATATGATAAAATCACTTTAATCAAATCATTGAAAGGGGATCCCGGGGAACATGGGCCTCACAGTATGATTTTATCTCCAGACCAACAATCCATTTATATTGTGGTCGGAAATCATATTGATGTTCCTGAAATGGATGCATACAGGCTGCCCCGTGTTTGGGATGAGGACAATCTTTTTCCGGTCATCAAAGACCCAAGAGGTCATGCCAACAACAGGATGGCTCCCGGAGGATGGATTGCCAAAATTGATCCTGAAGGGAAAAATTGGGAATTGATCAGTGCCGGATTCAGGAATGCCTATGACATCGCTTTCAATGAAGCAGGCGATCTTTTCACTTATGATTCTGATATGGAATGGGATTTTGGTATGCCTTGGTACCGACCTACCAGAATATGCCATGTAACAAGTGGTAGCGAATTTGGCTGGAGAACAGGAAATCAAAAATGGTCACCTGTCTATCCTGACAATTTACCGGCTACTTTGAATATTGGCCAAGGTTCACCTACCAATGTCATGTTCGGAACCGGATCAAATTTTCCTGAGAAATACAGGAAAGCACTTTTTGCTTTTGACTGGAGTTTTGGAATTATTTATGCCGTGTTTTTGGAACCTTCCGGTGCAACTTATTCGGCCACTGCAGAGGAATTTATTTCAGGTTCTCCGCTCCCACTTACTGATGGGGCCATAGGTCCGGATGGTGCTATGTATTTTATGACAGGAGGTAGAAGACTTCAATCTGATGTCTATAGAATTTATTATGATGGCGATGTTGAAGAAAAAAGCACTAAAACTGAACTAACGGAAGCCCATCAGATCAGAAGAAAATTAGAGGAATTCCACACAGGTGGACCAAAAGCCGGTGCCGCGGATTTCCTATGGCCTTATCTGAGGCATGAGGATAGATTTGTCCAATATGCTGCAAGAATTGCCCTTGAGCACCAACCTGTAAAGGAATGGGAAAGTAGGGCTTTGACAGAAAAAGATCCTAATACGTTGGTTCAGTCCATGATTGCACTTTCGAGGCATGGGGACAAAAACCTTCAACCAAAAATTTTAGGAGCCTTAATGAACGTTGATTTTAAACAATTGAATGCGACGGAAAAAGTCAATTTGGTCAGGGCTTTCGAATTGAACCTCTTTAGACAAGGTTTGCCATCAAATAATTTGAGAAGCGAACTAGTCAATTACCTAAACCCGAATTTTCCGGCCAACAATAACAATACCGACAGGCTGCTAAGTAAGGTTTTGGTCTATTTGGATGCCCCTGAGGCTGTGGAAAAAACATTGGCTTTGTTGAAAGAGGCCAAGGATGATGCTGATTTTCAAAAAACTTTCACCTCTTCCTCAGATCTGATTTTGAGAAATCCCCAATACGGATTGGATATCGCTGACATGTTGGCCAATGTCCCACCTGCACAGCAATCCTATTACGCGACAGTTCTTGGTAATGCAAAGGTCGGTTGGACACCTGAACTGAGAGAGGAATATTTCACTTGGATCCATGATGCCTTCAAATACAAAGGGGGAAGAAGTTATGTAGGATTTATAGATCGCGCAAGAAAAATGGCATTGACCCATGTCAGCGCTGATAAATTCGACCATTATAATGAGGTTTCGGGTGCTTCTCTATTGACAGGAAGTGGGAATGATTTGATGGTTTCATCTATTCAACCGCAAGGGCCGGGTAAAAACTGGAAGGTGGATGAAGCTTTGGTATTAATGGATGATCTCAAAGGAAGGGATTTGGTAAAAGGCAAAGGCATGTATGCCGCCACTTTATGTCTATCCTGTCATACCATGCAAGGGGAGGGTGGAATTGTTGGACCAGACTTGACCCAATTGGGGACTAGGTTTTCCACAAAAGACATCCTGGAATCCACCATCCATCCAAATGCAGTCATCAGTGATCAATATGCAGCGACTATATTCTATTTGGCTGACGGCAGTTCAGTATTGGGCAAACTGACCAACGAGGACAAAGAGAAATATTATATTTCCCAAAATCCATTTGATCCACAGACCATCAGAGAAATCCCTAAGAAGGATGTGACAAGCAAGAAATTATCCGATATATCTGTCATGATGCCCGGTTTGATCAACAGGCTGAACGAAGAGGAACTGAAAGATTTGATGGCTTATTTGATCTCAGGAGGAAATCCGAATCATGAGGTTTATCAATAATTTGTGATTGGGAGGAAGAAAAATTGATGTTTAAAGAAAAGAAAATGGTATTTAAGGGTAGTGGGTATCAATAGGAATCAGCCCATTCATAAATAAATGCAAAATACCAATAGGCTTTAGCCAAAAAAGAAATGTAGGATAAAGTATCGGGTAATATGTTTGGCTAAAGCCGAGGGAGATTATTCTTTTTTTTTCCTCCAGCTAAAGCAGGAGGCAATTGATTGGTGAGCTAAGCATAAAATTTTATGCCTTCAGCTGCATTACGGCCGCTCCGATTACGTAATTGGTAGACACGAGGCATTGCCTGTCCCGTTGACAAGCGAGAAGGAAGGTTTATATCTAAAATTCAATTATTGTTAACATTTCAAAATTTATTGAAAATATATGAAGATCATACAGCTAAATCTAATCATATCATCAATTATTCTAATTGCTTCTTTAGGTTGTGGTTCAAGCCCCAATAAAGAAAAGAGTACTGAAACCGTAAGTCTTGATGAAAATGAAGGGTTCATTTCAATTTTCGATGGCCAAAGTCTTGAAGGCTGGGAAGGCGATTCTGTTTATTGGAGAGTGGAAAACGGCATCCTCATCGGAGAGATAACCCCTGAAACCATAGTAAAAAACAACACCTTTTTGATTTGGGAAGGGGCTGAACCGGATGACTTTGAATTGAAACTCGAATTCAGAATTAGTGAAAACGGAAACTCTGGCATCAACTACAGAAGTGGAAGGCTAACAGAATTGCCTTATGCTCTAAAAGGATATCAAGCTGATATAGATGGCAAAAACACCTATACAGGTCAAAATTACGAAGAGAGGAAGAGAACCACTTTAGCTTACAGGGGCCAAAAAACAGAAATCCAACCACAGGACCCTCCCGGGGAATTGAGGGATAATGTTGAAAGAAATGCTTGGAAAGGCTTATTGGTTGTTGAGGATCTAGGTGATCGGGATTCTTTGAAAAATCTGATCCATGCAGAGGACTGGAACAGCATGCACCTGATTATCAAAGAGAATGTTTTGCAACACTTTGTGAATGGGATTTTGATGAGTGAAGTAGTGGACAAAGATCCAATAAACAGCAGTTCAAAGGGCTATTTGGGAGTTCAGGTACATGTGGGACCTCCGATGAAAGTGGAGTTCAGAGATATTTACTTGAAGGAATATTAAGTTCAATTTCTCACTTGCTAAAAATAACTCCCCAAAGATTTACTATTATTTGGTTCTGTTTTGAAGGTATAAATCATAACAAAAACAAATGAATTGGAATCTTTGGGGGATATTAAATTAATTGGTTTATAAATCGGAATAATCTGCTGGATAAAGCAACCTTGTATCATTCCTTGATACGGTATTCTGGTATTCTTCCATTACCTTCATTCTGTCCCAATCAGGGTCAGTCCCAAAAGCTTTCCAATGGGCATCTCTTGATTCCATATTGGGGAAAGAGGTCATATACATCAGATTTGGCATTTGTGCACCTGCCAATGTCTCTGCAAAAAACACGGGATTGAAGTCAAGCTTGAAGAAAATTTCAATTTCTCCTTCATTGAACATTTTCACCTTTTGTCTATAAAGTCTTTCTGTCGCAGCTTCATAACTTCGCAATTCATACACCTGATTTTTTTTGGCGCCAGTTACATTGGACTCTTTAAATCTCGGCATGCCTGTGAAAGCCTGAAGCAATGCGGTTTCAATCCTTTTAAAAGGTGGGTTGTTATGGGAAGCATATATATAAGGATTCCCTGCCTCCAAATAGATATTATCTTTTTCAAGTTTTGACGGTAATGCCAAATATTGCTTCATCGATTTATAGGGAATGAAAACATATATTTTTTTACCTGCATCAGGCTGTGAAGAGATCGGTTTGAAAACGCCAACTTTTCCAACACCGTTTCTATGTAATGCTGGAAGCAAGGCATTTTTCAGGTAATTGTCTACTTGGTTCTCCTGATCTTTATTTTCAATATGGTACGTCCTCAGTTCATAAATATCCTGTTTGGAACTTTGAGCATAAAGATCAAATCCCAGCAAAAAATATATCAATACAGCAATAATTGGAAGTGATTTGTTTGGTTTCATTTTTTCATAGGTTTAAGGTTAATTGTCATTCAAATTATACAAATAGAAAAGAATGGCTTGCCATTAAGTGATAACTTGAAAAGTTATTTTATGGGTGGGAAAATTTGACCTTGCTAACATCTGTTTTCACTTTTTTTCCATACTAATTCTGATTCAACTTTCCATTTAAACCACATTTCTTGCACTGGCAAAAATCACTTGTAAATGAAAGATATTTAATCAATAAATTATGTATTTTACCTAATGTTAAAAGTGTTGTAATGTCTCCAAGTCCTATTCATTTAATTTGTTTACCAATAAACTGAAAAAGCAAGATAGAACAGGATAGAGGATTAATTTATTGATAATAACTTAATTTTTGTTTACTCATAGAATCTGTACAGATGAAAACTCCCTTGTGGAAAGACAAGATTTCAAACTCCCAACAACTTGGCGGAATAGAAACTTCCGTTCTGGACAATGGCACGGGAAAAGGTGTCGGGATTGCTTGGGTCAATACAGGGACCGGCCTTAGATATAAGGTTGTTTTGGACAGGGGCATGGACATCGCTGATGCTTTTTTCAATGCCAGCAGTTTGGCTTGGATCAGCCATGCAGGGGTTGTAGCACCACAACCCTTTTCAAATAATGGAATTGATTGGCTAAGAACTTTTGGCGGCGGATTGCTGACCACCTGCGGTTTATCCCATATCGGAGGCCCTGAATCTGATGAGTCCGGTTCAAGAGGGCTTCACGGGAATTACAGCAACATTGCGGCAGAGAATATTTCTATTCAACAACCCGATCCCATTAATGGGAAAATGGAAATGTGCATCACGGGCCTCATCAGGGAGACAACGACTTTTGGGCCAAGCATTGAGTTGAAAAGAACAATTTCCGCAACACTTGGGCAAGCTTTGATTAGAATTCGGGATGAGGTTACCAATAAGGGAAACACAATTGCCCCTCACATGCTATTGTATCATATCAACTGTGGGTATCCTCTGATTGACGAAGGCACAGATATCATTTGGAAAGGCAGTTGGCATTCGATGGACAATAACCCCCAAAACAGGATTTTCAATGCCAATAATAATTTCAAAAAGTGTTCAGCTCCAATGGATGAACATGCTGGATTTGGGGAGGATGTTGCGTTCATCACCCCTCAATCAGATCAGGATGGAAATTGCACCTGTGGATTTGTCAACCAAAATTTAGGAATAGGCCTGTCCATTAAATTCAACACCAACCAACTCCCTTGGCTGATCAATTGGCAGCATTGGGGAAAAGGAGAGTATGTCACTGCATTGGAACCTGCCACCAATCCCCCAATTGGACAGACCAAAGCCCGAAAAGAAGGTACTTTGATTCAATTGGCTCCAAACGAAAAAAGATTTTATGATCTTGAAATAAAGGTCTTGAACGCAACAGAAGAATTAAAAAACTTAATCGAAATTAACCAGAAAAACCCTATATAATATCCAACATGCCTGCTTCGGGCAGATATCAATGATTATCTTAATATCAAAAAATATCTGGAATGATTAAAATAACCTACAGGATCAGAATTGGCAATAAAGTATTTAATAGATAACCCAATAACCAAAAAAATATGAGTTTGGCAAAAAAAGCATTAGAACAAGGAGAAGGAATCCTCAGATTAGCACCTACTTGGGTACCCAGGTCTTTTTGTGTTCCGGGACGGAGAATCAAATTGCATCCAGATGACTATTATGTCTTAGGTGGCGCAAGAGGTGGCATTGATGAAAGATGGCTGTCTTCTACTACCCCTGCCCAAAACGGCCCTTTGACCGGAAAAAATGAAGGTTTGAGTCCGGTGGTTTTTCAGGATGGTAAAGAAGAAAAGCAGTTTTTGCTGAAAGATGCCATCGAAAATCTTGGCAGTGAAATCATCGGTGAACGTATCTGGGAAAAGTACAAAAGCTGGCCCATGTATTCCAAATTTTTTGATAATATGGGACCTCTACCCCACCACATTCATCACAATGATGAATATGCGGCCATGACAGGTCAGAAGGGAAAGCCCGAAGCGTATTATTTCCCACCACAACTCAATAATCACGGTGGTGATTTTCCCTATACCTTTTTTGGCATTGCACCCGGAACTACCAAAGAGCAGATCAAAGAATGTCTGATGAATTTCAATAAAGGTGACAATAAAATCACCAACTATTCCCAAGCATTCAAATTGGAGCCCGGTACTGGTTGGGATGTACCTCCGGGAATGCTGCATGCCCCGGGTAGTTTGTGCACCTATGAGCCACAGAAGGCTTCGGATATTTTCGCCATGTACCAATCTTTGGTCAATGAGGCCATTATTCCCGATGAGTTGTTATGGAACGGCACTCCAAAAGACAGAATTGGCGATTATGACCTATTGGTAGAAGTCATTGACTGGGAACTGAATACCAATCCCAATATTCTGGAAACCCGATTTATGTTACCAAAACCAGTCTCTGAACTGGAAAATATGAAATCCAATGGCTATATTGAAAACTGGATTTGTTATCTCTCCCATGATTTCAGTGCCAAGGAACTGACGATCTTACCAGGACAGACAATTACCATTACCGATAATGCTGCTTATGGGCTGATCATGATGCAGGGTCATGGAAAAATGGGTGTTTGGGACATTGAGACCCCTGCCTTGATAAGGTATGGTCAATTGACCCATGATGAATTCTTTGTCACTGAAAAAGCAGCCAAGCAGGGAGTCAGGATAACAAACCATTCTAAGACAGATCCCATTGTGATGCTGAAACACTTCGGGCCGAATAACCCGGATTTGAAGCTTTGAAAGTTGTCGGATGACCGATGTATGTGGACCGTTGATCTCTAACCAAATACCTAAATAAAAATTTACTATTTATCAATTCACTAAATAATGTTTGTCCGCAATCATGTCAGTAACTGAACAAAAAAAAAAGAATTTATGATTAGATGCTTCAATGCCCGTTACATCGGCCATCGGTCATCGTCAATTTTAAACAAGGATGAAGCCTAACTGACAAGAATGCGGATAACCTTATCAATAAAAAATCAATAATAATAAAACCAAAAAAAACCATGTCCCAAAATAATTATCCTAAACTACACAATGCCACTTGGCCAGGTATTGTTGGAAAAGGGCCAGATTCTGAGCCTGTTATTTCTTTTGACGAAATGCTGAAATATACCGCTACTGCAGAAGTGGACGGTGTGAAATTTGACGGTATCGATATTGGCCTCTTTGACCCCCATATCGACTTGGACATGTCTGATGACGGCGTCAAACGATTGGCCGAAAAAGTCCAAAACCTCAATCTGAATATCGGAAGCTTGGTCGCTCCGATTTGGGGAGGGCCGGCAATGGGCAGTAAAGAAGACCGTGCATTATTTGTAGAAATGGTCCGAAAATCATGTGCATTCGGCCAAAAACTCAAAGACCTAGGGGTAAGGCAATATGGTGTGGTTCGTATTGATTCTGCCAGTAGTGTAGAAAACTGGGCAAAAGACCCCATAAACAACACCAAACTCATTGCCCAGACATTTAGGGAAGCCTGCGATGTGGCTGCCGATTTTGGAGAAAAACTTGCGGCGGAAGGTGAGATTTGTTGGGGTGGTATGCACAGTTGGAAAGTAATGATTGATACCCTTGATCAGACAAATAGACCTAATATTGGTTTTCAGGCAGATATGTCCCACACCTTTTTGTACATGTTGGGATACAATAGTCCTGATGACAGAATCCTTCCAAAAGATTTTGACTGGAATGATCGGGAGACTTTGGATGAAGCTTTCAAAAAACTCACCAAAGCTTTACGCCCTTGGACGATTGATTTCCATGTGGCTCAAAATGACGGCACTGTTTTCGGTTCAGGTTCTCATGACAAAACAGGAAGACACTGCTTAGCCACAGATCCCAATGGAAAATTAGATATTACCCATGATGCAGGACATTGGTTGCGAAATGCAGACGGTCAACTTACAAAAGCCTTCAACCATATTTGTTGGGATGGCTGTATGTTCCCCAATGCTGTCATGGGAAAGCAGGAAACTTGGAATGATATCCTCGCTGCCATGATCAAAGTCAGGGAAGCGCATGGATGGGTGGGGTAAGTGTCGGATGTCCGATGACGGATGAGCGATGTTGAGGGAAGGGAGACTGAAGAGGATAAAGATTTGTTCCGTCTTTGGTAGTAGTAGAGAAAATTGGCACTTACAGAAAGGGGAATGACATCAAGCTGCCCGTCATTCCGAGGTACGAGGAATCTCAAAAGGATCTATTAATGTTAATTCTATCATTTACTGATCCTCAGGAGACCCTTCCTACGGGTGACGTACCGCTCCGATTTATGTCATTGGTAGGCACGAGGAATCTCTAGAGGGACTATTTATGCTTGTATTTATCATTTCCTAGACCTTAGGAGATGCTTCTCTAGGTTCAGCATGACGGTGACTCCAAAATCTGACAGTGGTTATCAGGTAAATGGATTTAAGCAAATCCACTTTGCTTTTCTAACTTCTAATTCCATTTTCTACTGGAATTAAAATCTTAAATCTAAACTCTAAAATCTAAAATTCATCTAAACCATGAGTAATAAAAAACAAATCCGAATAGGAATGATAGGGACAGGTTTAATGGGCCGAATCCATACCAATGCCTACAAAAGAATACCCGATTTCTTTCCTGAATATCTTTACCAACCTGTATTACAGGCAGTTTGTGCCAGACGCGAAGACAAGGTAAAAGCATTTGCAGCGCAATGGGGTTATTCCTCCTATGAAACTGATTGGAAGAAATTAATTGCGCGGGAAGATATCGATGCATTGGACATTTGCACCCCCAATTCTTCCCATGCAGAAATAGCCATTGCTGCTGCAGCCGCAGGAAAAATGATCCTTTGTGAAAAACCACTTTCTAAAACCGTTGAAGAAGGAGAAGCAATGGTCAAAGCTGTAGAAAAAGCAGGAGTGAAAAATACAGTTTGGTACAATTACAGAAAAGTGCCAGCCGTGACATTGGCAAAGCAGATCGTAGATTCCGGTAAACTGGGAAAGATATTCCATTACAGGGCTAATTTCCTTCAGGACTGGACGATCAATCCCGAACTCCCACAAGGAGGGGATGGACTCTGGAGATTGGATGTGGATGCAGCAGGTTCCGGAGTGACAGGAGACCTTTTAGCACATTGTATCGATACGGCTATGTGGCTCAATGGCGGCATCGCTGATGTGTCAGCTATGACTGAAACTTTCGTCAAAGAACGGGTCCATCAGGAAAGTGGAAATGTACAAAAAGTAGGAATTGACGATGCCTGTTTATTCCATTGCCATTTTGATAACGGTTCACTCGGCCTGTTTGAAGCAACCAGATATGCAAGAGGACATAAGGCACTATATACCTTTGAAATTAACGGGGAAAATGCCTCTATCCGATGGGATTTGCATGATATGAACTGGCTGGAATACTTTGATCATAATGATGAAGCCCATGTCAGGGGTTGGAGAAAAATCCATATCACAGAAGGAGAACAACCTTACATGAAAAGGTGGTGGATTCCCGGTACTTCCATTGGTTATGAGCATTCCTTTATCCATCATGCTGCTGATTTCTTCCATTCCCTTGAAACAGGCAAACCATGCCATCCTACATTTCAGGATGCGTTGGAAACACAAAAAGTTTGTCAAGCAGTTTTGGATTCGGCTAATGAGAAAAAATGGAAGGATACTGGGGTTGACTGGAAAGAGTGATGTCAGTGGGCAGTCGCAGTGGTCAGTAGGCAGTCGCAGTTTGCAGGTTTTACAGTGGGTAGCAGTATGCAGTCGGTAGTCTCAGTGCGCAGTGGGCAGTCTCAGTGGGCAGTAGTTGGCAGTCTCAGTGTGCAGTGGGCAGTTTGGAAGTGCATTCCGAAATGAAGAAACTATAAATTACCTTGAATTATGCATAAATATGAAGTAATTATCTATTGGAGTAAAGAGAACGATTCATTTATTGCAGAATTACCCTAACCACCTTGATTGTTCATGGAAAGACCGCCAATGAAGCTTTAGAAAATGCTCAATTGCTATCGACCTTTGGATAAAGGTTGCTAAGGAAGAAGGAATTCCCATTCCAGAACCTAAAGGTAAATTGATATTTGACTGATTTCTTGGCCCATAAAAAACTCCCACAGATTTCAAATAATCTGTGGGAGTTTGCTTTAATGGCAAATATGGATTTTAGAATGCTCCTTTGAAGCCTTCCATTTTTTGATCCACTTGGGTATCTATCATAAATGATAACCTTACTTTGTCCCAAGCCATGGTTACTTTGGCTACTTTATTATCTTCAGCAGATATTGTGTAAGAAAGTCTTTCGTGAGAATCTGCTGCCATTCTTGGCGTAACATTAATAGCTACCACATCATCTTTAGCCAAAGCTTCCTCATCAATTTTACCATCTTTCATGTAGGTGAATACAGAATTTCCTTTTCCGTTCAAACGAACAGTCCAATCACCTGAAGCTTGGGGAGTGATGAACATTGTGTACTTTCCGGGACGGATATTTTTTCCGCCAATACTTACCCCTGTGCTGAATTCGATCGTAGTGGCAGCATTTGCGCCAGCCCTCCAAGAAACACCATATTTTTCAAGATCACCAAAAACTTTTCTTCCCTTCATTGCAGGTGAAGAATAGTCAATACTGATTTTGGTAAATCCAACATTTTGCGACACAAAAGCCGCAGGGCTTGCCGCAGGGGCTTGCATTTGTGCAAAGGTCAATTCTGTAGCAGTAAAGAAAAGAACCATAATTGCAATGGAATAAAATTTAAGATTTTTCATCATGTTTAATTTTTTTTGATTTTTAATATGTGAAGATACAAGAAGGAAAGAAAAATGTTTTCTTTTCTTTTCATTTATAGAATTATTACCTTTCTCATTAGACATTCACTCGCCTATAAATTTTCCTCTAAATACTAAAAATCCATTGGAATTGAAACAATCCTAAACCACAACGATTAATATTTGAGTATCTTTTTATAGCTATTAATTATGTCGATCCTGAAAAGCCCAAATGACCTATTATCCAAAAAAGATAGTGGAGAAAGTATAAAATTTTGGAGATCAAAGCTTCAAGGCCTTGAACCCCTTCAATTACCCAGAGATCCATTCGGACCATTGGATGAGAAAGGCGATTTTCTGAAAGTCCAATTCCCAAAAGATTCCATCTCAATTGATAAAATCAATAATTTGTTTGGGGAATCATCCATTCTTTTTACTGTAATCAGTAGCCTCCAAGTGCTACTTTATCGCTATAGTAGCCAGCATGATTTTTGTATTGGCACATCAATAGATAATGCATTTTTAAAAGATACACATCGGTATAATTTATCCGAAATAGATTTAAATCCTTTGCCAATTAGAACACGAATTGAAAGCGGATTTTCTTTTGATAGTGTTATTAAAAACTCAAAGCAGACTTTTTACGAAGCTATTGAAAACAGCAATATTACCTTTAGTGAATTGATAAATGGCGTGAAAAATGACCAAATCAGTGACTATTTTTTGAATATCATTTGTTTTTTTAAAAAGGAACAGTATCTAGCTTATAATGATAAAATAAACAACCCTAATGGTCAATACCCCAAAGACCTCAATGCTATTCTGGTCTTTGAATTTGAAGAATCAGATCAATATCTCAATGGATCAATTTCTTTTAGAAGTGATGTATTTGGAGAGGATTTTATCAATCGCATGATTGATCATTATTTACAACTAATGGATTCAATCCGGTTGTTTCCTCAATCGAAAATAAGTCAGTTGAACATTTTAAACCCGAAAGAAAAATCATCTCTCCTTAAAACGGTCAATGATACCGCTACCTCTTTGGATGAAAGAATTACAATTCTTGATCTTTTTGAAAATCAGGTAAAAAATAACCCTGATGCTATTGCGATTGAATTTGAAGGTAATCAACTTACCTACAGCGAACTTGACTCCAAGTCCAATCAATTGGCTCACTACTTGAAAAAGATCGGTATCAATTCTGAAGATCCGGTGCCCATTTGCCTTGACCGCTCTTTGGAAATGGTCATTGCGATTTTTGGAATTATCAAAGCAGGAGGTGCATATGTCCCTATTGACCCTTTTTTTCCTGCTGACAGAATTGATTATATGATTGAGGATACAGGGGCGGATATGGTGATATGCTCCTCTGAAACTTCAAAAAACTTCGGAGATAAAATCAATCGCTTGGTAATGGACAAGGATCTTGAAGTTATCAATCAAATGCCCTCAGCCAAAGTCTCCCCTTCACCTTCACCCGAAAATCTTGTTTATATCATTTACAC
>NZ_JBGTCA010000421.1:0-3498 GCF_041749095.1 Aquiflexum sp. | reverse complement strand
GCATTGTATGAAAAAATGCATGCTGAACTTTATGGCAAATGTTATGAGGTCGTTGCAAGAGAACTTGCCAACAAATCTGAAAGATCAGAATTGATCAAAGCGATCAAAGAAGCTTTTGTTGAAAACCTAGGCGAAGAACATGAATTTGAAGCCAGTTTGATTGGTCCATATTTTTCCAAAATCCATAAAGAAGCTGCCAGGAACCTAACTTTGAATGAAAAGAAAAGGCTGGATGGAAGAAAGCTTAATGAAATCAGACCTATTTGGTCTGTAGTGGATTATTTGCCATCAGCACATGGTTCAGCCATTTTCACCAGAGGTGAGACTCAAGCTATTACCACCTGTACATTAGGTACCAAAATGGATGAGCAAATGGTGGATGGCGCAATGATATCAGGCTTTAATAAGTTTTTCCTTCATTATAATTTTCCTGGTTTTTCTACAGGAGAGGTGAAAATAAACCGGGGTCCGGGTAGGAGAGAAGTAGGGCATGGCAATTTGGCAATGAGGGCATTGAAAAAGGTATTGCCTTCAGGAGATGATAACCCCTATACAATAAGGATTGTATCTGATATCTTAGAATCAAATGGCTCATCCTCGATGGCGACTGTTTGTGCAGGTTCTTTGGCTCTGATGGATGCAGGTATTCAAATCAAATCTCCTGTTACAGGTATTGCAATGGGAATGATTTCAGATCCGAAAACAGGAAAATATTCAATACTTTCCGATATTCTTGGAGACGAAGATCACTTAGGTGATATGGATTTCAAAGTGACCGGTACTGAAAAAGGAATTACTGCCTGTCAGATGGATCTTAAAGTTGAAGGACTCGATTACAGTGTATTGAAAGAAGCACTTTATCAGGCAAGAGAAGGAAGGCTTCATATTATGGAGAAGATCAAGAAAACTCTTTCTGCACCTAAGCCTGAACTTAAGCCACATACACCAAGATCATTTACAATGAGTATTCCTAAAGAACTGATCGGTGCTGTAATAGGTCCAGGAGGTAAAGTGATTCAGGAAATTCAAAAAGATACAGGAGCTACCATTATTATTGAGGAAAAAGACAATCAAGGTAAGATCAGCATATTCTCAAACAATCAAGATTCCATGAATGCTGCCATCTCCAGAATCAGGGCGATAGTAGCACAGCCTGAGATCGGAGAAACCTATCCAGGTATTGTCAAGAACATTATGCCTTTTGGTGCGTTTGTAGAATACATGCCCGGCAAGGATGGACTGTTACATATTTCTGAAATCAAGTGGGAAAGACTTGAAAATATGGAAGGGGTTCTTGAACCAGGCGAAGAAATCATGGTCAAACTGATAGATGTCGATAAAAAGACCGGTAAATTCAAACTATCGAGAAAAGTTTTAATACCTAAGCCCGAAAAATCAGATAAAAGAGATTAAGTAAAGGAAGTATTTATTACTTTGAACTTTATTTTATTTTAATTCTGTTAAACATAGAGTCACAACTGAAAATATATTCTTGAATGAGGCAGCTAAAAATTAGCAAACAGATTACCAACAGAGAAAGTCAATCTTTGGATAAGTATCTCCAAGAGATTGGTAAGGTAGATCTTCTCACCGCTGATGAGGAAGTAGTACTGGCAAAAAGGATCCGTGAAGGAGACCAACTTGCTTTGGAAAAACTTACAAAAGCCAATCTTCGATTTGTCGTATCTGTAGCCAAACAATATCAGAATCAAGGTCTTTCTCTTGGCGATCTGATCAACGAGGGTAACCTTGGTTTGATCAAGGCGGCGCAGAGATTTGATGAAACCAGAGGTTTTAAATTCATATCTTATGCTGTTTGGTGGATTAGACAATCAATTTTGCAAGCTTTGGCGGAGCAATCAAGGATTGTGAGACTTCCTTTGAACAGGGTGGGATCTTTGAACAAAATAAGCAAGACCTTCAGCGAACTTGAACAAAAATTTGAAAGAGAACCATCTCCCGAAGAATTGGCAGAAGTTCTTGAAGTGACGGCCGGTGAAGTTGTGGATACCATGAAAATTTCCGGGAGACACGTTTCGATGGATGCGCCGTTTGTTCAGGGAGAGGAAAACAGTTTACTTGATGTTCTTGAAAATGACGGTGATGAAAAACCTGATGATGGATTGATGACCGATTCATTGAGAAAAGAAGTTCAAAGAGCCTTGTCAACACTAACTCAAAGGGAAGCGGATGTCATCACCCTTTATTTCGGTCTTAACGGGGAACATGCCATGACTTTGGAAGAAATAGGTGAGAAATTCAACCTCACAAGGGAAAGAGTTAGACAGATTAAAGAAAAGGCAATCAGAAGGTTAAGACATACTTCAAGAAGTAAAACTTTAAAACCATACCTCGGATAAAACACCTGTGGTCAATAGAAAAATAAAAAAAGGGGAATTATCCCCTTTTTTTATTCCCCCTGTTATTGAGATTAAAAAGTAACCCCTTGACATTCATTGTATCGGAATGTATTAGGGAATTTTAACACCCATTAACTTTGTTGTGAAAGGTATTTTGACAAAATTTGCCAACCTCAAAAATCAATCGAATGACTTCAGAAATTGAAAAAACCAAAGTCTTGATCATTGGTTCCGGACCTGCTGGATATACTGCTGCAATTTATGCTTCAAGAGCTGGTCTTAGCCCAATTTTATATACAGGAGCCCAACCTGGAGGACAATTGACCATTACCACCGATGTCGAAAATTACCCTGGATATCCCGATGGAATTATGGGGCCTGAAATGATGGAGGATTTCAGGAAACAAGCCGAAAGATTCGGAACTCAAGTCCGATATGGAATGGTGACTTCTGTTGATTTCAGTGGCCATCCTCACAAGGTTGTTGTGGATGAACAAATTACAATTCTTGCTGACACTATTATCATTTCCACGGGTGCTTCAGCAAAATGGCTTGGAATTGAAAGCGAAGAAAGATTGAATGGAAAAGGTGTTTCAGCATGTGCTGTATGTGATGGTTTCTTTTTTCGGGGTCAGGATGTGGCTATTGTTGGGGCAGGGGATACTGCTTGCGAAGAAGCTTCATACCTTTCCAATATCTGTAGCAAAGTATATATGATAGTGCGAAGGGATGAAATGCGTGCTTCGCTAATCATGCAAAACAGAGTAATGAAAAACCCTAAGATTGAAATTTTATGGAATACAGAAACGGTTGAAATTCTTGGAGAAGATGAAGTGACGGGTGTCACTGTAATAAACAACAAGACCAATGAGATCCAAAATTTGAAAATTTCAGGTTTCTTCGTTGCAATAGGTCATGAACCAAATACCGGGATTTTCAAAGGAATTTTGGATATGGATGAAACGGGATATATAATCACAGTCCCGGGAAGTACCCGTACCAATGTCGAAGGTGTGTTTGCCAGTGGCGATGCCCAAGACCATATTTATAGACAGGCGGTAACGGCTGCCGGAACTGGTTGTATGGCTGCTTTAGATGCAGAAAGGTATTTAGCTTCTAAAGAATTGTCATAATCAGA
>NZ_JBGTCA010000420.1:0-5676 GCF_041749095.1 Aquiflexum sp. | reverse complement strand
GTTAGAATCTGCTAGTGCCTGGTCAATATATTTTTGTCCTTTCCCTTCCATTTTGGCCAGTACCCAAAAAGCCCTTGCCCTCATTCTTGGATTTTCATGATTGGCAAACATGGCTGCCAAACCTTTTTCTGCCTGAACGCCAAAATCCTGAAGGGCCATCCAAGCCTGATAGCGCCAAGAAAGGTTTGGATTCTGTAAAGCTTCCAAAGCACCTTCGACATTTGTTAGATCATATGTAGGGATTTTGTATCGGTTCTTTGGAGGTGCCAACCTAAATATCCTTCCCCGATTCAAATCACCTACCTGATGGCCACCCACTCCCGGGTCATACCAATCGGCTACAAATAGAGAACCATCCGGTGCAATACAAACATCCGAAGGACGGAACCATTGATTCTTTTCTCCAACCATGATATTGATGATTTCCGCCGAATAGCCTGCACCGTCTTTTTTGACGGGATAGGACCTTACCACATTTGGACCTGCATCGGCATGGATCATTTGATCCCAAAACACCTCAGGAAGCAATCTCCCTTCATAAACCAAAATACCCGTAGGTGAACCTGCCCCGGTCTGCAAAAGGTTGGGCACAACACCGGGATCATTCAAATGCCAATGCTGAAGAGGAATCTCTTTTTCTTTGTTGGTCCGGTTTGCCGACCAACTTGCATTGGTCATTTCATCTTTGTATCCATAATTTCCAAACTCCATAACATAATTGATTCTTACACCTTTGTTGCCATCGTCATCATTGTCCGATTGCCAAAGCGTACCGTAAGAATCTACAGCCACCTCGTAATTGTTCCTGAAATTCTGCCCTAAAACCTCAATGTCAGTAAAGTCTGTATTGCACCTGAAAACCAGACCTTGTTTGAAATTTTCGGTATTGATCTCCACTCCATGGATATCCATAATAATCTGATTGTTTTTATCCCTCAATTGGCCACCCGAATTACCAAAGTTGAAATAAAACTTTCCATCAGGACCGAAGACAAAACTGTGCATCCCATGGTCATGTTGCTCTCCGGAAATGCCCTGAAAAATGATTTCCTTTTTGTCTGCCTTATCATCCCCATTGGTATCGGTAAACATCCACACATAAGGACTTTGCGAAACGATGGCCTGATTTCCCATTACCCAAATACCCAAAGGTGCATTGACCTCAGGCCCCTGATAGAATACCGTGCTCTTGTCCTGAACACCATCACCATTGGTATCCTCCAAAATTACTATTCTATCCCCTTCAGGATTGGTTTCATTTCCTGTGATCTCAGGTCGGTAATTATATGCTTCCAGGACCCAAACCCTGCCCTTATGGTCAATATCAATATTTGTCGGATTGGTGATTGTGGGTTCAGATGCAAAAAGTTTAGCCTCCAATCCTTCAACAATGCTAATTCCTGAAAGGGCAAATTCAGGTAAATGCTTTTGTTCATCTGTCAATGTTTCGAAATCTGGAATTATGACAGGTCGGTTGCAGGAATAGAAAGAGAGGAGTCCAGCCGTCAACAATGACAGGAGAATCAGTTTAATAGGTTTTTTCATAATCGGTCATTTGGGGAATTTGGGCTTTATTTAACGACTAAAGTTAATATTCTTTCTCTCAATAGATTGTGGTAGCATTAAAATTAATGGGCTATTCAATTGCTTTTTTGAAGGCAGGTTGAAGTCTCTCCGGCATGGCCTGATGGTGTGAATACCCTTACCTTGATATTTCCTTCTATCGGCATTGGCGCAGAATACTCGGGAGAATTCATATCAGGTTCGGTTCCATCCCTTGTGTACCTTACGATGAGACCGGGAGTTTCAACATTCACATGCATCAGTCCCTCATGAACCAAAGTGCCTGGTTTAGGTAACCTCACATTGAACCCTCCGAATAAATAATCTAATCTTGGGATTTCCTTCTGACCTACCGTATTGGCAAACCTGTTCCAATCTTTTTCCCTTTCTTCAATTCTTTTTTCAGGGTCTTTGATCGTAGTCCAACTAGGGTCAGCTGCCCATGCCCTTTCTACCAGCCCAAGCATTTTGGGCAAAAGGTAATATTCCATCATGTCCTGACCTTTAACTGTTTCTGTCCAAAGTTGTCCCTGAATTCCCTTGATATTTTTTTTACCTTGCTCGCTAAGTTTTATTTTTCCCTTTGCCAGTTCATCAGGATCAATAGGTCTTCCATACATGTCCTTTTCATTTGAAATAAAATGATTGAGAGGTACAGTTCTCCAAGAAGTATTTAAATCCACATATCCCGACCATTGATGACCAGGCTCATCCGGGTCCATGTTATAAGCCAAGTCAAAATAAATATTGGAGGAATTGCAGACGATTACCTCATAACCGACATTTGCCAATTGGTAAGCCATATCTTCTCCTCCCCAACCTGCAACAGAATTCCAGGCATAAACCCTAAAGTTTTTATCAGCAAATTCAGGATTAGGTCTTGAAACTTCTTTGCCATTTTCTGTTACAGTCTTTTGGCCTATTTCTTCCCATCCTGCAACTTGAAGCCCTCTATCCTCAAAGATTTTATTCACTCTTTTATAAAAATAATTGGTCAAATCTTTAACCTCATTTAAGTCTTCATGCTTTGAGATAAAATCAGCACATACAGGTGAAGCTGTCCAAGCACCGTGGGGAACTTCATCCCCACCAGTATGGAAAGTATTTAATGGAACTCCTGCAGATTGATACCTTGCCATCATTTCATCGACTATTTTTTCATAAAAATTATAAGTGGATTCCTGACAGATGCAAAGTGTATTCCCACGGAAATTCTGTGCAGACAAATATTCTGAGGTATCCTCAAAATCCTCTAAAAGGTACTCCAATGCAGCATCCAAATCAATCTCTTTTTTATCATGGTAGCGTTTTCGCATGGCAATGATGGCCGCCCTCGAATGGCCCGGAACTCCCAACTCAGGAATCACCTCAATATGCCTTTCATGGGCATATTTCAGGATCTCTTCAAAATCAGAAACTGTATAAAACCCAGTTCCATTCGGGGAATTGTCATAATCAGGACCTGAACCATAATAAGGCCAAAGGAAGTTTTCCTCATTTCTTGAAAACCCTCTTTTACTGCCCACATCGGTCAATTCCGGCAAGTTGGGAATTTCAATCCTCCAACCTTCATCATTGGCCAAGTTGAAATGAAAAACATTCAATTTATAAAACGCCATCAAATCCAGAAGTTTCAAGACAGCTTCTTTGGTCTGAAAATTCCGTGCTACATCCAGAAAGAGTCCACGATATGCGAAACGGGGTTCGTCTTCAATTTTCAATTTAGGGAAAACCAATTTGGATTGGGCTTCAATGAAATTATCAACAGGTAACAAAGCCAATAAAGACTGAACAGCATAAAAAACGCCTTTTGGATGATTTGCTTGAATTTGAATTTTATCAGTAATTTCCAAGTTGTATTCTTCTAAACTCTCAATAACTGGATTTTTAATGATTTGGATTATCGCCTCATGAGATGTATTAAGAGTGACTTTACCTGAATATTTGGAAGATAAACTATTGATCAAAAATTCAGCTTCTTGGGAAAATTCCTCATCATACGAAATTTCAAAATCTCCGTCAATCTGCAATTCTCCTTCATCCCATTCCAAACTTTTGGGGGTCGGAATAATTGGCGAAAATTCCTTTTTAGTCAAAAATGTAAGGCCTTTTGATTGTTCGAATAAATTCTTCCCAACAGGAATCGGAAGTGAGGTTCCCTCTGCCTTTTTGTACAAGTCACCCAAGCTGAATTCTTTTGCAGAATAATTATTTATTTGATGACCTTTTTCTTCATCACCAAAAACCATAAAGACTCCTTGTGGTGAATGGCTATTTTTCACAATGAAATTATCCGATTGATAAGAAAAAGAATAGGTTTGGTCCGGCCTTAAAACAGGAAAATCCATAGCAGGTTTAATTCTGAAAAAATCCCCTGACAAATGTTCTACCACTATATTTTCATCTAAACTTGTTGGATTCACCGATAAAAAGATAGTATTGAAATAAATCTCCCAATCAGGGTAGAGAGGCGTTTTCCCGCTATTGGTGATAGTGAATTTGGCAGTATGGGATTGATTGGGCACTGCGATATTTTCTTCCAATTCCCAACTTAGAAATATGTCGTCTATATTTATTTTATTTTTAGGGGATTGGCAGGAAAACCAAAGTAGAAAAAGAGGAAGGCATAATAAACGATAAGTCATAATCTATGTCTTTAGACCTCAATATAATATTTTATCTTTTGGGACAAAACAAACACTAAAGGAAGTAAGGGTTTTATATCGCATTGAAAAGAACCCATCTTATCCCGCAGGTACTTTTTAATTAATCAATTAAATATAATCGAATTAATTTTTATTATAATTTACTACCTTGAAGAAATGTATTGAAAAGGATAATTATGGTTATCTATGAATATCAATTGGAAAGGAATCAATGACAATTCTTTTTCTAAAATTTGAAGATCCTACAAGTTATTCAAATCTAACTCACACTTTAAAATTTTTATTTTTTTCAATTATGAAAGAAGATCTGAAAAAGACGAAAGCTGCGATTTTGTTTTCAGATATCGTAGGTTACACGGCATTAATGGGTGACAACCAAGATTTGGCTTTTGAGCTTGTCAATAAAAACCTAAAAATCCACCAAGACATCTTAGCAAAAAATAACGGAAAATTAATCAAAGAATTGGGTGATGGTATATTATGTTCGTTCACAGATTCCCATGATGCGGTTGCTGCTGCCTATGAACTTCAGAAACATTACTTTAACTCAAAAGAATTAAATCTGAGAATTGGAATTCACTATGGAGAGGTAATCTTAGACAGAAATGATGTATTTGGGGATGCAGTTAATATTGCTTCTAGATTACAGACATTAGGGCTTCCGGGTTCTGTCTTATTCTCAAAGAAAATCCAAGAAGGTATTGGAGAACCTTCAATCTTTAAATTAGTCTCGAAAGGGCTTTTCAAGTTAAAAAATGTAAAAGAACCCATCGAAATTTATGCCCTTGCAAATGAAGGATTGAAGATTCCCAAAAGAGGGGAAATGTTAAAACTGCTTGAAAGCCGATTGAAAAAATTTATGGTGGCAGCAGTTATATTTTTAGCGGTTAGTTTAATAGGGTTTTTGATTTATCACAATTCATATATCAAACAGTTTACAGAGACGGAAATAAAATCAATTGCTGTACTGCCATTTAGCCAGGTTAATGAAGGAGATGATGATATTAGATTTTCGGATGGATTGACTCTGGATCTAATTTCTCACTTATCGCCTATTTCCACTTTAAGAATCATCTCTAAATCCAGTTCCGAAACATACAAGGATAGTAATGAATCTCTCGATCTAATTGCTGAAAACCTCCAAGTCCAATTTTTGCTTTATGGAGATTTAGAAAATTCCAAAGACTCAATTTTTGTCCATGCAGAACTCTATGATTCCCATATAAAAGAAATTATCTGGCAGGGATTTTTAAAATCGGAAAGAGAAAATTTTTTTCAGATATATACGCAAATACTTAAGAATGTTGTTTCAGAGATTGGACTTAAACTGACTCCAGAAGAGACAATTCAATTAGAGAAATTATATACAAAAAATATCAGTGCTTTTGATTATTATTTGTTGGGGAGAGAATATTTCTATAAATATAATATTCATCTGAACCAATTT
>NZ_JBGTCA010000419.1:0-3105 GCF_041749095.1 Aquiflexum sp. | reverse complement strand
TTAAGGTAACTTCTTTTTTGAAGTTCTTATTATTGAATGCTATCAATCTTTCCCCTTTGGAATTCAAAATCCCTAAACCAATTTCAATTGGCAATGCAAAATCGATTTGCGGCATTTGATATTTAAAAACTATTTTCAAAGAATCCCCTGTTGAAATCCTATTTGAGGGTTTATTATTGATGAATATTTTCGCAGAAGATAATCCCAATCTATTCAATTTTTTATCCTTTTCGGGATGATCTAAAAGATCAATATTAAAAATATCTAAATCTGAATTAAAACCTTCGTGGATGTAATTATCCACTACAGAAGTAGAATCACCATTTTCTATGATTCTTCCATTTGCTAGCAATAAACTATTTGGACAAAGGTTTCTGATTACTTCCATATTATGGCTGACAAACAGCACAGTTCTTCCATCTTGCTTACTGACATTCTCCATCTTACCTAGGCACTTTTGCTGAAATTCAAAATCCCCCACCGCCAAGACTTCATCAATAATCAAAATCTCTGGTTCCAAATGTGCGGCAACAGAAAAGCCCAACCTGACCCGCATTCCAGAAGAATAGAACTTCACCGGAGTATCGATATATTTCTCCACACCAGAGAAGTCTATTATTTCATCTAGTTTGAGGTCGATCTCCCGTTTGGTCATCCCTAGGATGGTTCCATTCATATAGATATTTTCCCTGCCCGAAAGTTCCTGATGAAAGCCTGTGCCGACTTCCAGCAAGGCGGCTACCCTTCCGTTCATTTCTATTCTTCCTGAGGTAGGTTCAGTGATTTTTGAAAGTATTTTCAAAAGGGTGGATTTTCCGGCCCCATTTTTTCCGATGATTCCCAGCACTTCCCCCTGCTTCACTTCAAAACTCACCTCCTTTAATGCCCAATGTACACCTTCCTCTTTGTCTTGAAATTTTCCAAGATTTTGGATCTTTTTAAAGTTGTCAATAGGATATTTCAAAACATTGACCATTTGCTGTGCAAAAGTATCTGCCTTTTTTTCCTGCAAGCCTATGCGGTAGCGCTTGGAAAGATTCTCAACTTTAATAATCGTATCTGACACTTTTTTGTAGTTATAAGAAGCTGCCCGTCATTGCGAGGGGCAGGTAAGTAGTTTTCGGATTATGGTACTTTTGAATGCCCCGAAGCAATCTCCCCGACTTAAGAGATTCCTTCGCTCGCTCTTGCCACCGCTCTTGCCCCGCTCCCGCCACGGCGGACAGGCGCAATGACGCTCATTAAGCAACATCCGCAAACACTTTCTCCATTCGGCGGAAATAAAACAAACCAAAAACAAACAATACCACTCCAACAATTGCCCCGGGCCAAATCCATTCCCATGGAATCTGTCTGTCCAAGAACATGGCACGGATTCCTTCTATCACTCCTACCATGGGATTCAGAGAATAAACAAACTGCCATTTTTCGGGAACAGCGGTGGTACTATAAACCACAGGTGCAGTATAGAGTAGCAATTGTACTACAAAGGATAAAGCATATTTCACATCCCTATATTGTACTGCCATTGCCGATAAGACCATTCCAATTCCCAAAGAACACAACAACAACTGAATCATCAGCAAAGGAAGGAATACTATCCCAAAACCGGGAACTACTTTAAAATAAATCAGTAAAACCAAAAGAATAACGAATGAAATTATAAAATCCAGCAGTTTGGAGAAAATCGCTGCTAAAGGTAAAATCAGTCTAGGGAAATATACTTTGGTAATCATCCCAGCATTTGCTACAAGACTGTTTGCCGATTCAGACAAAGTACCCGAAAAGTAATTCCAAGGCCATAAAGCTAAGTATGAAAACAAAATATAGGGCATCCCATCCGAATCCACTTTGGCCAAACCACCAAATACTACTGTAAAAACCAATGTGGTAAATAGAGGTTGAATAATGGCCCATCCAACTCCCAGTACAGATTGGGCATATCGGGCTTTTATTCCCCTAACAGTTAAAAAATATAATAAGTCTTTGTACTTCCACAATTCTTGAAAGTCTATAAATTTCCAACCTTTGGTAGGTTCTATGATAGTTTTATTCATTGATCACTTTTGTAGTCTGATTGTTTCAATATTGGCCTAGTTAAAATCAAACCTGATCCAATTCAAACAATATTAAACTTTTATCCCTATGCTTTCCACCACCTTCATTACATATTTCATTAATTGTTTTAAGAGGAAAAGGTAAATCAAAAGGTGGTTTATTTAGGTTTATCGGTCGCCAATAACCGGTTTGGATGTCTTGGTTGGTTGCGTGGGCAATAAAGCTTGAAGTCAAAAAGTATTTGGATCCTGATCTTTTGAAATTGTCCAATGCCATCTGAATATCAGCAAAAGAAAAATGGACGAGGCAGTCCCTGCACAGGATCAAATCCACCTTTGGTAAGTCATCTGTAATAATATTCCCTGTTCTGAATTTCACCCCTGCTTTATCCTTGTAATTTTCCTTATTCAGTCTAATCAAATCGTCTACAATATCGATTCCCAAATAGTCTATCCCCTCCAGATTCACCTGATCCATCCAGTTGAAATCCCCACAGGGAGCATCCAAAATGGTTTTGATCTCAAACTCTTGGAATAACTTTTCCAGTTCGCGGATGATGGCATTGGTCTGACTGATATCCGAACCTGTTCCTGAGACACTCTCCCCATATACCCAATAATTCTCCTTGTAAATCTTCGAAAACACTTCCTCAGTACTCAACCCATCTATATCCAGCTTCTTTTTCTTTTGAAAGGATCGGTAGATGTCCATCAGAAAAATGGGGGAAGTGTTTTTTAGGAAGGACTTGAATTTTTGGAGCATTGATTATTTATTTCAATTCTTTTTAGAATGGCACTTCAGTTTTAATTCCAAACTCTGAGACTTCACTATCAATGATTATAGGGATTTGAAGATTTTCAAGGCCAGGTTGAGTTGTTTTATGAATGAATAGGAAGATTTTCCATTGATTCGTTGTTGGTGTATTACCGGGTAGGTAGTAGTGCGGTAGGATTGCCATTGTCTCATCAATGGTAGATATAGGAATCTATTGGCCGCGAGTTCTTCCAATGCTTTTTTTTTATAGATTCCAAAACCTGCTATTCTTGG
>NZ_JBGTCA010000418.1:0-30073 GCF_041749095.1 Aquiflexum sp. | reverse complement strand
GGTGGAGCATTCTTTTGCAACTGAATCCTGAGTGCATTCAGTTCCTTGGACATGGCCTTGACTGCCGTTTCCATCAATTGGTATTTGGTATTCAATTCCTGAAAACTCCCTTGGAGGGACCTGAAATCCTGTAACATGAATTTCAGGAAATACGCAATTATGGAGAGCAAAATCGATATGAGGCCACCGGCACTTATCATATACACTCCCTCTTCTGTAGGCATCGTTTTTTAACAGATTTAAAGGTTTCAGATACAATTTCCAATTCTACCTCCTCTCCTTCATCCAAAGCCAAGAATACCCTATCCCTTAATTTGATGTTGGCGAGATTGGAGTACATGGGTATTCTTTTTTCTTTGATGAAAGTAACCGGAACCAAACAAGGACCATCTGGGATTTCATTTCCTTTGATGGACTTAAATTCAAATACTTCCTTGTTCCTGTCCCTAGACACTGATAGGTACCAACCCTTCTCCTCGGAAAAGCAGGGTACCACTTGATAAATACCCTCTGGAATGCAATGATTGAAGGTCCTGAATACTTGGTGGGCTTTCTCCATGATATACATGATAGTTTTTCCATTGATACTCATTTTTCCAATTGTCTTATCCAGATAGTATTTTCTTGTCAAGAGAAGCTTCATTGCTTAGTCTTTTTCAACAGAAAGAATGACTGCAGCATTATTTGCACCATTGTTCAATGCATACTGCTGTCCATTTACTACCTGAAGAAATTCGACACCAACAATCAACACTCGGTGTGGTTCTGTGAGTGCTGCCTTTGCAACGGTGAGGTTGATTACAGGAGTTACCGTGTTGATTGGGAGGTTTCCTGATGACACCACTTCGTAGGATCTGTTTCCAGTCTGCATATCAATTGATGCACCAGCAACAAACACATTGAAGTGTGAAGCACCTTCCGGAATTAACATAAAATCCGAAGGCTGGTAAGGCTGGATAGTTATGCCCCAATCAGTAGCCGTATTGACCATGACCAATTCCTGTCTGAGTGTTGAAGTCAAACCTACCGTTGCATTCATTTCCAACCCGACAAGTAGGTTCCAATCCCCTTCCTGGACATTCCTCTCCCCTCTTACATTTACTGCATCCGTCCGGAGGATGGTCAGTAAACGTTTGATCAATCGTTGATGCAATCTAGCATCGCTGATTCTGACAATAGCAGGTCTGATTGTATCCTTAAGGAGTTTGACCACCGCAGCATTCGTCGTGAATTCAGCAATGTTTTCCCTAGTACGTGCATATCTGGGATCTGTCATTATCCTGGATTTGCTTACGCCACCTTTTTCCCTGGCCTGAAAGCCATCTCTATTTTTGAAGAAGTTGATTCTTCCTACATTACCCTGGAGGGTAATTATACCAGTTTGTTTTGCCATTTTATATTGGTTTTAAGTGAAACATGACCAAAGTTGGAGATGTGGGGGCTGATTTAGAAATGAATATGCGGATCGTGCGGATTTTGCGGAAGTTGCGGAAAAAGGGGGATTTGGGATTGTAGATTTTAGTCCCGGTAGATCGGGATAGATTTTAGATTTGGGTGTGGGGAGAAAGGATGTTGGAAGGTTTGGAAGGTAGGATGTTTTGGGGATTGCAAATCCGGGTTATCTGGGTTCGAGATTGCAAATCTCGAACAGCGGAACAGCGCAATTTCTGGTAAAAAAGGGGTATTGGAAATATTATATCATTTCTTGGAATTTAGCAAAAAGTAGGCGAATGGTCGGGACACACACGGGACATGGTCGGGACACGGTCGGGAGGTGGAGGGATATTTGGATGGGTTTATGGAGATTGCAAATCCTGATTATTTGAATTCGGGATTTCAAATCCCGCATAGCGGAAGCTCAAAAATAAAGTGAAAAATCCTGACAAATGTCATGATTTGTTTATATTTTTAAATAAATATTCACCTACCTAGAAATAGTAGTCTTATAATCACCCAAAAAACACATATCCTAAAATGCCAAATTATTTTGAATGGCAGAAAATCATCTTAATAGATGATGATTCCATATTAAACCTAATCCATAAAAAAGTATTGAAAATTATAGGATTTCATGAAACTGTATTGGATTTTAATAATGGATTTCAAGCCATTGAATATATCTATCGAGAAATTGAGCAATCTTCTTCAACAAATATGGACATTAGTCTGATCATATTGGATTTGGAAATGCCTATCCTTAACGGATGGGGATTTTTGGATAGGTTCCTTATACTTGAACCTCAGGTAAGGGAAAAGTTTAAGATCATTGTTTCAAGTAGTTCAAAAAATCCCGAGGATATTAAGCGGGCTTTAGAATATGAGGTTGTAAGCGAATACATTCCTAAACCCATTACTATTGATATTTTTGGTAGAATAATTTGGGATGGTATTGAGAAGGATAAGGATAAGGGATCAGGTAGGGAGGAAGATTTTAGATTTTAGATTTGGGGAGGATGGATGAGGGATGTAGGGAGAAATGAGAGCCGAGGCTAGAACCAAGAGGCAAGAAAAAGGGGTGATGAGGAAGTTAATAGGTTTGTGGGAGGATTGCAAATCCTGATTATCTGGGTTCGGGATTGCAAATCCCGAACAGCGTTGACTGCGTTAAATGTAGTCTTCGAGGTCTTTGGTGGGGATGCCGGAGAATTCTGAGAATTCTTTGATGGTGATGAACTGATTTGGTTTTTTGTTCAAGTAGATGCGGATTTTGTTGAGCAGGTCCTGGCCGTACCGTTCACTTTTTCCGGTGATGATCTGTACATCTTTGGGATATATGACGCATCTTTTTTTGAACATTTCAGTAATTGATTGAAAAACATATTTGATACTTACAATTTATTTTTTTATGGTTTTACGGTTCTTTGCCAGAAACCCAATATCCTATTACTGACAGGACGGAAGTCAGAAGACCGAAGCACTGGACATTTCAGGCTCCTGCCAAAAATTATATCGAATTACCATTTTACTGGCATCATTGCTAACATACAAATATTTTTAATTGGCGAATTCGATCAGCAAATTTTACTTATATTTTCCATTGATCGGATTTTCAATAAAGTTTTGATATTCTAGGGCCCAAGCTTTAAATCCTGCGGACATTAATTTGGCAATTTCAAGGTATTGTAACATAATAGTGTTTTGTTCCTTTTTGTATTCTTTTTCCATTTCCAAGATACTTTGGAGGTATTGGATGCCCATGTTCTGTAAAAGATAAAGGCATCTATGTTCAGGTAATTTATATTCCTTGTGGATCAGTTTAAATAAGCTAAAATGTTCCATTTCTATCTCTTGGGAATTATAAATTAGTTCATTCGAAATCCCAATCAATCTTCCAACCCTGAATTCAAGCTCATTTAAAGCAGTATTTAAACTGGTTCTGCTGATGTTAATCTCAACCCATGCCAGATTAAGGAAAATAATAGCACCTTCCAAATGGGACAATGATATCAGGTAATCCGAAACAGAAGGACAGCTTTGGGAATCCAAGAAATCAGACAGCCAAATTTTGGCATCAAAATATTTTTGGATACTTCTTTTAAAATAAATTATACTTTCTCCTCTCTTGAAATCCAATAGCTCTATCCAAATATTATGAAATGCCTGTGCAAATGGAAAATCCAACAAGGAGCTATCTTTAGGATATCGCATTATATGATCCAATGAATTTTTTAATGACAAGTGGAACATCTTGATTTTTCCCTTTTCCAATGTTTCCATCCAATCTTCCAAGAGAAAAAAGAAAACCACCCACTTGTCCAAACTTTTGAATCTGGCCAAACTAGATTTAGGGAATAATCTACCTGTAAGACTTTGAAGTCTAATTTTTTGGTACATTAAGATTTGCTGATCTGAATATAACAGTCCAAAATATGTTGCCCAATGGAGTGATGAGCCCTCAGTTTTATCCCAAATGGGATTAACCTGAGAGCCAAAAGGATAAATGATGTGGTTAGTAGCCATACCTCTTAAAAATCGACATATCTGGTTGTATCATTTACAGACCAGGCCACTGCACCCGAAACTTGGTATTTTATATTTTTAATGGCTGAAAGCAGGGTTCTGTTTGCAGGGGAATAATTTTCCTGGAATGCTTTGTCCAGTTGAATAAAATCTTTAAGTGCCAAATCATGAAAATGTAATATTTTTTCGATAGCCTTATCTTTGTCAAGATTTTCCCAATTAATCAATAGGTATACCCAATTATGGGGGTCCTTTATCTTACTTTCTTTATCAAATGAAAATAGGTCATTTGATATATAGATCAGTCGGGAGGCAAATTCCGTGTATTTTGTCAAGGATTTCCAAACCACCAAAATATCATGATAGTCATCTTCCATCGTAAAAGGGATCAGGTGGATGGCTAAGAAACCGCCGGAAAAAACAGGTCTTTTGGAAAGGTATTGGTCAATTGACGGTATTTTTTCCAAATCAAGATTTAGGGATTCCCAAATATTTTCTTTTGTATAATTTAAAATCAATTCCTGGAACAGGTTTATGAAAGGACTGGATGTAAGACCGTTAAGGTCTTCCCATAAATCGGCAAAGGCCATCCAAAACGGTCTTATTTGTCCTTTTTCTGTAGGAATCGCTCCGTTTTCCATAATGAGTTTATAGCCGATTGAAATTTTTTCCCAAAAAGCATGTTTCTCTCCCTTTGGAATACTGTCCGTGTAGTCATCCAAGATGAAAAGCAAGGCATATAGCTTTGCCAGCCAAATTGCTTTTTCAATCTTTGATTCAGGATATAGTCGTGCAGATAACCAAGTCATTCTCATTTTTTGGTATTTGATGATGGAATTTTGGTTTGGTAGCAGTTTCTGTTCAGAAGCCCAACATGTAGTGATTGAATCAATCTCATCTACATCGGAATGGATTATTGAACTGAAAGGATAATCGAAAAGCTCTTTGGCTTTTGCTTTGACTGCAATTGACCTGCGCTGGTCATATAATTTTTTATTGTACCGGGAAATAGTTCTTAAGTTAACTCCTACCAATTCTCCAATTTCACCCGGTTTCAAAACTTTGAAATGGTTGCCTAGCTTTTCTTCCAGTATCGGGATGGCATTGAGGTAATGCATCTGTGAAATATTTATCCATTCTTGGTCAGACTTCTTAGCCCTTTCCCAAATTTTTTGTGAAAGAGTATTAAATGAAGGAATTTCATTCAATATTCTGGCTTCATTGGCTTTGTCGAGTGATACTACCGAAGAATCCTGAAGAGAAACCAAACTGTAGGGACTTGTGGAATTATCCTTAAATGACTTCACATCAAAAGCCACTTGTTTGGGAAAATAAACTCTTTCCAACTTTCCTTCCCGCATCAGTCCCAAGCCTCCTTCAAGTATAAAATGGGCATTGTTTTCTGTGGTTCCAGCAGTTCTTAAAATGCCCCCTTTTTTGAATACCCGGAATTCAACGAACTTCATCAATTTGTCATAATCATAGGTAGGAATGACATATAGTTCATCCAGAAATGATTTCAATAAACTTTGCATTATCGACTTTTTCATAATAAAAAACATTTAAGTGTTAAACATAAAACTTATCAATCTTCCCCTGCTAACATGATATTGTACTGCAAAATAATGTATGTAAAACAACCCTTCTAAAAAGGAGAATTGAGGAATTCAAAAACCAAAAACAAATCAACTAATTAGTTTAATTTAAAAAAAGGGGTATGAAATTGCCAAATATTTATGAGGATTTTTTTCAAAATGGTGGAAAATAAGGACAAAAATTCTAATTGTGCTTTAATCCAAACTAGGCTGGTGCATTTTTTCCTTTAAAATCCGGCTTAATGTTTCCCTTGTTAAACCCAGAAAATTGGAAAGTAAAGAGGTTCGGGTTTTCAATATTAATTCAGGAATTTCTGATTCAAGAAAGTTGAATTTTTCAATAGCAGAGAGTTTAGATAGATGATTTAGAAAATGCATCCTTTTTATTTCAACGGAGCTAAGGTGTCTGACCAGGTTTTCAAGGTTTGGAGGTGAAATGCTTAATTTGCTCACAAGGATATTTATGGGAATTGCCATTAATTCTACTTTAGTAACGGCATGCCAGTAAAATTTTGGGATTTCAATCCCTGTCAATTCCTGAAAGTTACCAAAGACCTCCATATCCTTGACCAATCGGTACCATTTAGTATCCACTTTTTTTTCCAATGTTCCTGCAACCAGTCCCTCATTTATGAAAAAAAGATGATCATTTTGGATTGGCAGTTTTATATGGTCGAATTCAGAAAAAGTCAATATTTTGGTATGTTGGAGCAACTCATAAAAATGCTCCCTGAAAAATAATCCGTATTTCAGGGAATACAATTTAACCTGAAGTTTTTTCCTGTATACATCCATAGCAATAACAATCAATCAGATTGAAATAAAAAAACTTGATAATCAATTCCGATTTTTAAATCCATTTTTTTTCAAAATGGGCAATAATCAGGACAATATTCAAGTGATTCTGGAAGAGTTGGAAATAAAAAATTCAATTGTAAATCAGGATTAACCCATCAACCAATCTAATCTTTTTAAGAACCGTGAAATTTCAATAGAAAAATAGGAGCCATTAAATATTGTCAATTTATTGATGTAAATCACATAAACCTGCAATTATGTGATCTATGTCAATTGGCGGTTTGATTTTAAAAAAAGATGACTGTAATTTTTGTTAATGAATAAAGAGAGGAGAGTTATGAACGAAACAAGTATGAATTTGAGAAAAGATCAGTTTGTGATAGTTGTTGCTTTGTTATTGGCATTTCTGTTTTTATACACTGCCTTCAGTAAAGTACTTGATCCTGTAGGGACCTTACAAGCATTGAAGAATCAGGTTTTTCCTGTATGGATGGCTGAAATTCTTTTTTATACCCTTCCCATTGCTGAAGTTTCCACGACCTTCTTATTGATGACAGACAAGTGGAGAATTGCCGGTTTGAAATCTTCTGTTGTCCTGATGGCAATATTCACCGGATATATTCTTTTGGTATTGACAGGAATATTCAGCAGGGTTCCCTGTAGTTGTGGTGGGGTGCTCAACAGTTTGGGATGGGGGGAGCATTTGGTTTTCAACCTTGCCGTTTTGGGATTAGCTGTGTTGGGGGTGAAGATGGATCAGGGTAAGTGAATAAAGGGAAGGAGGATGGAATTTCGAATGGTGATTTTCGAATGTCGAAAGTCGAATAAAAATTTTACGATTTGGGATGGATGAGGGATAAAGAAAGGATGAAGGATAAGGGATGAAGGTGTAAGGGAAGAATTTTAGATTTTAGATTTTAGATCTAAGGTTGGTTAAAAGGATTGAGGAAAGGATGAAGGAGAAGGGCTGAAGGATGAAGGTAGGAAAGTGAAAGGGTGAAAATTAAAAAAATATAAAAAGACAAAAACAAAAGAAAGAAATGGAATCGAATCATCTGGGTAAACTACTAGGTAGTGGGCTTGGGTGTGAGGGGTAAAAAAACCGGCCGTCCCTCTCGGAAGGTGTGCGAACCAAAACGACCGGTGTTAATAAGTAAATTTAATATATGAAGTTATGAAAAATCAAGTGAAAAACCTGCTACGTGCAGGTGTATTTGTACTGGCTGCGGTATTTGCTTTTGCATTTACAGAGCCTTTAGATCCCAACCAAACTTACTACGCTTGGGATAATGGACCGGTTACAGTCATAATGGGAACT
Organism: Aquiflexum sp.; assembly: GCF_041749095.1. Classification (GTDB taxonomy): domain Bacteria; phylum Bacteroidota; class Bacteroidia; order Cytophagales; family Cyclobacteriaceae; genus Aquiflexum. Next base: position 22,402 of record NZ_JBGTCA010000418.1, on the reverse strand, counting down.
ACACAGTTCAATTGTGATGAGAATGTCACTGAGCATTGTCTCTACAAAGATCCAGAACGCACGGATCCAGTTACAATTGAACAGGAAGGGAAGTTTCAACTTATCAGTCCTTGATCAAAAGAATTATTCAGGCAGTGCCTATTGGGCCCTGCCTGAATTTTTATTTTTTTTAAAGTTATCTGTTTGCAAATTCATTGGGAGGTACAGGAAGAACCTGCATCATTGGATCATCAGGTAAGGTATAAACCCTATCCCCGAGAACCCTTTTTATCTCCATTTTATAACCGGAATCCCCTGTCAATCTTTTGATGTCAGCCCATCTCCTTCCCCTGAACAAAAGCTCTTTTTTCCTTTCATCCAACAAAAATTTAAGCGGGTTTTCCAGAGAGTTTAAGCTGACAGGGGTAAAACTACCTTTCTTGAACCTAGATTCAAGAAAGGTGTTGATGGCATCCTCTGCTTTCATGGAATCTCCGCCCCTGAAGGCGCATTCAGCTTTTGTCAGGAGCATTTCGCCAACTGTGATCCCTGTAAAATATTGGTGTCCTGTGTTGAAACTTCCTTTGAAGTTAATCTGACCCTGAGGCCTTGAAAAAAAATAAATACCCCGGCGCAAATCATCAAAATGGTACATATTGAACAGGTCAGGATCAATCCGGGTCTCTGCACTGAAGGTCATACCTGAGTAGGTTGCCCCCAATGTATGGTAAATGACCTCACCATTGCCCCTTGGCACAGGGTAATTTGATTGGGGATTGAGTGTGGAAAAATCGAGTAAGGTATTCTGTATGGCCAAAGCATTTTCAGATGCTTCAAGGGCTTTGGGGTAATCCTTCATCATCAGGAAGACCCTAGCCTGCAATCCATAAGCAGCAGCTTTGGACGGTTGGGACCTTAACCTGGGCAATTCGGGCAATAATGATAAGGAATTTTCAATATCCAGTAATATCTGGTCATAAACTTCCAATAGGTTCCCAAAGTCAAGAATTGAATTGACATCTGCTTCCAGGGGCATCGGAACTGCCAAAATATGCTGTGCCGTTGCGGGATCATATTGAGGTGCAAACTGTTTGACCAAGTCTGCAAATGCATGGGCCCTCACGAAAAAGGACCTTCCTTTTAAATTGTCCCACAAATCAAGGTTGGAAGGGTTCCGGCCTATTTTATCCAACTGGGAAATACAGAAGTTGGCAGCGAAAATAATCTGGTATGGCCTGTTCCAGTCATTGGTGGATCCGTTCAGGTAGATCTCGGGATCCATGTCCCAGATGTGAAGGCTTTGGTACATCAGGTCCAGGTTATCATGTATCTCTGGGAGCAAGTAATATTCATCCGCAGCCATGATGTCAAGGGCAGTGGATACATTGATCCGTGATTCCGCATCCAGGATGGCCTGAACGCTTTCAATATCTTCAGGAACTTCAAGGTTGAGGTTCGGTTTGACATCCAGAAATTCCTCACAGCCCGAAAGGCTCATTTGGACCAGGAATATGTTTAAGATTATTTTGAATATGTTTCTTTTCATTGTAATTTTCTTTTTAGGTGTTGGAAATCAGAAATTAACATTGAGCCCAAAGGCAATGCTTGCAGGGGGGAGAATCTCCCTGAAATCAGGGTCGATTGGGTCTTTGCTTTTCTTCCATACTAACCCAATATTATTGGCATAGGTATATATTTCGGCGGACCTGAAAGGTAGTTTTCGACCGGTATCCCCAAAAATCCTGTACGAAAACCGGATATCCTGAAGTCTTACATGATCACCTCTTTCCACAAGATGGTCGCTGTATCGGTAAGTATTGTCCCTTAATGCATTGTTTGCCGCAGGCATTGAAGGAACTTGGGTAAAAATTTCATCTCCTGGGTTTTGCCATCTCCTTTCAAAATCAGCGTGCCCACCCCGTCCGGTGAGCGCAAGTCCATATAAGATGGATTCCCTTTGGTAATAATACCCCATCCTATATGAAATATTTACTGAAAGATCAAAATTCCTGTAACTGAAATTATTACGGACCGCACCGAAAATTGTAGGCCTTCTTGGGCCATGGAACTGTAAAGTCTCTGTTGTTAGATTTGAAAAAATAGCTGAATAGTTTTCACTTGTTTCGCCGTCAAGAATCCCCATTGGAGCCCCTGTGTCAGGATTCAGCCCGCCCCATGGAATGCTGTATATGGAAAACATGGGCCGGCCCTCCAAAGGGACCAATTGGTTCATTTGTGAAAGGTACTGTACCGGTGAATTTTCAAAAAAATAGTCCGTAACCTTTTCATGGACAGAGCTCAGGAGAAAATTTGTTGTCCAGTTAAATTCCCTGTCAATATTGAGAGATTGCAGGTCTATATCCACCCCCCTGCTTTCGGTACTCGCTGTATTTGCCCTAAAGAGCGCAAAGCCGGTGGATGGGGTATATGGGGTATCCCCTATCAGATCGGTGCCTGTTTTGAAATAAGCTTCAACCTGCCCCCTTATCCTGTTGTTGCGGGATTCAAAATCTAGCCCAAAGTTAAGTATCTTTATCCTTTCCCATCTCAACAACCTGTTTTCAGGGGTGAAGATATTGGCTGCCGGTTCACCGGCAGAAAGCATCAGGATATTGTTGGTGGAAAACTGTGCTGTGGTAAGGGCTGATACTGACTTGTCCACATTACCGTTTTCACCATAAGTTGCCCTGAATTTAAGAAATGGCAGCCATCCGGAACTGAAAAACTCCTCCTCTGAGATGATCCATCCCAACCCCGTAGACCAAAGTGGCACAGCGCGTTGGTTGGTTTCCACTCCAAAAAGATTGGATGCGTCCCTTCTAGCACTCATGGATAAGTTGTACCTTTTTTTGTAGGAATATCCTGCATTGAAATAACCAGACACAAACCTGTCAACAGTTCCCCTGTGCTGGGCACCATCAAAAATCCGTTGCTGTTGGCCAGTGGGAAGTATCCTGAAATTATTGACAAAATCGACAGGCTGAGACAGTCCAATATTTTCCCTGTATCCATAATACCTGTTGTTTCTTGACCCCATTTGAAAATCCTTGAGTTCCCATCCGGCAATTGCATCTATTCTATGGAACATCCCCAGGGATTTATTGTACCGCAACATTGTACGCAGGCTATGGCTGTAGGATCTTGCAATTGATTGGTCAAAAATGCTTCCCATAGGTACCGGATAAGTGAGTTTTCCGTCATCACCGATGACAGTGTATCTGTTGATAAAGTCCCTGGTACTGAAAAGATCTGTGGTCTGGAGGTTTTCGGTTGAATTGCTGTTTGTCCAATATTGGTAGAATCCTTCTGCCTTAAGACCCGGGAGCAGTTCATAGCCTGCATTGAAGTTTATGCGGATATCATCCTGGACTGAACTCAACCCGCTCCGTCCGATCTCATTGAGAGGGATATAGTTCCAATCCAACAGCCCCAGACCTTCCATACTGTCCACATATCTTCTGCTGAGCTGTCTCGTGATCGGGACAGGGTTTCCTTCCCTGTCAGTAAACACTTCATATGGAAAATCCGGATCAGGGGAAATGGTCCTGGTATCCACCTGTCTTTTGGCAAAGTAAATTCCTGTGCCAAGGTCCAGCCTGCCCTTCAACAGTTTCCAGTTGTTCCTGTTGTTGAAGGTATATCTTGTATTTCGGTTGCCGATAATATTTTCCAGATTGCGGTCCGTTCCCGCTGATATTGTATAGTTGAAATTTGATGTACCTCCACTAAGGTTTAGTGCGTATTGCTGGTTTACCGCAGGTCTATAAAAATGCTCCATCAATTCCCTTCTGGTGTCCTTTGTTCTGAACATGGCCAGTTTAAGGTCAAGTTCCTCTTCCGAAATCAGCCCGTTCCGCGCCTGTATCATGGCCTCCACTCCAGGAGAAAGAGGTGGTCTCAAAAAGGAATTCTCCGAAGAATTATAAAAATTCCGGTTGAAAAGCATGATTTCAAGGTCAATGAAATCATCCATTCCCATGACAGGCCTATAGAAAAGGTCCAGTTTTCCAATGATGTTGATGTTGCTGTTGAAACTGAACCTTGGTGCGGATTCAAAGCCTTTTTTTGTAGTGATTACTATTACCCCATTTCCCGCCTTTGCACCCCAAATAGAAGCTGCAGAGGCATCCCTAAGGACTGTGATACTTTCGACATCATTTGGGTTGATGTTGTCAAGAGGGCCGTCATAAGGGAAATTATCAATAATGATCAAAGGCTGGGTATTGGCAAAGAGCGTGTTTCTTCCCCTGATACTGATTGGATCATTGGCAGGACCTGTCCGGTTGAAAATCAGGCCTGGGGTCACATCTTCCAACCTGTCAATCAGGTTGGTGCTGACCCTCCGGTTGACCAGGTCCCTGTCAAGTGTGACAAAAGATCCCGTGGCCCTTTCTCTGGGTATTTCCTGATAGCCGGTGGCCATGATTTCCACCCCTCCAAGTTCTGTTTCCTTTACTAACATTTCTAAGTTCAATACAGTGTTTTCCTTGAGGTCCACCTGGTGTTGCTGTTTTTCAAATCCTAAATAGGAGACAGTCAGGATATATTTTCCGGCATCAAGTGTCAGTTTATAATTTCCATTTTCATCTGAAATGGTACTTGCTGCGAAATCTCCCGGAGAAATTATTGCCCCTGGCAGGGGTTCCCCTGTAGTTTTGGCGCTGACCTTTCCCTCAAGGTCAAACTTTATGGTCTGGGCAATATTTCCTGAGCAGATCAGAAATAGCCCTGTTAAGAGTATGATTGTTCTCATTGCTGTTGATGGGATTTAAAGTGTGGGTCAATATGTTTATCGGATTTTCAGTTTTTCGATTTCGGCAGAGATCCCCTCACAGGTCCTGTCAGAAATACCAAGGCCTGTCAGTTTTCCGTTTTTATCGATCAGTTGTAACTGGGGAGCAGAAGTAATATTAAAATAGCTCAGGTATGGATGTTCAGATGCACGGTCCTCTCTTCCGGTCCATAAATGCAGCATATCCTTTGAAACAAAAATGCCGGAATCCCTGTGCCTGTCCCATAATTCCCTTTTTCTGTCCAGGCTTACCGAAACAAAGGCCACCTCAGGGTCATTGCGGTACTTTTCCGCCAGTCTATCCATCTGGGTCTCTGTGAAGAATTTGCATGCAGCGCAGCCTGCCAGCCAGGTTTCCAACAGGACTACCCTGCCACTGAAATCTGTCATACTTACTTCATTGCCATGGCGGTCAAGAAAGGGGAAACTTGGAACGGGCAATCCCGGGCTTGCGGCGATGTACCAAGGTTCTAGAAGTTCCCTGAATTCCCGGTTCTCCAATTCAGAAAGGAAAGTCCCGAAGTCTTTTACCCCGATTGCAACCAGTACATTTTTATCCAAAAAATAAGATGTGAGAACTGCCTCTCTCAATGCAGTTTCGGGTTCTACTTCGCCGGAAACTTCCAAAACTGACCTGCCTGTCAGTGTGGCTTTTGATCTCATTCTATATTCCTGCATCTTCAGGTAATTGGGAGAAAGCGAAGGGTCAAATTGACGGGAAAACCGTTCTATTTCCTGCTCCATTTCATCGAAGGCCTTAGCAAATTCACCCAAAAGTTCAGGGGCATTGTCCAAGATGTCTTTGATGTTGTAATTGTTGAAGCTGTACATGTTTTTATAGTGTACTTTTGAATAAGTATCTGCCATAACCGCGTTGAAAACATGCTCCGGGACCTTGGATTTGTAGTATTCCTGTAAAAACCCGAATTCATCCGACCTTAGTGGTCCGAGGTTTGATTTCATCATGTCAATCCGTCCGGTCCTTTGATGTATTGGAATTACCTTTCTCCGGAATTTGAGGTTGTTATCCCTGATGATTTCCAGGGCTTCCTGACCGGGCATTCCGGAAACCGAAAAGTCCAACATTGCAGGGCTTTCAAAAATTGACCTTTCGATCAGGGCATTCATTTGGGAGACCATTTCAAAGCTGTGCCTCGAAGGGCCGGCAAAGAGTACTTGCTGGTTTATCTGGTCAAATTTGATTTTTATGCTATCGCCCCTTGAAAGTAGGTAGGGGCCGTAGGAAAAACCATCAATCGGATCCTCGAATGAAATCCATGCCGGGAGTTGATGGGCAGGTATATCCAAAGAAAAGTCCCTGCTTTTGGGATTGAAGGTGCCTTTGAAAAAATGTGGATTGTCATACCTGATGAGGGAATCTATGGTTGAAGATTCATTTTTTCTCATTTCAAAAGGACTTTGCCAAAGCCTGAACCTGATGCTGTCTTTGGGTTTCAGAAAATAGGTTTCACCAAAAAGAACAGCTCCCAGGTCATTATTGCTATACTGTGCCATGACTGTCGTGACTGTCAAACAATGGCATATCAGAATCAGGAGAATTGATTTTACTTGCATTGGTTTTTGTTTAATGTTGGAAATTGGATGAAAAGGAGGCCGGACAACATTACAATCAACTAAATTATCCGGCCCGGAAAGCAAGCTTTCCCTCCCTGCCGTAGTACCGACACCTTGTGTGAATCCGCTAGCTACATTTGGGTCTATTGAATCGATTTACCTTATGAGAGAAGCCACAGGGAGCCTATAGGGTGTTGAGCAACTAATCCATAGGGCGTTATCCTGAATCCATATAGTAATTAGAGGTTTGGAGGTATCTTTTAATCATAATTGGTGTGGGTTATGGTTGAATTGAATTTTTCAAGTTATTGGCGGACCATTTTGCGGATGCATAGCAACCTGATGATCTGGAACCTGCTCAGCATGAGTGCATAAGGATATCTACTACCCATCCGGATCAGTTCACGAAACCTTTTTTGATCGCAATCGGTGACATCAATTTGATTTTCCAATCCGGATCTGATGCTACGGTATAGACATGGCAGTGCCAGCAAGCAAGTTTTTGAGAATTGCTTCATTGGGAAGATGGAAGTTTGGAGGTAGGAAGGTGGAAGAGCCAAGAAGCGAGAGCCAAGAATCAAGACTAGCCCAGTATTGGAATCTAGGTTTTTGTCCCCGATTTATAGTGGGGCCTAATATCTTATGTCTTTAGTCTTACGTCTTCCTCAATCTACCTCTGGTTAAGAAATGAAATTATGAGGTGTACCGTTGTCCTCTGCAGCGAATTGGGGGACGAGGGGGTGGATTGCCGGCCTGAAAAGGGTATCTTAGTCTACATGTGGGATCGTATGCCGGCCAATCCTGGGAAAATAGGTTCTAAATAGGGTTTTTTGGCTTTCTTTCGAAAATGATGTCGAAAGTTGATCGCCTTTGATTTCGGGCTAAACTTTTATTTAATGCCGTTAGACTCTGAAATTGAAGAGGATTGGATATTGGCTTGGTACCAATGGACATTAGCTGATCACCCTTTATTGGAATCGGAAGGCAGTATGTTTCAAATGGAAGAACTAATGTCATGCACAATTTTATGCATTTACTTTTGAAAAAAAGATTTTATGCAGTAGTTTAGGGTGTGCTAAAAGTAGTTTAACACTACTATTTAGATTGTTTTGATAAAAAATAGAAGAAGTGGACTTTGTTTGTCCCAATTATTTAAAAAATCCATTAAATTAGTATAATAAGACGTTAACCATGGGAGAGAATGATGATTCCGGCTTTACAGTGCTGGAGAATAAAAATATAGGGAGAAACCTGGCAACTTTCCGAAAGTTACGGGACAGAAAGGCTATGGAAGTGGCTGAATATCTTGGGATAAAGGAAGCTGCCTATACAAAGTACGAGAGAGGGGAAAGCAAAATAACGATAGACCTGATCCAAAAAGTGGCTGAATTTTTAAATGTGGATCCATTGCAAATCGTCAGTGCCAATCCTGGCCATGTGATAGAACACTTGACTAATTCACCTTTTTCAATTTCCGGAAACGTAAAAGCGAACTACGCAGATAAAAATCAGACTGAAGTAATGCTGAAGATGATGGAAACTATGATGCAAATGAATGAGGCTATCAAAAAGATATTAGAGAGTAAATGATTGAAAAGTTGCTTAAGATTGAAGAATAATTTTTGAAAAAGCCCTGGATTTGGGGCTTTTTTTATTGGTCAAGGGTAAAAATACCGTGAACAGGGTATTTTTTTAGCGTTTTTGATTTCTTAATTTAGGAAACTGAATTATGTCATTAAAGGATATGAAACGTCATTAACGATTTTTAAGACAAAAGTAAATGGAATTAAAGTCTGTTTACAATGGGTATGTGGCAGGTGGGGAAGTTGATTTGGATCTATTAACACCTTATTTTCCATATGATTGGTGCATGGTAGATGAAGATGGGTATGAACTTAATCTTTCCCATGGAAAGGGTCTATTTGCCATAACTTTTATCCATAGGAAAAAGAAGATGATGGCTTTTGATCTAATTGACCCCATCAAGCCGGAAAAAGAGATATCGGATTTTCTATGAAGAAGGCATGGTATAGGTTTATCGATTTTTGTACCAAAAAAGGTATAGACAGAGTGGTTGGATCGCGGGTCCTAGTTTATTTTATTTCCTTCTTTTTTGCATTGATTTTTGCAACATACCGTGATAGGTTTTTGAGCAGTACAAAACTATTTTTTTCAAGTATTTTCAAATTCAGTACTTTGGATTCAATATTTTTTGATTGGCTTACCTTGTTTTTCTATTTAATCTTAATGTTTTGGTTATACATATTGGCGACCCATTATGGCAGGATTAATAAAATAGGAAGTGAAAAAATGAGAATCGCAATCGAAGAAATAAAAACCACATTTTTCAGAACTCCAAATATTAGGATTTTTCTCTTATATGGTAATTTGACCAAATATATTATTCAATCATTTCATTTGGCAAGAAACCTTTACGGGCAAAACCCAATTCCTGAAGCAATATATTCAAACACAATTAAAGATGCTTTGGGCGAGGTGTGTAAGGTAATCCATCAGTTTATGGATCAGCCAAAAGAAGAATTCAGTGCCAATATTATGGTGTTTATAGATAATCGCAAAGTAGAAGGCTCCAGGATTATCAATGAACTCAAAAAAAATAAAGAATTATTTATAATCGGAAATCATTTGGACAGTTCATGTTTTAATGGGGTTTTACTTTCTTTGAATGAACTGAATTATAATATGGATAATATCCAACCTAATCTATTTGCTATTCCACTTCTAAACAATAAGTTAATAAAAGAAAAACAAATTCCTGGAGCAGCATCAGCATTTTTTGATGGTGAATTTATTATGGATGATACATTGAAAATCGAAGACAATCATGTTGAGATTTCGAATGATATCAAAAGCCAAGCAGAGGTATTCTATAAAAAAAATAAAGATAGATTTAGAAGTTTCGGGAGTTTTTCAATATCTTTAATTGACTCTGATCACAGTAATAAAAACAAACATATTATGATTGGCGTTTTAACTTTATATTATAAAAATATTAATATCTTGGGAGAAGGAACTTCATTTCATTCCACTTTTAATGCCTTATTGCAGCCTATTCTTCATAGTTTGGCATCAGAATTGGACAACTATTTGAATATGTACAGGGATGATTTAATTAAAAAAAACTATTTTAACCATGAAACAAATGCCCCGAAATGAGACTCAAATGTCTACAGATGAATTGTTTAGGAAAAGACTTCAAAAATTAAGGGAGGTTATTGATGAGGATATCCTAAATATGTCAACTGCCATTAAAGACAATGGTGGTTCTCCAATTGTTGAGAAAGACGGAGGTATCTCTATCATTAATGGAAATGAGCGAACTTATGATGAGATATTTTCGGAAACCTATTGACGATATAAATTAAACATACAATTTAGAATGGTATGAAAGTCTTTCTATTATATCTGTGCTTTTAATTTAGAGTAACATTTTAAATTCTTAATCGCTTCTACTTTTTGAATATCCAATATATGATATAGTGCCACTACCAAACAATAAATTGCTTTTTTTGACATCCTAAAAAACAAATATTTTAACCTTTTATATTTTTAAAATATTAGGTAAATTGCTGATAACACTATAGTTGATTTTGAAAGTCGTTCAAGTAGGCACCTAAACATTTATAATTATGGAGTTAGATGTTTTTTTTGAAAAATTGAATTCCGAAGATGAAATCAGTTTTAAAGAAAGTGTTGTCGAAATTATAAAGATAATAGGCACAAATATCACCGAATATGAGGGTGTGGAAGAAGAACTCTTGGTTAGTATTAAGTCGGGGAAGTATGCCACAATGTTTGATATTCTGTGGGATGTGATGATGATGGAACTTAGGTTCAGGATCAATCACTTGGGTCTTGAAGCTTTTAATCAGGGGAATGGCATGGGATATATTTTGGGAACAAAGAAAGACCTTGAAAATCTGCCACTCAATAACAAACTGATTGACATCGCCTCCAATATGGATGCCTTATTTCCATCTCAGGAAATAGCACTGAGGGCTATGCAAAATCAGGTTGGAATGCTCAAAGGAAAATTTCAGGGGGATCTTAACATGCAGCTATGGCTTGAGTTAGAAGAGTTTCTGGAATCTTTCATTACTTTTTTTGATAGTGCTGCATTGGAAAGTTGGACAATTGGAGAAAGGGTTTTGTTTTTGGTCCTTAATTCCGATGTAGAGGATCTTTACCCCATCCTCAATGTTAAATTTGAGCTGTTAAAAGAAGATGAATTGGAGGAGGTTGCTGAGAAAATATTTATTGGTTATTTGGATGAGGATATTACCTTGGGTCAAGAGGCATGCATTGATTTATGTTTTACATCAGTATGGAGGTTGTTGCCTGAAAAGAGTTTGACAAGATTGACCGATAAAATAAATGAAAGTCTTAAAGGTTGTACCGAATATGAATTGGTGGCAGCTATCCGATTGTTGAGAATGGTTGGTGCGCTTGATTACCTATCCGGAAGAAATATAGTGAAGTTGCTAGAAAGTCATTTTTCAGATCTGGCAGAAGATTATCCATTTGATACCCCCCATATGACTATAAGGTTAATTTTGGATCTGAAATTTTTTGGAGTGGCCTATTTGCCAAAAGCAAGGTATAAAGTAGCTGCGAGAGTTTTTCTGAATTTTTATATGGGATATGCAAACAATCCGGAGGGAGAAGGTAAAGAGGATATAGAAGAGGCTGTACATTTTATTCCTGAATTGCTTGGGGGTTGTAAGCTTGAATTTTTGGAGTGTTTTAACATAAAACTAGGGAAATTGGAGGCCAAAGAATCTAAAAAATCCAATAAAGGTGGGTTTGAAATGCTACATGATTTGAGGAGGGCTATCAATAGGCGTAAGGATATTGGAGGAGAGGGTTGAGGGGGGTGAATTGGGGTTGATATTGTTGAGATCAAAAACTGTACACCCGGAAAATTTTATGTGGTGACTCAATTAATATTAGGTTGATGCATAATTTCTGGGTGGGTTAAACCTTTAAATATAATCTTCAAATAAATCCAGTTGATTTAATTCAATATCTGGAACACCTCCAAATTCTCCTTTTAAATAATCACTTTTAAAGGATTTGTCACTTCTAGCACCCTCTTTATGAATTGAGGTTAACTCAGTCCCTAATTTTGTTTTTGAAATTAAAAGAATTTGGTCTCTCCTAAGAAGTTTTCTATCCATTAAATCCAACATATGATTACTAAAAACTAATTGTCCCCCATGGGGATTGAATTTACTGCTACAATACAGGTTAACAAGAAAATATACTAATTTAAAATGAAGTCTTGCATCCAATTCATCAATAACAATTGGGTTCCCATTTTGAAGACTGTTTATTATTGGGCCAGCTATTGCAAAAAACTTTTGAGTTCCAGCTGACTCTTCCTTTAAGTCAAAATCAATAATTCCTGTCTCTTGTCCATTTAAATCAAAAACTTTATGTCGCGTGAATATTTGAAATTGTTCAGGTGAATTTTTTCTTACTAATTCTTTCAATTCCAAGCTCAAGAATTGCATTAAGTTTTCATCAATGTTCACTGTTTTTACTTCTACCCCTTCGAATTCAAGTCCTGCTGCACGGAAAACAGTTAATAAAAACTCATTATGCTTTTTTTTCTCTAGAAGTTTGGCTGTATATCCAGTAAATGAAGGGTAATTAGTTTCAGTAATTATTGTCAAGTTGGTAAACCATCCAATTATTTGTGAAGATATTGTTCCATTTAGTTGAGCCAATATTGATAAAAATAATGATGTCGGTCTAACAAATTTATTTTTCCCATACCCTTCCGAGAAAGAGGTGCCAAGTTCAATTTCTCCTTCATTTCTTTCAAAGTATAATTTTTCGGTTGTCTTCTGAACCAAATATAGATATTCACGGAGAATGGTTGTTTTGTTAACAATGAAACCATACTTATACCTTTGATTATTAACTATAAAGTCTATTTCAAATTGACTTGGTTCATTTTGTGATTTCAAAAGCAATTTATATGCTTCTACTTCTATAGTTCTGTTAGGTTGGTATTGAAGGGCAGAATTTAGAATAAAATCTCTCATAAAGCTCAATCCTTTAATCAAGTTTGTTTTTCCACTTGCATTTGCTCCATATAAAGCAAGGGTTTTTAATAGGCTTATTTTGTTGAATTCAGTATTTATTAGGTTCGTATCCTCGTGTTGTTTTAAAGTTTCGGCAATAAAGGACAATGTTAATCTCCGATATATAGATTTATAGTTTTGAATTGAAAATTGAAATATCATTATTTTACAGATTTTTGTTATAAAGAAGTATATTCAGTGAATATAGTCGAATTAATTTCCAAAATTATCAATTATGTGTAAATTATACTTGGTGGATCAAAATTTTTATTCTAAATTTAGCTCAATAAAGAGAAGGTTATAAAATCTGAAAGAAACTTAAATGAATTTAATCTAATGCTGATGTAATTAAAATAAATTTATATCTTAAAAAATAAAAAAACCAGGCGAAATTCACCTGGCTTATTTCTTCCATAACGGAAATTTAAGCCTTTTAAAGGCTTAAGGTATTGTTGATTTTGCACCTCAAACTTACCTTTTTTTAAAGAAGAAAGCAAGCCGCTCGTGGATTTTTGTCACATGGAATAGTGTGTATTGAGCAGGATAATTAGGTCCTAAACCTCATACTTCCTAGAAAAACACTTTATACATTTAAATAATGTGGAGTTAGAATTGCATTTATATATATCAACTAAAAAAATCATGGTGACAAATAAACCATTTGGCGACAATGCAAGAAAAGGTGCTGTGAAAAATCGGTCCAAAGTCCATATCCCTAATACTGGTCAATGGACTAAAAGAGGATCAGAAACAGGGAATTTCATAGACGGAAGGAAGAAAAGGACCCAATTAAAGGAGTGAGAAAGGAGAAGCAATGAAGATAGAACAAACTAACAATTATTATGTCGAAACCATTTAAAATCCTGTCAATTGACGGAGGAGGTATAAGAGGATTAATACCAGCGAAAGTTCTTATGGAACTAGAGAGGGAATTACAAAAAACATCTCCCCACAAGAAATTATATGAGCATTTTGATTTGATATGCGGCACCTCGACTGGTTCGATTTTGGCAATTGCAATTGCCCTAGGAATACCCGCATCAGATCTAGTAAAATTTTACTACGATCATGCTAAGGTGATTTTTCCAAAATGGTATTTGAAGGTAATACCAAGGGGAGTAAGAGTTTTTGTTAGCTCAATCTATAGCAATAAGCCCCTGCAGAAAACTCTGGAAAAGGTTTTCACTGAGGCAAATGGGGGGAAAATCCCACTCTTAAAAGATCTAAAAACTAGGATTTGCATCCCTACATTTAATGGAAACGATGGGCAAATAAATATTCTTAAAACTCAGCACCATAAAGAATATTTACGTGACTACAAACTACCAGCTCATCAAGTAGCTCTCTCTAGTGCATCTGCACCTGTGTATTTCCCCCCACATACGTTTTCATTCTCTAATGAATATGGCTCTGGCAAAAATGTTAACATGATAGACGGTGGGATTTTCGCAAATAATCCATCGCTTATCGGCATTCTAGAAGCCACAGAGAAATTAGGACACTCCTTTTCCGAAATTAGTCTATTGTCGCTAGGAACAGGTAGAGGGAAGCACATCATAAAAACTGGATGGAAACCAAAAGATATTTGGTACTGGTTGTTTCCTAAACCACGATTGCTAGATATTATTCTAGATAGTCAATCACAAATCACCGAACAATACATCAACTTTTTAAAACGTACCTGTGAAAAAACCGGAAATGGCTTCGATTACCTTCGAATCCAATATGATTTAGGAGGTGATACAATAGATCTGAATGCATCTAGTAAAAAAGATTTAGACAGATTAGAAGCTATTGGCGATGAATTGGCAAAAAACAAACTCACAGAAATTATAAATCACCTTAAAACAAAATAACTATGGCAAACTGTCACAACCTTTTCTTGGAATTCCATGATGAAATTTCAATCGGATCAAGTAAAAAAAATCGAATGATCTCTTCAAAAGAATCACTAAGAAGAAGAATTCGAAAATGGTTTAAAGAAAACCACCCAGAATATGTTCCTAAATTTTATATTCAGGGCTCTCACAAAATGAAATCAAGTGTTCGGACAAAAGAAGACATTTGTGATCTAGATGATGGAATTTATTTCTTTAGAGAACCAGACGTATCTCCAACTACTATTCAAGGATGGGTCTGGGAAGCAGTAAATGGTTATACCGAAACCAGCCCCGAACACAGAAAAAAATGTATCCGATCAATTTTTTCTGGAGATTATGAAATCGATCATCCCGTTTACTATAAAGTAGATGGTGAAAATTATAAACTAGCTATTAAAAATGGTGATTTTGAAGATAGCGATCCAAAGGAAATGGTTGAATGGTTTCAAAGAAAGAAAGATAAGGATGGGAAACTGATCAGGAATGTAAAGTACCTCAAAGACTGGTGCGATTACTGTGATCATAAAATGCCCAGTGGGTTAGCAATGACCATTCTAGCCACAAATGCTAGTGAGAAAATCGTGCTAAACCAGCGGGATGATATAACTTTAAGAGATTTCCTTAAAGAAATTAAAAAGGAATTGGACAGAGATTTTAAGTGTTTAGTGCCTGCTGTCCCAAATGATGATTTATTTGCTGGTTACGATGAAGATCGCATTAACAGTTTCTTGACTTCGCTTAATAGGTTCATTGAAGATGCAGATAAAGCATTACGCGAGGAAAACCAATTAGTGGCAAGTAAACTCTGGAGAAAACACCTTGGTGACCGTTTTCCAGAAGGCAAAAATGAAAAGCGGCAATACAATTCTCTTCATTCAGCTGCCATTCTAGCAGGAGCTTCTACCTCAAATCCCTGGGCTTGTGAATAGTAGCAACTATCTCTTCAAAGAGGAGGCCCTTGGCTGCATAAGTAAATACCCAAGGTTAAAATATGTTGAGGAAAAGGAAGGAATTCCTACAATTCAAGGTGAATTGATACTGAAAAATGATCAGGGTGAGGAAATAGATTCTTATAAAATTAGAATTGTTTGCTCTCAAGATTATCCTTTTAGCTTTCCGAAGGTATTTGAAACCGGGGGTAGGATTCCACCAAATATAGAATGGCATGTTCATACGGATCGTCATGCCTGTATATGCACTTGGCCAGAAGAATTAATTTTATGTAGTCAAGGTATAAAATTATCCTATTTTATTGAAGGTCAGGTTATTCCATATTTTTTCAATCAAAAGCATCGTGAAACATTTGGTTTTTTCTTCAATGAACGAGCTCATGGTATTCGGGGGAATCTTGATTTTTTTAAAGAGGAATTTAGGACAAATGATCTGCAATTAGTATTTCACTGTCTCCAATATATAAAGAGAAACAAAGAACCCAACCGCGTACATGAATGCTTCTGCGGAAGTGGAAAAAAATACAGAAAGTGTCATCGAGAGGAATTTAGAAAATTTAAAGCACTTCCTTTCGAAATGATAGATCGATTCATCAAATTTATAAAAAGTTCTGAACCAAATTTACTTTTAGAATTATAAGTAAATATTATTTAACACCGCACTTATGAATAAATTCCACCATTTAATTTTTTGATATAGAATGATTATTTTGAAGTAAAATGGTTCTATTTGTTTATTTTATTTGGAGAATTCAGAGTTTTAAAAATCCCTGGGAGATTGAATACCCAAGAAGGTTTTACCTCCTGCCCACTGAAGGGGGTTTTGACTTGTTCGTGTATGGAGGATTTGTCTTTAACTGACCGGGTAACATGGGGATATCACATGAGAAGGAACAAACTTTTACTCCTTTCTTTTACCGAAAATTTGCTTTCCTTCCTTATCTTGAAAAATCTTCTAGCATTAATGTCTTTTTAATCCAATAATCACCTATGTCTCTTTTCCAAAGTTCTGTACTTAAGAAATACCTTGCTTCCCAAGACCCTGCTGCAGTCTCTGCGGCTTATGCATTATACACTGCCTATTTCCATAATCCCCATATACGGGCAAATATACGGGCGGCTAAAGAAGAGCAGTTTCAGGAGGGATTTCTTAGGGAGCTTTTTGTCAAAATCCTTGGCTATACCATCAACCCTGAGCAGGATTACAATCTGACCACAGAGCTTAAGAATATCAAAGATGCCAAGAAAACAGATGGAGCAATTCTTAAAAATGGAAGTGCAATTGCAGTAATCGAACTCAAAGGCACAGATACCAAAGACCTTGACAAAATCAGAGATCAGGCATTTAACTACAAGAACAATCAACCTGATTGTGTCTATGTTATTACCAGCAATTTCGAAAAGCTGCGGTTTTATATTGACAATGCGGTGGATTATGTGGAGTTTTCTATCCTTGGGATGCAGGCGGAGGAGTTTAAATTGCTTTGGCTGATCCTTCAAAAGGATAACCTGCTAAACGGTATCCCCAAAAAAATCAAAGAAGAGTCCCTGGTCGCAGAGGAAAAGATCACCAAACAACTTTATGCCGATTATTCTTCCTTCAAACAGGAACTTTGGCAGGATATGGTCGCTAAAAATCCTGAACTGGATGAACTGCTGCTTTATAAGAAAAGCCAAAAGCTGCTTGACCGCTTTCTATTTATCTTTTTTGCTGAGGACAAAGGACTGCTCCCACCCAATTCCATTATGGAAATCGTCAATCAATGGGTCAGCCTTAAAGACCTGGATGCCTATACCCCACTCTATGACAGGTTCAAGTTATATTTTGGTTATCTGAATACCGGCAGGTTTACACCTGGAAAAGCTGAAATCCATGCATATAACGGTGGCCTTTTTGCTCCTGATCCGGTTTTGGATACGCTTCAAATTTCGGATAGGGTTATAGAAAAACACGTTCGCAAAATCACTGAATACGATTTTGAATCTGAAGTGGATACCAATATCCTTGGACATATCTTCGAGCATAGCCTTAATGATATTGAAAATGTCCGTGCCCAGCTTGCAGGTCAGGAGGTGGACAAGTCCAAAACCAAACGCAAGCGTGACGGGGTATTCTATACGCCCAAATACGTCACCAAGTATATAGTGGACAATACCTTGGGCAGGTTATGTACTGAGAAAAAAACTGAGTTGGGAATTATCGATGAGGACTTTGCGGAAGGCAAAAGAGGAAGGCAGAAAAAAACAATCCAAAGGCTCAAAGAAAAACTGGATACCTATCGGACTTGGCTGCTCCAACTCACTATCTGCGATCCCGCTTGCGGCAGTGGGGCATTTCTTAACCAAGTTCTGGAATTTCTGATGGCAGAGCACCGCTATGTGGATGAACTTGAATCCCAACTTTTCGATTCCTCCCTTATACTACCAAATGTAGAAAACCATATTCTTGAAAACAATATCTTCGGTGTGGATATCAACGAGGAATCTGTACAGATCGCCCGTCTTTCCCTATGGCTGCGCACTGCCAAAAAAGGTCGAAAACTCAGCAGTCTCAATTCCAATATCAAAGTAGGAAATTCACTAATCGATGATCCTGAAGTGGCGGGAGAATTGGCTTTCAACTGGCAGGAAGAATTTCCACAGGTTTTTGTCAAAGGAGGATTTGATGTGGTGGTCGGGAATCCGCCTTATGTAAGGCAAGAGTTATTTGGAAATATAAAGCCGTATTTGGAAAATAACTTTAATGTATATGAAGGCACCTCTGATCTTTTTGCATATTTCTATGAATTGGCTTTCAGAATTAACAAAAATGATTCATTATTTGGTTTTATATCAAATACATTCGAAAAAACAAAAGCAGCGAATAAGTTAAGAGATTTTTTAAAATTGGAAACAGAATTTCTTGAATATATAGATTTTACAGAGGTACAAATCTTTGAAGGAGCAACAACCTACCCAATAATTCTAATTGCAAAAAATAGGAAAAAACCTGAAAAGGAGTTCTGTTATAAAAAAGTACCAAGAAATTTACAAGGTAGAGTAATCGATATCGATCTTCTTGAAGAAACCAAAGTTATACAAAGTTCACTTTCATCTGATAGTTGGAGCTTTAATTCTAATAAATTATTCAAAATACTTGATAAAATACACTCTCATAGGAATATAAGAGATCAATTCGGTAAATGCTATAGGGGGATAGTAACTGGATACAATGAGGCTTTCATAATAAATAACGAAATCAAAAATGCCTTAGAATCAATCCATCCTAATTCCAAAGAATTAATTAAGCCTTTTTTTGAAGGAAAGGACCAAAGTAAATGGAATTCGGAAAAGATTGATAAATACATCATTTTTACCCGAAGAGGTACGGATATTACTAGATACCCTGCAATAGAAAATTACCTTAATCGATTTCGGGAAAGATTAACTCCAAGAAATTCAGAGGATCAAACAATAGGAAGAAAACCAGGACCCTACAAATGGTTTGAAATCCAAGATTCTGTAGATTATTTTGAATTATTTGAGAATCCTAAAATCACTTGGCCAAATCTCCAGTCTCAACCCAAATTTTCAATTGATTTAAATGGTTTTTATATAAATGCGCCATCTGTAATTCTTCCATCGTCAAATCTTACTTTACTTTGCATAGTTAACTCAAAGCTTATTTGGGAATTCCTTAAATCAATTTGTGTGGTTAGAAGTGGTGGCTATATTGAGGTAAAGCCTCAATATTTTGAACAGATACCGATACCTGAACTTCAAAATGAAGAAGTTTTTGAAAGTTTAGCTAATTTGATTATTGATGCAACCAAGAACCTTCAATTAATAACATCAAATCTTTTGGGTTTGCTTCAAACCAAATTCTATCTCGACAAACTCTCCACAAAACTCCAAAATTGGCCATCTTTGAATTTTAAGGAATTTTTGGGTGAGCTAAAAAAGGCTAAAGTAAAATTGAGTCTGTCAGAAGAAGCCGAGTGGATGACTTATTTCAACGAACAAAAAGCCAAAACCCAAGCCTTACAATCAGAAATCAGTTGCATCGATCGGGAGATTGATGGGTTGGTTTATGAGTTGTATGAGTTGACGGAGGAGGAGATTATGGTAGTGGAGGGGGGGTGAGGAAAATGAATAAAAAAAAGATGGATACCTATTATAGAAACGACATTTGCAACCTTTTACTATGGCATTTACAAAGAGCCGGAAGAGAAGTTGAAAAAGAGAAATCATCAAAATTTGAAGAGTCTTATAAAAAAAGATTGAAGTTTCAGAAAACAACTGATTGGAAGAAATTTAGGGCTTGTATTGATTTATTTGAAGACACAGAATATGCGATAATTAGCGCATTCATGTTTCAATTAGGTGATTTGAATAACAAGAACAGGGATTTTGGGGAAATGAATATTAGATTATACGGGATTTTAAATGCTTTTTATCTTCAAATTTATTCCATTATTGGGTTAGCAACTCTCCTTCATTACCCTAATCCAAAAAGTATAGAAAAGCGGTTTAAGGATTTACCCATCTATAAATTGAGAGGGATCGCAGGCTCTCATACAATAAATTTTCAACTAGATTCTGAATTGTTGGAAGATAAAAAGGAAATTGATAAAATTACTAGTTTTAGAATTGTTCAAGCTTATCTAAATAAATCGGGCAATAAAATAGTCGTTATTGATGAAAACAATATTCAGTTTGAATTTAATCTTTTAGAGACCCTCAGTGAATATAAAGAAATATCCACTGAATATTTAATAAATATAATTAATCACTCAATTGAATCACTTGTTTTAAAAAAAGCAGATCGAATTGAAATGAATAACAGATTATCTGAATTGACCTCGAATCTTATTGATTATAGTGAGATCAACGAAAACAAAAAGTATGGTGAGAAAATCAAAAAAAGATATAAAAAGTATTTATAGACTTTCCCATAGGAAAATTTAACTCCCCACAAACCCGAATCGATCAGTTGGTTTATGAGTTTTATGCGTGGTCAGAGAAGAAAATAAGGATATTGGGGGATATGTTTTAAAAATGTTAAATAAATTGGCTCTATAATATCCTCCTCCGAAGTTCCAATAAATTTAAAGAAGTGAAATGCGTGATGAAACAATTATGGCTTTTCTCAAAAATCTCAACAAGGGAAAAAGCAGAAATTTAATTTTCAAAAATTCCATTGGAGAAAATGTTGAATATGCTAAGGTCTGGATTTGGCAAAGGGGCAAGTATACTTACAAGGACCAAGATTTTTTCCTAATTAAAAATGGAGATGGAAAATACGTGTCGGCAATTTATGGAATGAATGATTTTCACTGGGTCACTCTGTATGAAGAAAGAGGTAAAAACTATTTGTCCAATGCCCTAAGAAATTTTGTCATTCCGTTTCTATGGGGCCCAAATAGACAAGAAATTCATGAACCTTTTAAAGTTTCAATTAATAGAGGTATTGGACCTAGGAATTTTAAATCCTCACTTGGACTTGCCAAGTCGATAGGTTTTAAAGTAGATAATCAAAATGATTTTAAAATAGAATTACTACTGAGCTATGATGATTTTATTACTAAAGATGTTGCGACTCCCAATTTGACTCCAAGTTTGGATTCCGATACCAAAATTCAACTTTTAGAAAAAAGTAAAATAGTTAATGATCTGTTCTTGCAAATTAAAGGAGAGCTGGAAGTAAGATTAGGGGAGAACAAACTTGAAAAGTTTGAAAAGGTACTTGATCTTAAGCGAAAATTGGAAAATATAATTGATGATTATGAGTTTAGAAAAAATGAGGGACGAGGCTGAAAATAACTTTTTGCCCAATATTATTTTTATAGGAACTAGAATTTCTATCCTATGGGGTTAATCTATCATTATACTAGATTTGAGACTTTCATGGCTTTCATATGGCCAAGTGGTTATCTCCGGACTAATTTCCTGCGCCATATGAACGATCCAAGAGAACTGTTAAGCTGGTCTTTCGGGAGCATAAATCTCCCATACGAAAAGATCTTTGAAGGGTACTATTCGGATAAAACACATATCGATTGTCAACAGAAATATGGCAATATGATTAAAGATAAGTTTCAAATACTTTCTTTTTCCGGTGCCCAAAATGAGGGCTGGAATAATGAGATGATGTGGGCACATTACGGAGGTATGCATTCTGGTGTATGCTTGGAGTTTGAAGAGGATATCCTTTTAGACAACTTAGCAACTAAATATCCTGAGATTGAGTACCATCTGGAAAATGTCAGCTATTCAAACAATAACAAAAGTCCTTGGATTAATTGGCAACCAAATAAATCGGAAGAAGAGAATATGAGCGATATTCTTGGCTATTTGGTTAAAGATATGACTCTCACAAAGTCAATTTTTTGGGAAAAAGAGGATGAAAGACGATTGGTTTGCAAAAACGTTGACAAACAGCTTTTTATACCGATACAAAAAGCATTGAGAACCGTTTACCTGGGTGTTACATTTAATAAAAATGGGAAAGAAATGGTAGAAAGCGTTTTCAGAAGTCTTACCGGAAGATGTAATCTTTCGATAATGGTATATCAGCATAATCGATTTGAGAGATGGGGAATGAGGTTGGATTCGACTGGTCAGATCATTACTTGTGATTTTGATGACTTGACCTGATAGAAATAAAAAAGAGGCCTAAACGTAGCCCCTATTGTTTTTCTGAATTTGCAATTCCATTTCTGAAAAGTTCATCCACTTCAGGGTTGTTTTGGACAATTATTATTTACCTTTTCCCTAGGTTTCACCTAGGGCTATTGAGAAGTTCGATCCTTTCAGGATCTTGACCACTTCGTGGTCATTATTCCCCGTCTCGGCGTAGTCTATTGCCTTTCAGCTTTGAGGTTCGCGTGACGCTAAGCGTAGATTGCATCTACGCTTTAATATTTTTCGGAATTTGTAATTTCATTTCCAAAATGTTCAACACCCTTCGGGGTTGTTTACCTCTTTCCAATGTTCTTTTTTCCCTAGGTTTCACCTAGGGCTATTCAGAAGTTCGATCCTTTCAGGATCGTTATTTTTTGTCACATGGAAATACCAAACTTCGACCCCGACAGGGGTCAAACTTCTCAATAACCGCGGGTGAAACCCGTGGAAAAC
>NZ_JBGTCA010000417.1:0-23260 GCF_041749095.1 Aquiflexum sp. | reverse complement strand
AGATTGGGCTTGTCCAAATTTCCTGATACCTCTGTGGCATTATGCCAAGTGCCGGTATTTGGTTTATAGTCTGAAAGAGAGTTGATTTGTACTGTCTGTTGGGCAATGAGTCCTGCTTCAGGAAAAAATCCAGTCAGAAGTAGACAACCAATACAGGACGCCCAAGTTTTCAAATTGGTTATGGTCATTTTTGCAATGTATGTGGTATGAAATAAAGAAAATTTAAAGATCATAAAGATGCCTCAAAAGGGAGGTTTTTCCAAATGATTTGATTTTGTTAGATTGAGGAATAACCATAAAAATAGAAAGACAAGCTAATAAACTTGTCCTTCTTTCCATAAATAAGCCCTAATGATTATCTGTAGATTTATTTGATTATTTTTAAAAAATTCCTTTCAATAAACCTGTTTTTTCGTTATTCTATTTTTTACTTTATTCGTATTTCAAAAAAATTATCCATTTTCAGCAAGTGTCGGTATAATTAATTCACCCAAACAATTATTACCAGATTAAAAGTGACATTTGGCATAGTATTTTTTCCTCTAAATAAAACCACTTACCAAATTTTCACTAGCCTACTCATGGATAATCAAAAAAATGCTTTTGAAATATCTTGAATATTTATTTATTTTCTTTTTGATCACTGACACTAATTGCCAATACCATTTATTAACTGATACAAAGTTGGACAATAAAGGTAGTTTCCTGCTTATAATATGTTCTTTTATTGTTGTATAAATCCCATATTTACCTCTTATGGAAAGCAGTCCACGGCGATCTATCAGGAATTATAGCACTTTCCTTCCGCTGATAACTCTCAGTAATATTGCTACTACTGCAATGACCAAGAGAATGTGGATAATTCCACCACTGTTGTAGCCTAGGAATCCTACAGCCCAAATGATGATTAAAATAACTGCAATGATGTAAATAAGATTTCCCATTTTTCTGTTTGTTTTTAGTTAGATGATTGCTTTAATTTTAATAATTGATTCCTTGCTATTTATAAGTTCTTACCATCAAGACACCAAGTCGAATTTTCGAGTCTTGGATTTCAAACTCAAAGCAATAAAATCAACAAAACGATGACCAAAATCAGCGCTCCAACGGATAAATATACACCTCCGTTATTTCTTGTGATCTCTTTTTTGGTCTCCCTCAACTCGTTACGGAGATCTTTCTTTTCGGCTTTTGTCAAGGTGGATTTGTCCATCTCTTTGATTTCTTCCACTCTATCAATCAATAACTGAATTTCAGCAGGAGTCATGGTTGATTCAACTGGAATTTTCTTAGCTCCGATGGCAGAAACTGGACTTAGGCCAAGGGAAAATAAGATGACAACTGTGGCAGCGGTGATTCTTAAATTCTTCATAATTAGTGTTAAGTTGTTAAGTGCTGGGTGTAAATTTAAACAGAGGTAATTATTGGATGATCAAATTTTAATTTTGCATCACTGTACAAAGGTAAAATAATGTATGTCTGGTGTTTTATATAAATATGGGTAGTTCTTACATAAATTACATGTAATAACATGTTAATGTATGTAAAATGACAATTCCTGTTATTCTCTTTAGTATTTGGAAAACGGCCCCATTTGGGACATCTTTACCCAAGATTTATGATCAGCTATTCTATGACCAACAACGACATCCTGCGCAGCTTACGATATACTTTTGACTTCGGTGAGGATAAGATGATCAAGCTTTTTGAACTTGGAGGGAAGGATGTTTCCCGTGCAGAGGTAAGTGATTGGCTGAAAAAGGACGAGGATCCCGATTTTAAAGGGATTTATGACAAAGATTTGGCTTACTTCCTGAATGGCTTGATCATCGAAAAAAGAGGTAAAAAAGATGACGCGCTACCGGAAGCTGAAAAAACCCTGACCAATAATATGATCCTCCGAAAACTGAAAATCGCTTTGGAACTGAAGGATGAAGATATTTTAAGAATGTTGCATCAATTGGATATAAATATAAGCAAGCATGAACTCAGTGCTTTTTTTAGAAAACCTACCCAAAGTCAATACCGACTTTGCAAAGATCAGGTTTTAAGAAATTTTCTTAGGGGGCTTCAAATGAGGTATAGGACAGATTAGATTTTATGAGTGGGTACTTTTTAACCTATTACCAAGGTCATATTGAATTCTTTGTATTCAGATATAGATTGATATTGGATCTTATTAATATTGGTTCACGAAAGAGCGTTAATTAAAAAATTTAATCATTAATAAGACCGAAAGGATATTTACTGAGATTCGAGGAAATCTAGTATTTTTCATTCCTCGTAAAAGGCACGAACCGTACTGCTCCGAGGTTTGTGGTTTTCACTTTGCCTTTGAATAGAATCATAATCAACCAGATATGCTTCATTTTTTAACTGTGTTTACTTTCTAAATCAATATGAATTTACAGCTTTATTAAAAAGATTACAATTCGAGGTATTAATCCACTAAAGGAGGATTTGGAAAATTCTCAATTATATCACACTAATTTTAAATTCCTCCAGGAATTGATTTTGACAAAATCTAAGTGCCATATTGGCCGATTAAGTATGGAAGACCCTAATTAGAGGATTTTTTGAGTTGATTTAATTTTCCAATTTTTCAATCATCCAATCTTTCAATTCATTAAACCCAACTTACTTTCTTCCCCACTTCCAACTTTATGACAAAAGTCATATTCTTTAATGAGGTATGCTTTCTTTTTGCAATCAAATAGAGGATAGATTTGTCATCTAATTTGAATCCTATGTCAGGAATCCACAACTTTCTAATTATTGCAAACAATGATTGCCACTCAAACTCCACTACATAAATTCCATATTCCTGTTATGGGATTAGGCTTTACTGTAGATTCACCCATAAAAATTGCCCAGTATGGTATTTCTTCCGCTGTATCCATTATGGATGACCATTTGTTGGAGGATATAAGACGGATTTATTGCAGAAAACTGAAAATTTCTTATTTATATATTGATGAAAAAGAGGAAGATTATAGGGCAAAAAGAGTCAAAGCTTACCTGAACCTCCTTCATCATGCTGTTGAAAATCAAATACAGGAGCTCAAGCAACAGGATTTTGAAAGGGATGAGGCAATCAACCAATATTTTGAATTATTGCCAGAGGAACATCATTTATTTCAACTTTACAAAAAACTCCCCTTTGTATCAGAACCTGAAAAGGTAGAAATTAAAAAGACTTTGCAGGAAGCGATTGTTCCAGGAAGTATCGACGTCAATATCATGACCAAGGTGGATAAAATGAATTTTGATAGTAATGGGGTTGAATTGCCAAGGGAATATTCAGACGCTCTATCTGCATTAAGAGGTTTTGCCGAAAGTGATCTGAAAAGTGCTGTAGTTTTTTCAGCCGGATTGAATCCTGCATTGTATAGTTACATTGAACAATTCCCGGATTTTTTTCCTAACGATAAAGGAGAATTCAAAAAAAGAGTAATCCTCAAAGTATCAGACTATAGGTCTGCTTTGATTCAGGGTAGATTTATGGCCAAAAAAGGAATCTGGATATCAGAAT
Organism: Aquiflexum sp.; assembly: GCF_041749095.1. GTDB lineage: Bacteria > Bacteroidota > Bacteroidia > Cytophagales > Cyclobacteriaceae > Aquiflexum. The sequence goes on along the minus strand of NZ_JBGTCA010000417.1, from coordinate 19,728 downwards.
TCAGGGTTGAGTCAGGCTTGAATTGTGGAGGACATGCATTTGCTACAGATGGTTTTTTGGTTGGACCTATTTTGGAGGAATTCAAAACCAATAGGGAAACTTTACGGGAAACGTTATTGACCGGATGTCAACAGGCTTTGCAGCAAAAAAGGCTGCCATTGCTACCAGAAAACATCAAACCTAAGATCACTTACCAAGGTGGAATTGGCAATGCTGAAGAAAACAGCTTTTTGATGGAATATTACCAATTGGACGGAACCGGTTGGGGAAGTCCCTTTTTGTTGGTTCCTGAAGCTACGAGTGTGGATAAAGATACCTTGGACAGATTGGTCAGGTCCAAAAAGTCTGATTATTACCTTAGCCATGCTTCGCCATTGGGAGTGCCTTTCAATAATCTAAGAATCAGTAGCGGGGAGGAGCAGCGAATCGCAAGAATTGACAAAAACAGGCCTGGAAGTCCTTGCTACAAGAAATTTCTGACTTTCAGCAAAGAGTTCTCTGATAAAGCCATTTGCACCGCATCTAGGGAATATCAAAACCTAAAAAGCAAACAATACAATGCAGGAGAAGTCACAGATAGGGAGTTGAACGAAGTATTGGAAAAGGACTGCCTCTGTGAAGGGTTGAGTGCGCCTGCAATATTGAATGCAGGGGAAACACCACGCCGAAACCTGTCTGCGGTGACGATCTGTCCTGGACCTAATCTGGCTTATTTCAAAGGTGTCTTTAGCCTTAAGGAAATGGTGGGGCACATCTATGGGAAATTTAATATCAACCTTGACGCTGAAAGACCTCATGTATTTATCAAGGAGCTTCAATTGTACATGCAATACCTGAAAGATGAAATGGGAAAGGCACTTCCTGAAAGCAGCCAGAAATTCGATACTTACATAGAAAAATTCAAAAGGAACTTGGAAACGGGCATTGAATATTACAACGAATTGACAGACGCGGTCTCTTTGGGAAAAGAAGAAGTCACCAAAATAATAAAAGAGCAACTGAATGCAATTCTCTTAGAACTTCAGGGAACCACTTTTATAGTATGAAATTGTAGCAAACCAAACATTCCATGAAATCTTCTTTTTAATCATAATTACAAAACAAAGTAAGGTTAAGTCAATCCCTTAATCTTTTATGAATACAACAGAACATCCAAAAACAAAAGAAATTTCGTTTCTATGGATCCATTAAAATTTAAAAATTCTATTTCAAAACCACACTAAGATGAAAAAATTTGAAGATTTTACTGTAAATGAAATTATCATAGCGGACTTTCGTGCAAGTACTGTATTCAGGAGATTTGGAGTTGACCCAATTTTAAATAAAGAAAAAATGATCAAAGAAGTCTGCGTTAGTTTTGATCTTAATCCGGATACTATTTTGGATAGAATTATTGAAGAAATGGAGGTTAATGTTCCTAAGCCTTTTAAAATGACAGCATAAAGGATGTAAGAATTTCTTCATTTTAAAATTAAAATTTTTGGTCCTTTAAATAAAATTCCAAGCTTAATAAGCTTTCAAAAATCCAAGGTGTCTTTTTTATTCCGTAATAGTTTTAAATAGTTAAGAATTCTAAATAAAAAAATTAAACAAAATAGATCTGTTTTTGTATTATTAATTACAGATAGAAAGATAAATTTATCTTTATTTTGTAAAGTTTTATTTAAATAAAAATTCTTATGTTTTCCAAAGCATGCCAATACGGAATCAAATCAGTAATATATATATGGAAGCAAAGTCAAATTGGTCAAAAAGTAGGTGCCAAAGAGATAGCGGCTTATGTTGATGCTCCGGAGCCATTTACCGCTAAAATCCTTCAGGAACTTGTCAGGAAGAAGTTGATAGGTTCACAAAAAGGACCGTCAGGTGGATTTTTTGCAGGTAAAGAACATGAGAAATATACATTAAAAGATTTGGTGGTTGTCATAGATGGTAATGAACTTTTTGATGGTTGTAGTCTTGGATTGAAACAATGTTCGGAAACGAATCCATGTCCCTTGCACAATGAAATTAAAAAAATAAGAGTCGAACTGGTGGAGATGCTGACAAAAAAAAGCCTGAAACAACTCGCAGAGGAAGTCGAAAGCGGTGAAACTGTCCTATCAAGATTAGCTTAGAATCGTTTGATCAAACTACAAGTTGTTTAACCTCTGATTCTTTTAATTTTTTATATTTCACAACTGCCAGGACCGATATCGTCAATAGAATCAAAACCATCCAGTAAACCCAATTGGGGACCGGCACAGGATCTCCTGCCGCATAGGAATGTAGCCCAGATAGGTAGTAATTCACCCCGAAGGAAGTCATGACAATCGAAGAGAAAGCCCATAGACTTGCAAGGTTGAATACAAGGCCGTCTTTGAATTTGGGAATCAATCTTAAGTGCAATACAAAAGCATAAACTATTACTGAGATCAAAGCCCAGGTTTCTTTGGGATCCCATGCCCAATACCTGCCCCAACTTTCATTGGCCCAAACGCCTCCAAGAAAAGTCCCGATTGCCAATAAAAACAAACCGATCGTAATGGACATTTCATTGACCATCTGAAGTTCCCGGATACTGCTCCACCATTGTTTGCTAGGACTATTGGGTTTGAAAATCGTCAGCATCAAACTCAATAAACCAATGATCGCAGATAGGGCCAAAGGTGCATAACTGCTTACAATGATGGCTACGTGTATTTTCAACCAATAGGAATTCAACACAGGCATCAAATTGGTGATTTCAGGATTGAGCCAATCCAAGAATCCAACGAAAAGTAAGGTTCCTGAAAAAAGGAGTCCAAGTGGTAAAGTAAATTTTGACTTGGAAGAAAACAACAGCCCAAAAAGCAATACTCCCCAAGCCACAAATACCAACATCTCAAACCCATCACTCCACGGTGGATGTTTGGCGATATACCATCTTAAACTCAGGTGGAAAGTAAATGCCAGAAAACCGAGCCAGGTTAATACTTTACCGACCGACCAGATTTTTTTCCAAATACCTTCATTATTGAAAAGCATCAAAATCCCCAAAAACAACATTCCGGCACCCAAGAGCCAAAACAGACCAAATAGCCTCGTTCCAAGGTTCAATTTGTTATAGAGTAGTTCGGCTTGGATTTCATTGGATGTGGGATACACTTCTTCCCCGATTTTTTGCTGATACAATGCGATGTAGGATAAGGTTTCATCAGCCTCTTCCCAGTTTCCTTCCTCGAGTCCTTTATTGAGCGCACTGAGGTAAATAGGAGTAATGTTTTTTACAAAAACGGCATCTTCTTCATCGAAACCCTGCATGTACTGTTGACCGGTAAACCAAGTGTTATTTCCGTCCAATTTGTTTGGAAAGAGACGTAAGAAGTCTCCCGTAAGCAAACCATAGAAAATATTGAATCTTTCATCAGTTTTAAGTAATTCTTTGTGTCCTTCATTTCTTTCGGCAGGCTTGAGTTGGTTGGCTTTTTCGACCAAATCCTGTATCAGATAATTCCCCTCATCATCCAAGAAATCCTTAAAGCTTATCCTATCGGTAGGTTCTTTGCCCAGCAGTTGGAAAACTTCAAAGGACTTTGCTTTATCGATCTTTATTAATGGTAAAAGACTGTAAGTACCGGGATCCATTTGAACAGCCAGGAGAAATTGTTCCGGACTCAATTGGATTTCACTCTCCTGATTTGGAATGGACACGTATGTTTTTCCGGTAAGCTTTCTGGTGTTTTCATTGGCCAATGTATTTAATGGCTTCATCCTTCCATCCAAATCCTGGACGATGAGTTTCCCGTATGCTTCCGCTTGGTTTAAGGGAATTACAGCAGGTTTTGCTGATTCTGTTTCCTGTGCAAAAATGTTGGCAGATATCGCTAAGAAAATCAATAAAGAAGCTGCTACTTTTTTGATATTGCCGAGTTTGGTATTTAGGATTCTGAACCTGCTTCCCTTCGCAAACAGGGTTAAAAACATCCCCACTGTCAAAAGCAGATATCCGAGATAGGTGATATATGTACCTGGTCTGTCCTGATTGACGGAAAGGACTGTTCCCCTTTCGTCGGTGTCATAGGAAGATTGGTAAAACCTGAATCCTTTATGATCCAATACATTGTTCATAAAAATCCTATAGGGAAATTCTTCTCCCTGATCCATGACCATGACCTCGCTGGCATAGCTTGCCGGACTTTGGCTTCCGGGATATCTTTCCAGTTCAAAGGCATTGAGGTAAAGGACAAAAGGCAATTGAATGGGTTTGGGCCCAAAGGTGGCCGAGTAGTTTTTACCTTTATGGGAAAACGTAGTCCAACTTGGATTGAAGCTGACCATTTTTACAAATGCCTCTGTGATGGTTTGACCTGAGTCATCCTTAATGCTGTATTTGACCACATCCAGTAGATTTTTGGCCAGATTGGGGTCATCTTCGGTTACATAGCCTAGTTTGGCGTTTTCATGGATTCCTTTGACCATAAATGCTCCTCCATCCCATTGGTAAAGTGTCCGTAATTGGAGAGATTGGGTTTCTCCCACATGCTGATTGCCCATTTTTTGGGTAGCCATCTCCATCAATTGCAAATGTTGATCGGATTCAATTTTCCAATTTTCATTTTCTTTAAAAATCCGGATATTGTGATTTGGGTCATTTTTGGTACTTAGGGTGAAGTCGCCCATTTGGATATATTTTCCTTTATCGACCAAATAATCTTCCCGGCCTGCTCCGATAGCAACAGCTAAATCAATAAAGGTCTCCGTTCCATCTAAAAAATCCTCTTTTGCACCCTGAATATATTCTTCAAAGACCACTTTGAATTTGGCCTCTCCCAATTTTGCGGAGATTGTTTTTGGTTCGAAGTCTTTGGAGAGCAGCAAAAGTGGTTTTTCAAAAGAATGAATACTATTATCACCGTTTTGATTGATCTGTAGGTAATGGGCAGTGGTATAAAAAGTATTTTCTTCTTGGCCCTGACGGATATGCATGATTCCCTCTTCACTGAAGTAGCGTGTCACTCCGGCACCGATGATGATAACGACAAAAGCAATATGGAAAAGCCCGATGGACCAACGGTTTTTATGGAATAGCCGATATTGATTGATATGTGCCAAAAAGTTGACTGCCATCCAGACCATGATGAGTTCAAACCACAAAGAGTCATACACCGTTGCCCGGGCAACGGGCGTTCCGTGGTCATTTTCTATAAAAGTAGCCACTGCCATAGATCCGGCAAATGCGATGAACAAGACTAATGTTACTTTGGTGGAAAGCAGTATTCGGGTAATTTTCATTGGTTTAGAGCAAAATGCCGATAAATCTGTTTTTCATGGTGGGACGGAAAATCAACATCAGGTAGGCCCAGTTTTGGGTTCCATTTGGATTGCTTAATCCCTGGATATTTTGGGTAAACACATCAGTAGCAAAGAACTGACTATATCCTCCCTGGATAGAGAAGGCATCATTGACAATCCATCCCATGGTGAAATCCAACTCTGAACCGAAATACCTACCGGTCGGAGGAGTTGGAGAAAAGCCATTGGTAATTCTGAATATTTCAGTATTTGAATAAAACAGATGGTAGTCAGCTTGCAAAAAGAAGTTCTTGCTGAAAGCATATCGGGATTTGATAAAGTAATCCTCAAGACCTTCTATGTTTTCATGATTGCCTCCTACATAGAAGAGATCCATGTAACCATTGAAGAGGTGGTTGGTGCCATATAGAGGATTATATGCTTCATTTTCTAAAGTCGTGCTTTTGTTACCACTGATATGTTCTAATCCGGCTGATAGGGTCCAGATTTTGCCCTCCTCTTTATTGACAGGAATGGTATGATTATAGGCCACGCTGAAATTGTATGCATTGAGGTTTCTGCCTACAATGTCTTTTCCGAATTGATGGTAATAAAATGCGGATACCTGAGAATTTCCGGAATTGTATTTAAAGGTTGGAACACCTAAAGTAGACCTGTAGCGGATTCCTTTCTCCAAAAGGACTCCATTTGCATTAACATTTTGCCATTCACGCCCATCATTCCAGAACAAAGCTGAAAACTGTACTTTCCCCCATTTGTTTTCATACCGGGCCATCTGGGCAATTTTATATTGATTTGGGGTGAAAAATGGCTGGTCTGTAAGCGCCATAGTTGTCTGATTATACCCGCCTCCAAAATGAAATTTCATATCGTCCTTTTCATGTTGGAAGAGAAGAAAGTCATGTGCCCTTCCCTGTAAGGCCCAATCTAAGTTGCCCAAGAATCTAAAGTTGTCATAATTAAGTTCCTGCCGACCAACCTTTACTTTCCAGGTGTCGGTAATTTTAGCTGTAGCCCAAGCTTCATGCACGGAAAGAAAATTATCTGTGGCTTTGACTTGTGGGGTACTTCCAAAAACCCGGATATCCTGAATCGACATATAAAAACTGAAATTTTCCATTTCGTATTTTGCCTGAAGCCTTGCACGGTGTGCCATAAATGCAAATGGATCCGCCGATTCTTCTATCAATCTACCGAAACCATTTCTGAATTCAGAGCGCTGCACATATTGACCATCTATGTTGAATTGGGCATGTAGGTGAAAGCAGGGCAAGCTTATCATTAGCAGCCCTAATATGATTTTAAAGGTTTTCATGGAATTTCAGGTTTTACCTGCTGCTTACAGTTTTTACTTCTTTTTTGGCCTCCCGGGCTTTTCCCTCTTTGAGCCATTGGGGTACTACCTGCTCAAGGAATTTAGATTTATCTTTCAGATCTTTTTCCATATCAAGTCCTATGTAGGTCTGCAAGGCAGCTTTGTTACTAAAGTCAGGCATATTAACCGGTTTGTTGTGGCCCAATGAGGCCAACAATCTGGTAAGCTGGATCCTACTTTCTTGGATGGTGCCCATGGCAGAGGTTATGATCCGGCTGGATTCCAATGGTGCGTGAAATGCTCCACCATGGGAAGCCACCACAAAATCCCATCTCCATTGAGCATGACGGATTCCAATCAATATTTCTTTCATCTGTTCCTCTGTAGCACCCAATTCCCAAGCTTTTCCTGCTTCAATGTGAGCCATGGCAAGTTGCTTTTGTATGCTGGAAGAACCTTCTTTTACTTTTCGCTGCCTTTCATACACATCGGTCATCAAGTCTTCTTGTTTTTCCCGATGACACACAAAACAGGAATTTTCCACATTGCTGAGCGGGGATCCGATATGGTGGTCTGTGAATTTTTGTCCGCCCTCGTTTTTGTAGGGCATATGACAATCTGCACAGGATACGCCTCTTTTGGCATGAATTCCCATTTCAAAGAGCTCATAGTCAGGATGCTGTGCTTTGATCATTTTCGCCTTACTGATAGGATGTGTCCAGTCAGCAAAATCAATATTGTCATAGTAAGTTTCCATAGCTTCCACACTCAATCCATCTTTCCAGGGGAAGGTGAGGTAATTTGCATTTTCTTTTCCCGGTTTGGTCTTGTCAAAATAATATTCCACATGACACTGAGCGCAGACCAAAGAGCGCATCTCCTGATGGGAAGCCTGATTGATGTCTTTGCCCATGGCCTCAAAAGCCTCAATGAGTGCAGGACGTGTGATGGTCAGGTTCATGGTCTGGGGATTATGACAATCAGCGCATCCAATGGGATTGATCACCTCCGAACCTAAACTGGACAGTTTGGTGCTGTAATATTCGGTAACCCCCATTTCACTCATCAGCCTGGGTACATCAGGGCTTTTACAAGTCCAGCACGTACTGGGCATTACCCCATCCCCCGGTTCCATAGGTGAACCAATGCGGACAGAGTTGAGAACATCCGTGATGGCGTAGGCATGTCCCCTTGGTTGATTATACCCTTTGCTGAAGGCATATCCTGCCCAGAGAACTATCAGTTCAGGCTGATGATCCAATACATCCATAAAGCCACTTGTATTGTACATACTTTTGAAAGTGGTGTCCTGGGTCTTCATATAGGATTGGTATTGTCTGGGATAATTCAACCCCCAAACAGAATCCCTGGGTTCGATTCCTTCAATCTGTACTTTTGGCTGATAGGCAAATCTTGCCTCGGTTTTTCTGTCCATAACAGAATAGGCCAGCATAGCCAGCAAAAAGACTATTACGGCTGTTAATCCAAAAAGAATCCAATTTTTCATGAGTGTCTGGTTTTGAAAATGATGTTTTTATTGCTTGGTTTTTTGCATGCTTTCTTTGAGCCATTGGGGGATAATTTCCAGATCGGGTGGGGCATGGGCCCGAATCGGTTCAATCTGATGACCTACAGATGCAAGACTCCTTATTTTTCCATGGGGCACTTCCCGATGACACTCCCAGCAGATTCTATCGGTTCGATGTGGAAAGTGGTTTTCTACCAATCCAATCAATTTGGCATCTGTTACCTGATCTTCATGGCATCGAATGCAATTGCTCTGAATGACTTTGATGGATGGTCCTAATGCTTTGATTACCTGTGGTTCAGCCCTTAGGGTAAAAACTGAAGCATGGTACAAACCATCTTTGGCTTTGAAAAAATATTTGTTTGCAATATTGTTATGGGGGACATGGCAGTCATTGCAATGGGCAACTTCCCTGTGTGAACTGTGTGTCCATGTGATATATTGGGGTGTCATGATGTGGCAATTGACACATGCCTGCGGATCATCAGACAAATAAGATGCAGAGTTGCTTAATCGTATCAAATATATACCCAAACCAAAAATAGCAGCAACCAAAATAGTGGCATAAGGTCTCCATGCTCTAGGCGGCACCAAGTTATATTTAAATAAATTTCTTTTGATTTTTTGTCGCTTACCCATTGGGCCTATCATTTATGATACAAAGTTGTCTAGAATTTAATCCTCAAAACATGATATAAATCATAATAGCTTTAAATTATAAAATAATTTGTGAAATTTAAAGATTCGAAGTCCTTTCTTTAAAATACATTATGATTTCCCATAATGTTGCCATTTACTTATTGCCGATCTAAAGCCGTATTTTAGTTCAACTCCATTCAAAGGTTGGTTTTTAAACATCCGGCTTCGTCCATGCCTACCCTCATTCAAGTGTCTTATAGCCATGTTTTTAAAAAAACCGGTTGTAACTTTTATATAGGCGGATATCCTGATAAATTTTTTTGAAATCATTTAATATCATGATTTTAATCATAAAAGATAAAAATCTCTTTTTTTATCTTGCGACCGTATTCAAACCCAAATCAAAATGAAATCGATATTAAAATCTTTTGCAATTATTGGTTCGCTCCTATTGATGATAGGATGTGGGTCCTCAGAAAGCCAAAATAACAGCAGCACTGCTTTGGAGACAACACATGTAGGTCAATCCGGAGTCAAAGATGATGTGTCCAATCCTAATATTGTACAGGTAGCGGTAGGTTCAGCCGATCATTCCACGTTGGTAGCAGCATTGAAAGCGGCTGATTATGTGGATGTCTTAACGAATGTAGGACCCTTCACGATTTTTTTTGCACCCACCAATACGGCATTTGATGCCTTGCCGGATGGTACGCTTACTACATTGACAAAAAAGGAAAACCAAAGACAACTACGGGATATTTTGGAATTCCATGTTCTGCTTGGGGTTTATAAAGTGGAAGACTTTGTAAATGGCAGAAAGCTTGGTACCGCCCATGGTGCTTCTGTAATCATTGAGAAGTCAGATGATGGTACAGTACTGGTCAATGGAGGTAAAATAGTCGGAAGTGTTCAAGCTTCAAATGGAATAATCCACGTGGTTGACAAGGTGTTGTTGCCTGATTGAAAATACTTATTTCTATAAATAATGGTTGTTGGTTTCTAAACCCAAAAAGCATTAGGCATTAGCTTGGTGCTTTTTTTGATTTTCCTTGGAACTGTTTTTATAATTTTCAACTATTTCATCATAAGTCATTCCTTCTGTGCCTTTGTCAATTACTTTTAGGAATTCTCCTTCCAAACAGTCTTCTCATTTTCCAATATTTCCTTTCCCCAAACAGGGACTTCTTTTTTGATTCTTTCTACCAATTCCTCACAGGCATCAATGGCCGCTTTACGGTGTTTGGAGGAAGTAAATACAAAAAGACAGATTTCTCCGGCTTTGACTTCCCCCAAACTGTGGTAAATGTGCATGCAGGAAAGTGGGTATTTGGCAAAGATGGCCTCACGAATTTCAAATGCTTTTTCCGAGGCCATTTCCTCATAAGCGGTATATTCGATGGCAGTGACTTTTCCTTCTTCTTTTTCATCCGCCCTTACTTGGCCCAAAAAAATGCTGTGGCCACCTATATCAGTTTTAGTGCTGTGATTGGCGATGGATTTGGCAATTTTATCCGGGGAAATTGCTCCCGATACAAATATGTTTTTTGGTGTTCTTTTAGATTCCATGATAGTTTTTGTTTATTGGTGAATCCATTGCTTCTATACCTCCCGATATAGAATGGATCTTTTTTCCCGGAAAAGCTTTTTCCAGGATTTTGACTGTTTTTAAACTTCTGATGCCACTTTGGCAAAATAATAACATAGGATCAATGGGACCCAAAACACCGGTAGTTTCTTCGATTTGAGAAATGGGTACCGAGATGTGGTCAAAATTCTTTAACCTGGGAGCTTCATCTTTTTCCCTGACATCGATCAGCTTTCCATCTGAAAATTTCTTCAAAAGCTCAATGGCTTCTCCCCAATTGATACTGTCTCCATTTCCACATACAACAGCATAGTCAATTTCCATGAATTCGGCAATGGTTTTTGGCATTGAAAAATGAGAGTCAGGACTTTTACTCAGGGATACTTCGTAGGATTGATGGTCAAGAAGATTATAGAAAAGCATTTTATCTATCAAGGTATTGCCATATCCGGTTACAAATTTTATAGCCTCTGTCGCCTGTATTGTCCCGATGATTCCCGGCAATACTCCCAAAACACCCGTCTCATTGCAATTGGGGATTTCATATGCTGTAGGAGGGTCAGGGAAAAGATCCCTATAATTGATGCTGTTTGCATCTTTTGCATTGAGGATACCAACCTGTCCCTGATTTTGATAGATGGCTCCAAAGACTAAAGGCTTTTCCAATAAAACGCAGATGTCATTTACCAAGTAACGTGTGGGGAAGTTGTCCGAACCATCCAGAATCAGGTCATATTTGGAGATTATAGATGCTGCATTTTCTGTGGTGATAAACTCAGGAACGCATTCAATGTGAATATCGGAATATTTGGATTTCAGGATATGTGCGGCAGTTTCTGCTTTGTTCATCCCCAGGTCACTTTCCCCAAAAAGTACCTGTCTGTTCAAATTGCTGACTGAAACCATATCACCATCCATAATACCTAAAGTCCCCACGCCTGCAGCAGCCAAATACAACAATGCCGGACATCCCAAACCCCCGGCCCCAATGACCAGGATTCTGGATTTCTTAAGTTTTTCCTGGGCCTCTTTTCCAAACCCGGGCAATACATATTGTCTTGCAAATCTGTCCATGCTTATTGTTTGTTCCAGTAATCCAGTTCTTCCCTGCTATTGATATTTGTCAAAGTCGTCGGTTCTGTCTTTTCAATTTCATCCATTTTCACAATGTGATGATCTTGGGAAGAAATAAAATCCTGCATCTTGAGGCGGTCATTTTCTATATGTTCCTTGAGTTCAGGAAGGATGGATTTGGGATAAATGGCCAAAAGCGGATTGATATATCCATTGGTCCCGGCCACGGTGATCTTGTTTTCTTTGCTATTATCAATCAAGTGACTTATTGCTTTTTTGGTGATAAAGGGCATATCACATCCCATCAGTAACACATAAGGAGCGGAGGTCTGTTCCAAAGCAGTAATTAAGCCTCCCATAGGACCTTTATTCTGAATTGAGTCCTTATATAAAGGTAAGTAAAATTGATTGTAATCGGGATTTGCTGAAATCAATTTTACCTCCAAAGGGATCGATTGCAAGGATTTGATAACTGAGGTAATCATAGGTGACCCATTTAATAAAGCCAAACCCTTATCTTCTCCCATTCGACGGCTTTTACCACCGGCTAATACAAATGCTTCTATGTCCTGTAATGCAACCACTGAATTCAATTTGTTTGGGAAAATAGATTTTCACATCTCCATCCCCACTGATATGTAAATATCGAAACTATTAGGGGGAATCAAAGAAAATATGGGTTACCGGCCAAATTAATGGGAAATCTGAATTCCATCGATTTAGCACGCTGAAGACGCTGATTTTGCAGATTAACACAGATTTTTATCAGCGATCATCAGCCATATCAGCGTCATCCGCGTTCCAGAGAAACACTTATTATTTCAATTAAAACTAATACAATATACGTACATATATTTTCGTAAATAAGTAAAAATACTTAGATATCTTAATTTAAATTTTTATCTTTCGATTGTCTTAGCCAATTACCGAAGCCCGGAATAACCAATTAGTCTATCAAACCTAAAACCTAACTTCATGAAGACACTTTCAAACAAGGCAACTTCGATTAATTTGCTGAATTTCAAAACACCGCAGATGCGGGCATTTCATTTATCCTGGGTGGCTTTTTTCCTTTGCTTTTTCGGTTGGTTCGGTATAGCGCCTTTGATGGCGGTAGTCCGGGAGGAGCTGGAACTGACCAAATCCCAAATCGGAAACATCATCATTTCATCGGTGGCAATTACTGTTTTTGCCAGGTTGGCCATAGGATGGATCTTGGACAAAATAGGTCCAAGGATTACCTATACCTATTTATTGATATTGGGTTCCATTCCGGTCATGTTGATCGGCCTGAGCAACAGTTATGAAAGCTTTCTGATTTTCAGATTGGCTATCGGCGCTATCGGTGCATCATTCGTAATCACCCAATACCACACCTCGGTGATGTTTGCACCCAATGTGGTAGGTACAGCCAATGCCACTTCGGCAGGATGGGGAAACCTTGGTGGAGGTGTGACCCAAATGGTCATGCCCATGATATTTGCACTGTTTGTTTCCTTGGGATTTTTGGACAAAGATGCCTGGAGGTATGCGATGGTTGTTCCAGGATTGGCCATGGTCGTTTGTGGTATTCTATATTATAAATTGACCACGGATTTGCCGGAAGGTAATTTCAAGGATTTGGCCAAAAATAATCCCGAGTTTCTTAAAAAGAAGAAAGAAAGCAAGGGTGCATTCAAAAAAGCGATGAAGGATTACAGGGTATGGGCCTTGTTCCTGATTTATGGTGCCTGCTTTGGGGTGGAACTTACCATCAACAATGTTGCGGCGATCTACTACCATGATTATTTCAAATTGGATCTCAAAACCGCCGGACTGATTGCAGGCCTGTTTGGACTGATGAATATTTTTGCCCGCTCAATGGGAGGATATTTTGGGGATAAAGCAGGAGTTAAACATGGTTTAAAAGGAAGGGTAATGTTGATGGGGGGATTGCTGTTTTTTGAAGGAATAGCGCTTTTGTTTTTCTCCCAAATGACTTGGTTGCCATTGGCCATCGGAAGTATGATTGTATTCAGTCTGTTTGTTCAGATGGCGGAAGGGGCTACCTATTCTGTGGTTCCATTTATCAATAAAAAGGCCATTGGTGCAGTTTCGGGTATAGTCGGGGCCGGTGGAAATGCCGGGGCAGTGATGGCCGGGTTTTTATTCAAAATGGAAGATATAAGTTACGCTCAAGGCCTTGCCATACTTGGTTTATTTGTCACAGGTATTTCGGTATTGTCACTTTTGGTCCGTTTTTCTTCCGCAGATGAAAAAGATGCCGCCTTCGAATTGGAAGCTTCTCTTGCAGAGAAAGCAGGGGAATTAGTTCCGGTTTATGAGATGGGAAAATGAATTGATACTGATTGATACCTGCCTTAATGCAGGCAGGTTGGGATATAAATAATCGGAGCTTGATAAATTTCAAAATCTCTATCCTTTGGTATGGATTTTCGACTCCTTTGGAGTCGCATGTTTATAGAAAGTGGGATCGTCTATAAACATACAACCCCACAGGGGTCGAATCAAAAGGACAAGCAAAGCGATAGAGGTTTCATAGTGAAAATCTTAAATCTATCCCAATTGTAAGACTTAAATCTACAATCTTAAATCTAAGATCTAAAATCAATAAGTCTACTAACCAGTAACTCATTACCTAATTACCAAACCATGAAACCGCAAAAATTCAAAAGCACTTGTTCTTACTGTGGCGTTGGTTGCGGGATTATTATAAATCGTGACCAAAAAGGGAAGATCAAAGTGGAAGGTGACCCCGACCACCCTGTGAACAAGGGAATGCTTTGTTCCAAAGGTATAAACCTGCATTATGTGGTAGAGGACCATACTGACAGATTGCTGTTTCCCCAAATGCGCTGGGGAAAAGGTCATCCTTTTGAAAAAGTTGGTTGGGACGCGGCTTTGGATAGGGCAGCGGCAGTTTTCCAATCCATGATCCGTAAATATGGTCCGGATTCAGTGGGTTTCTATGTTTCGGGGCAGTGCCTGACAGAAGAATATTACTTGGTCAACAAACTGGTCAAAGGTTATTTGGGTACGAACAACGTTGACACCAATTCCAGGCTTTGCATGAGTTCGGCAGTGATGGGCTATGCCATGACTTTGGGAGAGGATATCGTACCCGTTGCTTATGAGGACATCGAATTGGCGGACTGTTTCCTGGTAGCAGGGGCCAATCCTGCCTGGTGCCATCCGATATTATGGAGAAGGATCGAAAAACACAAAGAGCAAAACCCCCATGTCAAAATCATTGTCATTGACCCCCGGAAAACCCAGACCTGTTCCATAGCCGATTTGCATCTACAATTGCTACCGGGTACGGACACGGTGCTGCTTCAGGCTATCGGAAGATGCCTGATAGAAAATGGGGACATTGACCTGGAATTTATCCAAAACCATACGGATGGTTTTGATGCATACAAAGCTGAGGTATTTAATACTTCAGTACAGGATGCGGCTGCCATTTGCGGACTTTTGGTTGATGAGATCCGCATGGCAGCCCATTTTATTGGAGCTTCCAAAGGCTTTCTTAATCTTTGGGCGATGGGCCTGAACCAAAGCAGTGATGGGGTCAATAAAAACCTGGCACTCATAGACCTGAACCTGATTACAGGCCATATAGGAAAACCCGGTTCGGGACCATTTTCCCTTACCGGACAGCCCAATGCCATGGGGGGAAGGGAAGTAGGTGGTATGGCTACCTTGTTGGCCGCACACCGTAAATTGGCAGACCCAGCACATAGAAATGAAATCGCTGAATTTTGGGGAGTGGACAGCATTCCCGACAAACCCGGACTGACAGCCACCCAAATGGTGGAGGCATTGGAAGATGGTCGGATGAAGGCCATTTGGATCATCTGTACCAATCCTTTGGTCAGCCTGCCCGATGCCAAAAGGGTGGAAGCAGCCCTTCAAAAAGCCAAGTTTGTGGTGGTACAGGATATATCTTCCAAGAATGCCGGCATCCCGTATGCCGACCTCGTTTTGCCCGCAGCAGGATGGGCAGAAAAGGAAGGCACCATGACCAATTCCGAAAGAAGGGTTTCCTACCTGAACAAGGCAGTTGAAGCTCCCGGGGAGGCATTACCGGATTCGGATATTTTGATCAGGTTTGCCCAAAAAATGGGATTTGCTGGTTTTGATTTTCCAAGTACTGAACAGGTATTTGCAGAGCATGCGGCTTTGACCAAAGGATCAAATATTGATATTTCAGGACTAGATTATACTTACCTCAAAGAAAAAGGAACTGTTCAATGGCCTTTTGTTTCGGCATCCCTGCCACCTTCTGTTCGATTATTTGAGGACAAAAAATTCTATACCCCAAACCAAAAAGCACAGATCAAAACTTCAGGCCCCCGGTCACAAGCTGAAGAAATCACTCCTGATTTCCCCATGATTTTGACTACCGGACGGGTCCGTGACCAATGGCATACCATGACCAGGACGGGGAAAGTCAGCAAATTGGGTCAGCACAAACCGCTACCTTATTTGGAAATCCATCCTTATGATGCCATGGAAAGGGGGATTCAGGAAGGGGATACCGTGGAAATCCAAGGTAAAAGGGGGAAAGTAAAAGTCCATGCCAAGGTCACCGAAGACATCCGAAGGGGAGTGGTATTTCTGCCAATGCACTGGGGTAAAATCCTGGGCAATGACTTTGCCCGTGCCAATAACCTGACAGGAAATGCCATCGACCCCATTTCCAAACAACCTGATTTTAAATTTTCGGCTGTTGAGGTTTCCAAATTTCAAAAACCAAAACAGAAAGTTGTCATTATAGGTGCCGGTGCCGCTGCTTACCGTTTTATACAAACTTATAGGGAGCTGAATAAGGAGGATGAAATCCACGTTTTTTCCCAAGAAAAATATCCATTTTACAACAGGGTCTTGCTGCCGGATTATGTGAGTCAGCATAAGACCTGGGAAGATCTTCAAAAATTCAAAGAAGGTGAAATTGAGGAAATGGATATCAATCTCTTTGTTGAAAATGGGATTGCAGTGATTGACAAGGACAGTAAAACAGTCACTGACGAAAAAGGCAGGATCCATAATTACGATTTGTTGGTCATGGCGACGGGTAGCCGGGCCTTTGTTCCGGGAGATGCCCCCATGCATCTATCGGGTGTCTTTACAATGCGGAACAGGTCCAATGCGGATGGCCTGATAGACTACCTTGGAGGAAAAGGCCATGTGATGATTGTCGGTGGAGGATTGTTGGGATTGGAACTGGCGGCTTCCTTGCGTGAAGTGGACATTCAAGTGACCGTAATCCAATTGGCTTCCAGATTGATGGAAAGGCAATTGGATCCTTTGGCCAGTACCTTGTTGGTTGAAAAAATCGAGGAGATGGGAGTGAAGCTGTTCCTGAACAATCAGGTAAACCGACTTGAAAATTCAATTGACCAAAAAAGCATCAAAGCATATTTGAAAAGCGGTGCCACCGTCGATTGCAATGCCGTGGTCTATGCCATAGGTACCCGGCCTAATTCAGAGCTCGCAAAATCCGCAGGATTGGAATGTGGATTTGGAGTTAAAGTCAATGAATACCTGCAAACCTCCGATCTGAATGTCTTTGCTTTGGGGGAAATTGCCGAATTCAAACAAAAGCTCAATGGCATCACCGCTGCCGCGGAGCAGCAAGCAGATATAGCTGCAAGATTTATCAACGGTGACCAACTCAGCATGTACAAAGGAACCGTTTCCATGAATATCCTTAAGTTTGCAGAATTGGATCTGTGTTCCTTAGGAATGCCTGAGATACCTGCCAATGCAGAAGGTTATGAGGAAATTCTCTTATTGGACAAAGCTCATAGGTTTTATAAAAAATGCATTGTCTACCAGGACAAGTTGGTGGGTGCTATATTAATGGGGGACAAGTCCGAATTTGCCGAGTTCAAAAACCTGATCGAGGAAAAGATTGAGCTTTCCGACAAAAGGCAAGAGCTCTTAAGGGGCAAATCCGCACAGGAACCCGTATTGGGGAAACTGGTCTGTTCCTGTGGAAACATAGGCGAAGGCAATATTGAAAAAACCATTCAGAATGGCTGTACCGATTTCAGGCAACTGTGCCAAAAAACAGGCGCTGGCTTAGGATGCGGAAGCTGCAAACCCGAAATCAAACATATTTTGAATCAATTTAGTAACTTGGCAGAGGAGGTTTGATGGGAGAAGGGTAGATTGGAAGATTGGAAAATTTTAAAATTGAAAAATTGTAAAAACTATCTTGAGAAGGGAGGTTTTGGTCATTCGATATTCATCATTCGGTGTTCTTTATTCGAAATTCGAAATTTCAAGATTTGGATGGTCTCCCCAAAACTTCATCATTCATTATTCGGCGTTCGATATTCGATATTAAAAATTGAGCGAATTATGGTAAGAAGCCACAATATCTTGGTTCTTTGTAAATAGTACATAGTACTTAAAACTTCTCCTTTCACCGAGCAAAACCTTCGAGGTCAAAAAAAGACCTCAAAGGTTAAACCACCCCAGTCTCACATCTAACGTCTCACGTCTCACATCTCAAATAAATGTCAATAAAATTCACTGAATCCCCGGTCAAAAAATCAGAACTTGTAAGGGTTTTTGTGAAGGGGGGGATTATGTCTCCGGGGGATTTTCAGAAAATCATCCATACAGCAAACAACCTTGGGACATCCGAAATCCATTTGGGTTCCCGGCAGGATATCTTGTTTTCCTTGGCGGAAAAAAACCCGGAATTGCTGGAAGAAACTTTTCGGTCGATACAGACTGCCTACGATACCGATGGAGAGTCCTATCAGAATATCGTAAGTTCCTACACGGCTTTGGACGTGATGCCCACGACCCATTGGCTTGCTTCCCATATTTACCATTATATCCTGGATACTTTTGATTACAAACCAAAGTTCAAAATCAACATCACCGATCCGGTTCAGAACCTGGTTCCGCTTTTTACAGGAAACATCAATTTTGTGGCCTCCAATCAGGAAAATTACTGGTACCTGTTTTTGAGGTTTTCTGAGATAGACAGTAAACCTTGGTGTGCACCCAAACTGGTTTTTGGTTATGACCTGGCCAAACTTGCCAAAAGGATAGAGGAGCTTAATCCTTTGGAAAACAATATGGGCTTTCAGGAAATCTACCAAAAGGCAATGGAGGGACTCTCCATCAATACCCAAGCCGTCGAACAGGAACTTGGTTACCCCGAATCCACCTCACCATATTATGAAGGGATGAACCGGGTAGCAGGAGGGAAGTATTGGTTGGGATTGTATTGGAGAAATAACCGCTTCAGCATCAACTTTCTGAAAGCCTTGTGCGAACTCTGTCTGGAAACCAATATCGGCAAACTCAGCCTTACCCCATGGAAATCCCTGATTGTGCGTGGGATTGAGGAAAAGGACAGGCTTAGCTGGGAAAAGCTGCTCGGTAGGTATGGCATCAATATCCGTCACAGTTCCCTCGAGCTCAACTGGCACCTGCCCGTGCTGGACGAAGAGGCCCTTGAAATCAAGAATTACCTCGTGCGTGCCCTGGACAAGCAGGACATCAGCACCTATGGCCTTTCCTTTTCGGTCAAAACCCGGCACATGGTGGCCTTCACTTCCATCGTCATCGAGAAAAACCCCAAAGCAACGGAAAAGGAACCCGACACTTTCAATATCCTGTATTCCCGGGATTTCAATCCCAACCTTTCCGAATACTATTATTTTGTCAAAAATGTGGCCATGGAAATCATCCCTGCCCTATTGATCCAACTCAGCCACAAATACTACGACCAACTGCAGGTCAAAAAACCTGCCGATAAACCAGAAAGCACCACTGAGTCCAAACCCAAAAAATCCAGGAAATACCAATGCTCCTCCTGCCTGACCATCTATGACGAACAGATCGGCGATCCCGATGCCGGAATTGCCCCCGGAACGGAATTTTTAAAGCTGCATAATGATTACACTTGCTCAGTCTGTGATAGTCCGAAAGCGGGGTTTAGGTTGATTTAAAGGAATTTGGTCATCTTTTATCCATCATCGGAGTTTCAGAAAATCGAACTTATAGAGAGTTTGAGGAAATCCTTTATACCTTATATAAGGTAAATCATTAGACAAACAACTTTTCTTTGGAGATTAAGAATTAAATGGTAGTTTTATTTAGCAGCTATTAAAATGAAGGAAAAGGCTTAGACTTTTGATCTTTCCTTAAATCCGCAGGCGGATGAGGAAAAAAGCCGAAAAAGCGGCTGATTTTTTTTGAATCAGGCTTTTCCGGCTCGTTTTTTTTCACTTATTTGAGTGCTGCGAAACATCACAAACAAGCGGATGAAAGTTACAAAATCAG
>NZ_JBGTCA010000416.1:0-15391 GCF_041749095.1 Aquiflexum sp. | reverse complement strand
TCGCGGTTTCAATCTGTTTATCTTCATTTACTCTAGGTCAAACACTGAGAAGTTGTTCATGAGTTTTCCTGAATAACTTGTCTGTCTTCAAATGTTCTAATAAATAAATAGTGTTTGTTTCCAAGTCGCTTTTCACTGCGCTTAAATTGTAAATCTGTACTCAAGTAAATGGGTTTTACTTTCTATCGCATTATTACCTAAACCAACTCTAGGGGTTTTATTTATTGTCTTTTTTTCGAAATCATATTTGATGATTCTAGTCTTAATTGATTCTGAAAAAGCATTTGTCCCACTAAATAGTTTCATAGCACAAACCATTGGCCCTTTGTATTGATCCCCTGTTTTTGTACACTCAATTCCACGAATTAAAATCCCACCATATCCTTTAAATTTTTCACTTTTCAACCCTATATCTACTCCTGAATAATGAAAAAACCATTCTCCATTTTCCGGATCAACATATTTCCTTTTATATGTGCTATCGTCATTATGTTGTGGAGAATTCCAATAAAATTCTATCTCAATCATTCGGTAAATTGACTCGTGATTTTGAATTGCATAGTTATTCAGAAGTTCATTTGCAATCCTCTCGAATTCGCTGTCTGTTTCTTTTTCAATGTTTAAGAAATCGTTCATGTTTTTCTTTACCTCATTTACATGCATAGCTCATCAGTCTCGGTTATTTTTCATTTACCTAAAACTATCACTATCCCCTTAAAAATCAAAAAATCATCCCAACCATAAAAGCTTTTTACCATACCTTCCTTCCACAAAAAGACTATGCCTCTTGGTTCCCCGATACCTAGGGAAGGATTGTCTCTTGGTCTTGTTCTTGTTTCTCGGCTCTTGTTTCTTGGCTCTTATAAACCCCTTTCTCGCATCTCGTCTCTCGCATCTCGCTTCTCCACTCTAGCACTCCCTAACTGAATAATCGCCGCCACGATCATTAAAAATAGACAGCCTATCACATTGTACCATAGAAAACCGATATCGATGGTAATACCTAGAAGTGAACCTCCTCCATTTTTCCAGTGAATCAGAAATATCAAAATCTGTGTGAGGATAGCCGCAATAAAGACTGCCCTACCTTTCACCCATTTCATATAGAATGCCACACAAAATATCCCAAGTAAGGTTCCATAAAATAATGATCCTAATAAATTGACAGCCTGAATCAGGTTTTCAAACAAGGTTGCATAGGTGGCAAACAGGATTGCAAAGATTCCCCAAAAGGCGGTAAACAGTTTTGAAGAAATCAGGTAATGGTATTGACTGGAATTTTTTGATATTGACCTTTTGTAAATGTCAATGGTAGAAGTTGTGCCCAATGCATTCAATTCAGATGCAGTAGAAGACATGGCTGCACTGAATATCACTGCAAACAGTAAGCCTACAATCCCTTTTGGAAGATAATCCATCACAAACCTCATAAAGACATAATCCGTATCCCGGGTTTCTGCCGTCGGGTCATTTTTAACAATCAGATCTTTGACTTCATTACGAATACTTTCCTGGTATTGGCTTTTCTTCCTCATCCCATCCTGTGCAAGCGCAATACCTTCCTGATTATCACTTTTGACGGCTTCCAACAAGTCTTCAATATCCCGACCCTTTTCACGAAAAACCTGGGTATACTCTTCTTCCAAAAACCTAAAATCCTCCTTAAAGGCACTGTTTTGAAGCTGTTCGGTCTGTACTTTATTGAAGACCACAGGTGGTTGGAAAAATTGGTAGAATACAAAAACCATCACACCGATAAACAGGATCACAAACTGCATGGGAACTTTCAGCAAGCCATTCATCATCAATCCCATTCTGCTTTGGGTCAGTGTACTGCCTGTCAGATATCTTTGGACCTGCGATTGGTCTGTGCCAAAATAGGATAGAAACAAAAACACAGCTGCGGTCATACCTGACCAGAAATTATACCTGTCTGACAGCTTGAACTCAAAATTGACGACATTCAATTTATCCATTTTTCCTGCGACATGCAGGGCATCTGTGAAGTTGACCGGCAACATCTGTATCACCAGAATCCCTGCCAGAATCATCCCTCCCATCATCACGGCCATTTGCTGCTTTTGGGTGATAGAAACTGCTTTTGTGCCACCAGAAACAGTATAGATAATGACCAATACCCCAATAAAAATATTGGTAAAGGTCAGGTTCCATCCCAATAAAGTAGATAAAATGATGGCGGGTGCATAGATGGTAATACCGGCCGCAAGTCCCCTTTGAATCAGGAACAATAAAGCAGCAAGAGTCCTTGTTTTCAGGTCAAACCTATTTTCCAAAAACTCATAGGCGGTATAAACTTTCAATTTGTAATACATCGGTAAAAAAGTCACCGAAAGAATAATCATGGCCAATGGCAAACCAAAATAAAATTGGATAAAGCGCATGCCACTTTCATAGGCCTCACCGGGAGTACTCAAAAATGTAATCGCGGAAGCTTGAGTGGCCATAATGGACAATCCAATCGTCCACCAGTTCATATTACCTTGGCCCCGGATATAGCTGTCCATATCCTTAGGACCATATGTTTTATAAACACCATAGCCTACAATGGCCAATAGTGTCCCGAACATGATGATCCAGTCGATGCCGCTCATGAGAAGCTTACCGTTAGCCAGTAAAAAAGTACAATCAGAATTCCCAAGGTGACCATCAATCCCAAATACCAGTTTCTCCAGTTAATTTGATCCTTCACCTGACTGTTCGATTAGGTTGACAAATATTTTGACGGCGCCGGGAACTCCGGCAGGCAATTGACGGAACCAGGAAATGCCAGAGTAAGTATAGGTACCTTTACCATACTTTGCAAAGATCAAAGATCCTTTATTGGCATTTTCTCCCGGATCCTGCATGGTAAGTGGAGTTGTATAGTTCCTATCCCAATCACTGGTAAAGTATAACCCCCGCTCTTGAACCCAATCTTCAAAATCTGCTTGGCTTATCTTATTTGGTTTACTCAAAATCGGATGAGTGAAATCAGCAACCACCGGTGAATTTTCCACTGCCACACGGTCCCTTGATATTGAAAATGGATAAGGGCCAAGGTCTCTGGTCAATAAAGGGGAAGCGGTATTGTACTGAACAATCATATTGCCTCCTTCTTTGACATAAGCCATCAACTGATCCATATTTTCTGCCAAGTCCTGATTGACATTAAAGGCCCGAATGCCTATGATAATCGTCTCAAATGATTGAAGTCTTTCTTTTTTGAGCTCACCGTTTTCCAGAATTGAAACCTGATACCCCAGATTTCTTAAAACCTCCGGAACATCATCACCTGCCCCGGGAATATATCCGATTCTTTGGTTGCTGAGTTTTAGATCCATTTTCACCAAACCAAGAGTAGTAGGTGTAAAATAGGTCAGGTTAGGAATATGTCTGTAAATGATCCTTTTGGTGTCCTGATTGAATTTTTGACCATCATTCGTCTGAAATGAGACAAGAACTTCTTTCTTTTCCAGGTCAGAATCCAAAAATTCAATCGTATATACTACCCTATTTCTTTTCTCATCTTTTTCCTCGGATAATATTCGAAACTGTCCCGGGTCAACACCTGCCAAAGTTAATTTCCCATCTAAAATTTTATCTCTAAAGGAAACTTCAACTTGCAAAGTCCTATCGGCCCCTTTAATTAAAAACAGGTTGCTCTTATCCAATTTGACATTGACTTCGGGTACGAGGGTAAATGGCTGCCTGATTTCCCCATCAACCTGATCATTGTATTTATACATTAATGGGAGATCCATCCTGATAACTTGGCTATCTATCACCAAATCCAAACTGCCCCCAATACTTGGACCATTTACGGGTTGACCGATTTTGGAAAGTTCATTAATATTAAAAAGGCTTCCGTCTAAGGGCTTTTCTAACCAAAATGGTTGGGAAACGGGATAATCTCTTGGAATATAGATTTCCAAAGCTTGGGCAACAGGAATATTGTTTTTGACCTCTTTGTTTATATTCTGGGTAAAAACTTTTCCTTGGAAAGAACGAACTGTCAATGGAATTGGGGATGGGTTATTAAAGACAAGTTCAGTGATAATGGATTCTCCGGGAAAACCGATTTCCTTTTTCACAATAAATTCCGCTTTTACCCCAAGCACTTCCAAGATTAGTTTGTCCAGGTATTGTTTCTTTTCATCTAACCACAATGCCTGAGAATCCTGACCATCCAACAAACTCTTGATTTGAAGGAGTTTTTCCAAATTATTTTCGGGAGAGGTAAAATCAAAACCGGAAAGCGCATCTTCAATCGCTCCAATGATTTTATTTCCGTTAGGTAATTGTTCCCATCTATTGCTGATATCTTCAAAAGGGTGGTTTTTAAATGTCGAACCATTAACCAATTCTATAAAATCATTTCCCTGACCTATTTGAGAAGTGGATCCAAAGCCTTGGGATTTGTGCATGGTCCGGCTGTCCGCTGCAATTTGGGAATAGGTGGTACCCAACAAAGGGTTGTATTCTCCAACTGCAAACCTGAAATAGGTCTTTCCTTCCTCTGGTTCATATTGCCCCCCCCAATTGTAAGCATTCCAGAATAACCTTTTGGCCTGCCAAGGTTTTGTATATTTCAATTGCTCTGGAAAAACAGTAGGATCCGCTGCTTTTTGAAAGGCCTCTTCAGACAGAATAGCCGAACTTGTATGATGTCCATGAGTGGTACCCGGAACGGTGGTGAATCTATTGATGATGATATCAGGCTGGAATTTTCTGATCATCCATATTACATCAGAAAGAAGCTTTTCCCTATCCCAGTTATTGAATGTCTCATCCGGATTCTTACTGAATCCAAAATCCAAAGCCCTGGTAAAATACTGCCTGCCGCCATCGGTTGCCCTAGCCCTGAGCAACTCATGTGTCCTTATCATCCCAAGTTCAATTCCCAATTCTTTACCGATTAGGTTTTGACCTCCATCTCCTCTGGTCAGGGATAGGTAAGCAACTTCAGCGTGTTTGGCATTGCCCAAATAAGCAATCAAACGGGTATTTTCGTCATCAGGATGTGCGGCTACAAACAATACCCTTTTGGTATCCTGAAAACGCAATAATTTATGGTAAAGGACTGAAGAAGGTTGAGACTGCGAGAATGATGGGGAAAGGATTAAAAATGATAAACAAAACAGCAGCCATCTGGGGTTTTTCATGTCTTTTTGAAATTTGATGAAAATGTACTGGAAGGAATGAACAATTAAAACTGTTTTTTACACAAGAGGGTTTAGACTCATGTTAAATTATGTTATACGGTTATCCGAAAATCCAAATTTTCCATGTTCAGGGGACGGAAGACAGGAGACGAAAGAGGGAAGCTTATAAAGACCGATGTTGGATGACCGATGACCAATGTATGGAACTTCAATACTTAGTTGGGGCAATAGTTGGTACCGCATATTCAATGCTGCATGTACATAACCGTTTTCATACCAAAATAATTAGAGGAATAAGTTTTCAAAAATGGACAAAAAAAAGCTGCCTTAGTGAAAGACAGCTTTTTAATTTTGACTAATATGATAATTATCTTTCCATCCAATCAGGACCCAAAAGAGCAACCAATCTCTGATTGTATTTTTCGGCCTCTTCTGTATTTTTCAATCTTGTATGAATTTGTAAAAGAATCTCAAGGATTTCAGCATTATCAGGCTTTAGTTCTGAAGCTTTTGTAAAGTAAGGAATGGCATCTATATAAAGTCCATCTGCTTGCTTGCTCATTTCGGGAGCTCTTTTTTCCCACTCCTCATCAGACAAGTTATTTACCTCTGCCAAAATCGCTCTTGCTCTGTCCAAATAAATGGCACCGGCATAATAATTTCCTTCGAAGAAATCCGGATCTGCTTTTACTGCTTTTCTATATTCGCCTAAAGCTCCATCCATATCTCCTCCCTGTTCCATCAAATACCCATGTCTCAATAAGAGTCCTGAGTTTTCTGGATCATCTTTCAAAGCGGCCTTTACAGAAGCCATAGCCTCATCAAGCTTATTCAACTGAAGTAACAACTGTACTTCAAATTCCGATAGCGTTTTATCTTCAGGGTAATCTTTTCTTGCCATCGTGACATATTTCAAAGCCTGCTCCGGATCTTTGTCTTCTCCGCTGGCAATCTGAATCAGGAAGTAATATGAGTTTAATTTGTCATATTCTTCGATTTCCAACAATCTTTTGAAATGCTTTTTGGCCTCTTCGGTTTTACCAAGATCCATTGCCAGAAAACCGGCATTGAAATTAGAAGTGGTATCTACGGGATCAATATCCGAAACCAAAGAAAAAAACTCATAGGACATTTCATAATCATCCTCTTCATAGGCTACAATGGCTTTATTGAAAGACGCCTGCCTTAAACTTTCCAAAGAGAAAGGCCTGAGGTTATCAGGAAGCACACCCGGTATGTCCTCTTTAAAAATTTCCTTACCTACTTTGCTTTCTTTGTCATTGTCAACCATCTTAAGGGTCTTTTGGAAATCATCGAAAGCACTTCTACCGGTTGCTACCGTTGAAGCGACATTGTCTTCATCGGCCTCAAACATCTTGGTCTGAATCTTTGCTTTCAGAAGCATAGTATTCGGATCTTCTTTGGTGTCAGGATCTTCAAGAGCAGCCTTGACTTCAGTCATAGCTACTTCCAATTCGCCTTTCTTAAAGTTACGTTCGGCAGATTTTACTACCTTTTTTTGGGCAAAGGCCATAGTTGCAATGCCTACTAAAGCCAATGATAAGATTAACTTTTTCATTTTATTTCGTTTTTGCTAATTGTTTGGTCTATATTAATTTGGATTTTATTACTCGTAAGTTAAGATTCTATCGGGTTATCACTTTCATTTTCTCCATTCACCTCATCAGTTTTGGTCTCTGTGTCACCTTCTACTTCTTCATCATCCTCTTCTCTTGATATCTTTTCTACCGATGAGATTTGATCAGTTTCGCTGAGTTTGATCAGCCGAACACCTTGAGTTGCCCGGCCCATTACCCTTAGTTCTGAGACAGGCGTCCTGATTGTGATGCCTGATTTGTTGATGATCATCAAATCATCGCTATCGACTACTTCTTTGATCGCTACAAGGAAACCCGTTTTTTCGGTAATGTTCATGGCTTTGACACCTTTGCCACCTCTATTGGTAATTCTGTATTCATCAAGAGGCGACCTTTTGCCATAACCTTTCTCTGAAACTACCAAAAGACTTGCATCTTCTCTAGATGCACATACCATGCCAACCACTTCGTCTTTAACATCCCTTAACTTAATTGCCTTTACTCCTGTAGCTGTCCTTCCCATTGGTCTCACTGTAGATTCATGGAAATGGATGGCTCTTCCGGTTTTCGCTGCAATGATGATATGGGTGTCACCATCCGTCATTTCTACCCTCAACAACTGATCATCCTCCCTGATATTCAAGGCTATGATCCCATTTGTCCTGGGTCTTGAGTATTGCTCAAGGGTAGTCTTTTTGATGATACCCTGCTTGGTCACCATCACAAGATAATTATTATTGATATAATCTTCATCATTGAGATCTCCTACCTGTATGATTGATCTGATTTTATCTTCGGGATTAATATTGATCAAATTTTGAATCGGACGCCCTTTTGAGGTTTTGGATCCTTCCGGTATAGCATAAGTTTTAAGCCAGAACAATTTACCATGATCCGTAAAAATCAAAAGGTAATTATGTGTTGAAGCAGTGAACAAATATTCTGTCCAATCATCCTGTTTGGTAGAAACGCCTTTGGAACCAACTCCACCCCTGCCTTGAGTCCTATACTCTGTAAGAACCGTTCTCTTGATATAACCTTCATGAGAAACCGTGATGACCACTTCTTCATTCGGAATCATATCCTCGTAGTTGAAGTCTTCAGCATTATGTTCAATGGTAGTTCTTCTGGCGTCAGTATAGCGGGTTTTCATTTCGGTCAGTTCATCTTTGATGATCTGCATCCTCCGTTCTTCACTATCCAAAATCCCTTTGAGTTCTTCAATAAAAGCCATCAATTCTCTGTATTCTTCCTGAATCTTATCACGCTCCATTCCGGTAAGGCGTTGAAGTCTCATATCAAGGATTGCTCTTGCCTGTATTTCACTAAGCTCGAACTTCTCCATTAGACCGTTTCTTGCCGTTTCAGGATCTCTGGAACTTCTGATCAAAGAGATGACCTCATCCAAGTGATCCAAAGCAATCAGGTAACCTTCCAATATATGGGCCCGCTTTTCTGCTTCCCTCAATTCATATTGAGTCCTCCTGACTACCACCTCATGTCTGTGACTGACATAATGTACAATCATATCCTTAAGGTTCAGGGTCTGGGGTCGCCCTTTCACTAAAGCAACATTATTGACTGAGAATGAGGTCTGTAACTGAGTCTGCTTATAAAGGTTATTTAAGACGACATTTGTTACTGCATCTCTCTTCAGATCATAAACCACCCGCATACCCTGCCTGTCTGATTCATCTCTGATGGCTACAATACCATCAATTTTTTTCTCATTGATCAATGCAGCCGTTTTCTCAATCATGTTGGCCTTATTGACCATATAAGGAATCTCGGAAATAATGATAGACTCACGTCCATTGTCCCTGGTCTCCACCTCTGCTTTACCGCGTACAATGATCCTGCCTCTTCCTGTTTCAAAAGCTGCTTTGACACCATTGTAACCGTAAATAATTCCTCCGGTAGGAAAATCAGGAGCAATTATAAACTCCATCAATTCCGAAATAGTAATGTCCGGTTTTTCAATATATGCGATAATTCCATCAACGACCTCCCCCAAGTTGTGAGGGGCCATATTGGTAGCCATACCCACAGCAATACCTGAAGCACCGTTCAATAACAGTGCAGGGATTTTAGCTGGAAGCACCACCGGTTCCTTCAGGGAATCATCAAAGTTTAACTGAAAATCAACAGTTTCTTTATTAATATCTATCAGCAATTCCTCTGCAATTCTTTTCAACCTGGCCTCAGTATAACGCATGGCCGCAGGATTATCTCCATCCACGGAACCAAAGTTACCCTGACCGTCCACCAATGGATATCTCAAGGACCAAGGCTGTGCCATTCGGACCATGGTTTCATAAACCGCCGAATCACCGTGAGGGTGATACTTTCCCAACACTTCCCCTACTATCCTTGCTGATTTTTTGAATGGTTTGTTGTGCAATACGCCAAGTTCCTGCATTCCAAAAAGAATTCTTCGGTGTACTGGCTTGAGTCCGTCACGGACATCCGGAAGTGCTCTGGAAACAATAACCGACATCGAATAATCGATGTAGGCCCCACGCATTTCATCTTCAATATTAATTGGAATTATATTCTCGTTTTCTCCTTTAGCCATATTTTATAGGTGATCAATAGTGTTGCAATTTACTAAAAAGAATACGTTTTTAAAAAGATTATTTGGTCTGGAAAAGGCTAATTGGCTATACTTTAATACCATTGACCGACTTTCCTGTTCTGGAAATTAAAAATTGAGCTTCCTCTATATTCTATTCCGTCATGTACATGCCTCATTACCACGCCACATCCATGAACTTTGCATCTTTTTGTGCCCGGAAGACTTATTGAAATACCAACTTGTGCAAAGTATAAATTCTGCTTGATATTTTGGATTTCATCAAAATTTTCAGTCCTGAAATTATAATTCCTGAATTCAACCCCTGTTTTGGCAAAGAATCTTGCGTATTCTGAAAATTCTCTTTCAATTCTAAGACCAACATTATAAAAAGGATCTTCAGAGGGTAAAATCCTGCCATCAAAATTCTTTCTTATATACAAATTGCCAAAATCAGCCTCTATCAAAAATTTCCATGGATAATTTTGACGGATTCTCTGATTCTTCTCTGATTGCATGTAGAAATTGTTGGATGAAAACTGTCTGTATCTCCAATTCAAAAATTTAGCTCTTTTTCTTGCGTCATAAACTACGAGTCCGATTGATCCAAAGGCCCTGTCCAAAGTATAGTTTCCTGATTCAAATTGAAATTCAAAATCCCCGCCCCGTAAATTGTCCATTCTTCCAAATTCACGGCTATAACCTCCCCCAACTACCAGGGTATTGAAAAGATTCAATTTGACACCTAGATTTATTGGTATCGCCATTTGGTTACTGCTAAATCTCACAGTATCTCTGGCACCAACGGTTTGGGGCACTTCAAGATTGTTATATTGGGAAATAGGATACTGACTTGGAATTTCGGAAGAGAACTGCATTTGGTTTGTATGGAATGAGCCACCTGTTGAAAACTCGAAACTGAAATTACTTACAGCATTCCTGAAAATATTGCCAATGTTGCTCTGGCTTTTCCTGCCTTTATTTCTTGCTTTGGTATCTATGCCAAAAATATCATCTTGGGCAAATAGGGTCTGAATACCCAATAAGCATAATAGCAATGTTAAATAGACTCTTCTCATATTTCTATTAAACGAACCCGAAAGTAAAAACAATACCTCGATTAAAACAAAAAGGCTTCCAAAATTGGAAGCCTCTATTTGAAATTTATTTCAATCACATGGTGACTTCACCATCACCGGCAGCTCTTTTCTCTTTTAACTCAGTGATGCGTGAATCTACTTTTTCCTTAACTGATGGGTCCGCACTCATTGCCTTCATGATTTTATTGTAGGTAGCTGCACCGAGGGTTTCAGCATCCATAATCATATCTACTTTGAATTGCTTCACATCTTCAGATAGGGAATCCATAAAATCCTGGACTTTTTGAAAGGCCTCTTTTTCCTCATCGGTAATTTTGATTTCGGAAAGCTTTTCCTCATTTCCCCATGCACCTTTGATTTCATTGTATCGGGCTGCACCACCAAGGGCTTCATCATTCTTAATCATTTCCACCAATTGATCTTGTTTCTCTTGGAGATAATTTGCCACGGCTTCTTCCATGACAGCAAACTTCTGGATTTCTTCTTCTGTAACTTCTTCAGAAGCTTCCTGCGCCATGGTATTAACGCTTAGCATACCCAAAAGAAAAAACGCCAATACAAATACTTTTTTCATCTTATTAGAAGGTTTAAATTGTTTAATCAAATTTGAATTAATTTCCAATTAACAGTTTTAATGCCTGTTTTACAAGAGAAGCTACAAAAATTTGGCCATAAAAATTGTTAAATGGCAATATTATAAAATTAAAGGTAAACACATAAAATATTGAAAACTAGATCCTTTTAAGGTTCTTAATAGTTTCTAAAGGATTTGCTGCTGAAAAAACAAAATTACCTGCTACTAAAACATCTGCTCCTGCTTTGGCAAGCAAGGGTGCATTTCCTTGGTTGACACCACCGTCAATCTCTATCATTGTATTGGCCCCTTTTTGATTGATCAGAGATTTTAACAGCTTGACCTTGTGGTAAGTGTTTTCAATGAATTTTTGCCCACCGAATCCTGGATTGACTGACATCAGACATACCAGATCAATATCCATGATCACATCCTCTAAAAGATGGATGGAAGTATGTGGATTTAGAGCAACTCCTGCTTTGCAGCCCAATTCCTTAATGGCCTGCAAAGTCCTGTGCAAATGGTTGCATGCTTCCAAGTGAACCGAAATAATACTGGCACCTGCTTTTTTGAATGCTTCGAGATACCTGTCAGGTTCTACTATCATCAAATGAACATCCAAAGGTTTTGAGGCATGTTTGTGTATCGCCTCAGTCACAGGAATGCCAAAAGAAATATTGGGAACAAAAACTCCGTCCATGATGTCCACATGGATATAGTCTGCCTCTGAGGCGTTCAACATTTCTATTTCAGATTGGATATTGGCAAAATCAGCTGCCAAAACTGAGGGAGCAATTTTTATGGACATGAAGCTGGGGCGTGTTAATTATGCTGCAAAGGAAATAAAAATACGAATGGCCACCTATCTTTTCATCAATTTTGTCCTTTGAATATCCTTCCCTGATTGCATTTGAACAAAGTAAACCCCGTTTCTGATTTCAGGTATATTCACTTCAAAAGGTATATGTATATCAGTCCTGGTCAAATATTCATTTTTCAAAATTTTACCCTGCATATCAATTAAGGAAAATTCTCCTTTTAAGGTAGATCCAAAAGAAATAAACAGGTCAGTGCCTTCGATCGGATTGGGATAAACTTTCCAATTGCCTTCCCTATCCACAGTGACCACATCCAAAATCTCTCCGAAATAGGCCTTATAAAAGTCAGGTATTCCAAAACCTAATAAATTATCGGGTTCTTCAAATTGATGGGAACTACTAATCAGGTTTTCCAATAATTCATCTTTTGTCCACTCGGGTCTTCCCTGCCATAAACCGGCAGCTAATGCCGCTACCTGAGGCGCTGAGAATGAGGTGCCGTTACTCCTCGATACTATACCATTGGACCTCACTACCCAAACCTGTTCACCAAAAGCGGAGACATCCGGCTTGATCCTTCCGTCAGCAGTTGGGCCCATGGAACTAAAACCTGCTCTTGACAGATCTGCTTTTACTGCACCAACTGACAAAATCCCCTTTGCATCCGCTGGGGCAGTGAGAGAGGAAGCACCCCTTGTTCCATAGTTTCCAGCACTGGTCACCACTAAAATTCCTTTATCCCCTGCAACTGAAGCACCTTTTGTGATCACAGCCGTTTCTCCGTCGAGGTCACTGATGGAATAGTCCATTGACGGGTCATCAAAATCCCAATAACCCAAAGAGCTGTTGATGATATCCACTCCCAGACTATCTGCGTACTCAGCAGCTTTCACCCAATTATACTCCTCAATCCTGTATTCGGTAGGGACATCCTCTGTAATACATAAAATATAATTGGATTCATAAGCTCCAGAAACCAATAATTCTTCATCATTGGCAGCAATCAGAGACAACACATTAGTTCCATGCTGATTTTTGCTGAATACATCATCATTACCTATATGTACAAAATCCTTTGTACCAACAATTTGCTCGTTGTCGAATAAATGTGAAAAGGCGGGAATTTGGTTTACACCGGGAAACCCTGCATCAAAAACCGCAATTGTAATTCCTTTCCCTTTGAATCCTGATTCATGCATTTGGGGAATACCCAAAACCTGATTTTGAAAGTCGTATGGGGAGGAATTTTTTCTCGACTTGATATTGAAATTCACATTCAATCCACCTTTGCCTTTCAGATTGGAACCTAATCTTGATTGAGAAAAATTACCAGGAGCCACCAGCATGACTTTATCTACAAATGGCAGGGATTCCAAATCTGAAATGTTTTCAGGGTATGCTGTGACAATCGATGCATTGAGCCAATGACTGTTATAAAGCACCATATCAACGGAAAGCTTTATGGCATCAAGGTATTTTTGGGAAACGGGGAAATCAAGACTGTCAAGAGAAATGTGTTGCCTCAGTCTTCTGT
Source organism: Aquiflexum sp. (assembly GCF_041749095.1). Lineage (GTDB taxonomy): Bacteria > Bacteroidota > Bacteroidia > Cytophagales > Cyclobacteriaceae > Aquiflexum. The sequence goes on along the minus strand of NZ_JBGTCA010000416.1, from coordinate 2,033 downwards.
CCAATGATTTTTCTGTTAGAAATTCTGTAGGATTGTTAAAAGAATAAGTATCCTGTGGCTTGAATTTAAAATGAACAGCATAACGGTTTTGGCCGAAAACAGAGCTACTGATGAACAGTATCAGAATTATCAAAAAATACTTGTTAAAATTTACCATATGCCACTATTTTAAGGTGGGTCAACCTACCTGAATCTATAATCATCTGTCCAAGGCAATCGTTCCTTGAACAATAAGTGAAAACTTCATGATATTGTTCAACAAGTCCGATTCCTTTGGAAAAAACCTCATATCTATTGTTTCTGAAGGTGATTTCATCATCCTCCTCTTCATGCAAAACCTTCAAAGATCGGGGTAGGGATTGTTCACCTACAAGAATTGTTCCCATAAAGTCAATCTTGAATATATCCTGATTTTGGGAGTTCAACACCTCAGAATCCCAGGACTTGCCCAACTCAGGAGGAAAAACCAAACTGACTGTCATTTTGTTCTCAAAGTTCCTGATCAGCGTGTTTCGGATATGTTGCATGGCATAATTGCCGGTGGGTAGCCAAGAAGACCTGTCCTCTGAAACTTCCCTAACTAATACATAAACAATCTCCCCTTCAGCATTGATATAGCTGTAATCCACCCTGTCCCGTAAAAAAAAGGCAGATACTTCGGAGTCATTTTCGCCAAAAACAAGTGTTTGGCTGACTTCATATTCCCAGTACAATCCAGTCTCCAAAGGCTGATAATCCAAGCCAAAATCAACTCTTGGATTTTCTGATTCGCCACAGGAAAAAAGGATTGCCGTTAATAGAATAAATCTGATCGGGTGTAAGCTGTTCATTTCATTAACTATAGCAGTGGCCAAAAATACAATTTTATGTTGAAATCTTTTACCTTAGCATGCATAAAAAAATATAGGGAAAAATGGCGTTGAAAACATTTGTGAAGATATCGACAGTGAACAACCTTTCAGATGCCCGTTACTGTGCTGGAATGCAGGTAAATCTGATGGGATTTTGTCTGGAAGAAAATGATAAAAATTTTGTTTCTCCTGATAAATTCAAAGAAATAACAGGCTGGATTTCAGGGGTGGAGTATGTTGCAGAATTTTCCCACACACACCCCGAGAGAATTCTTACATTTTTAAAAGGTTACCCTGAAATCCATTATATTGAAATCAAAGAAGAAATTCACCTGAAAATGCTGGTCAATACCAGTTATGGAATTATCCTCAACCAAAAAGTGGAGAATATAAATGACTTAGAAGATTTGATTGGCAAATCGGCTTCATACCATGACTTTAATATCACCCTCCTACTCCAATCTGAAACATTGGAATTAAATAAAGAAGTGCTGAAAAAAATCACAAAACTTGCCTCTAAATGTCAGGTACTTCTGGATTTTGGAATTGATGCCGACACTGTTCTGGAATTAGTAGAAAGCACCGGAATCAAAGGGATATCCATGCAAGGTGGGGACGAAATCAAACCCGGGCTTAAAGATTTTGATGAACTGTCCGAAATACTTGAATCACTGGAAACTGAAGACTAATCGGACAAACCTACTTTTTATTAACGACTTATATTTGAATTTGAGCATCTGATGGATAAACATTTAATCACCCGTGACTTTAGGGAAATCCAGGACTACATTTGTAGGGAACTTGAAATGGGAGATGGAACCGGGTCTTTTCATGAAGACAAATGGGAAAGGGCTGAAGGTGGAGGTGGACGTACACGGATTTTTAAGAATGGGAAAATCATTGAAAAAGGCGGAGTAGCATTTTCTGCAGTGGAGGGTCCTACCCCGCAAAAAATCCTGAACAAACTCCAACTTGATAAAGCAGATTTTTTTGCCACCGGGGTGTCCATTGTCATTCACCCTTTTAGTCCAATGGTGCCGATAATCCACATGAATATCCGATACTTTGAAATGAGCAACGGAATCAGGTGGTTTGGAGGTGGTATTGACCTTACTCCCCATTATGTTGACTTGGAGGATGCAAAATATTTCCACCATGCGGTAAAAAAAACCTGTGACTTAC
>NZ_JBGTCA010000415.1:0-3442 GCF_041749095.1 Aquiflexum sp. | reverse complement strand
CATATATAACCTTTCCAATGCTTCTTCCTTTATATCCGCAATATTTGTTGGTAGCCACCGGTCTTGTTGAAGTCCAAAGAATTCATTGCTTGTCATTATGGTTAAAAAAGCTTTAAGTAAAATCATGAAGGAACACATGTTTGAAATATTCTTGGACCTCCATTGAGTAAAACATTGGAAACTTTTTTCGTTTTTCCTTCCGTATTTCCGCAGATAGAAATATCTTCCAAATCAAAAAACATCAACACCCAAAAAAATGAAGCCTACAAAAGCATTGGTCATCTCAGGTGGAGGCAGTAAAGGTGCTTTTGCAGGAGGAATAGCGGAGTACCTAATCCGGGAATGTGGCCACCAATATGGGCTGTTTCTTGGTACATCTACCGGAAGCCTTTTGGTCCCTTTACTTTCCATTGGAGAAATCGAAAAAATTAAGGACATCTACACCAGGGTGACACAGAACCAGATATTCAGTACCTGCCCTTTGATCATTACTAAAAAAAACGGAGTCTATCAAAGTAGAATCAACCACTTGGGGATTGTCAAAATGTTCATCAAAGGCAAAAAAACTTTTGGAGAAAGCAAAAACCTGCGGCATCTGATCACTGAAATAATCAATGAGGATGATTTTGAGAAAATGCAACGAAATTCTGCGGATGTCCTGGTCACACTTTCCAACCTAAGCACAAATCAGGTGGAATACAAAAGGCTGAAGGATTACAGTTATGAGGATTATTGTGACTGGATATGGGGTTCGGCCAATTTTGTTCCGTTTATGAGTTTGTTGGAAAAAAATGGCTTTGAATACGCGGATGGTGGTTTTGCTGATCTGGTACCTATATCAGAGGCAATTTACAGAGGAGCAGAAGAAATAGATGTGATTGTCCTCAAGACGGAACAAGCACGTACAATTAAAAAACCTATTAGAAATGCGCTGGAGCTCACTGTCCGTACTTTTGATTTTATGTTAAATCAGATTTCCAATGACGATATCCGGATCGGGCAACTTGAAGGAGGTAGGAGACAGGTTAATATTAATTTTTACAGACCACAGAATCTGTTGATAGAAAATTCGCTCATTTTCAAACCGGCACTTATGAAAAAATGGTGGCAAGATGGCTTTGAATATGCCAAATCCCACCATCCCGAATGCAGGTGTATGGATGTAGGGGTCTGAAATCCCATCAGCCCTCAAGTAGGTAAACAGTCTTTTCATACATTCCATAATTTCTTATGTCCTGATGCCGACATCTTTTAATCATGTAAGTAGGTACTTTTAGGTTGAAATTATGGCCTAAGAGGAAAGGTTGTCTGGTCGCCCATATTCAGGGTCGGTTATACCGGACCCTGAATTTTTCGGACGCAATGACAAGAAACCGTAGATCATAAAGGCAGGAAGATTTATTGACCGCATGGAAGCTTTCCAAAACACACTATCCTTGTTTTTCCCGTACGTCATCCTGAAAGGCTGCCGAATGTTTGTATTCTGTATGTTTTTGGCAGTCATACCATTATCGCTCTTCGGGCAGGCCTGTTGTTCAGGCGGAGTTCCCTTGGGAGGCACCTTGGGTTTGGGGACTGCGGATTATAATACCTTCCAGTTTTTGCTCACTTATGACAGAAATGTATTGAGGGACCTGATGGACCACAGCACCCTGTTGGATGACGATACCCGTAACCGCATCACCAACTCCACCCTTCTGGAAATCAATTATGGGATCAATAAGAGGCTGGCCGTGGCAGGGGTAATTCCTTTTATCAGGCAGGAGCGTCTTATCAAAGGATTTGAAGGAAAGCAGGATTTTACATTCACTCAGGGCTTGGGTGACCTGGTACTTCTGCTCAAATACCGGATGCTCCTTTCCGAAAAACATCCAACGATGGAGTGGGTTGTCGGAGCAGGTCCAAAACTGCCTACAGGACGGACAGACTTTTTAAATAATAATGGATTGACCTTGCCGGCGGATATGCAGCCCGGTTCAGGATCTTTGGACGGAATGTTCTGGACATTTTTCCAAAAATCCCAATTCCCTGTACAGCAAATGAGCTTGGTGTTTGTTTCCACGTTTAGGAAATCAGGTAAAAACAGGAACTATAACGGAAGTCAGGTCTATCAGTTTGGAGACGAATTCCAGACCAATTTAGGCTTGAATTACAATTTTTTATTCCATTGGCCCATGGATGTATTCTTTTTTGGAAGATATAGGACGCAATCAGTGGATTTGATAGACAACAGTGTCTTTCCCGGATCGGGAGGAAAGTGGATTTATGCAGTTCCCGGTTTCAATGTCAGTTTTACACCGGACCTGTCTTTGCGTGGATCCATAGATCTGCCGGTTTACAGAAACCTCTACGGTTCACAGTTGACCACAACCTATCGGTACACCATGGCACTTTTCTACAATCTGAATCCAAGGAAAAATAAAATCAGTAATACTATAAAATTCGGTGAGTTATGAAAAGATACACATCCAAATATCAATTATCCATACAATTGGGAATGCTAATCCTTATGGGTTGTGAAAGTGATCAAAATCCAGGAAACAGTAACGACAATTCCGGGGAATGGCTGATTCCACGAGATCAAGTGTTTGACGGTGGACCCGGCAAGGATGGGATTCCAGCCCTGACCAACCCTGAACTCATACAGACATCGGCAGCTTCATACCTCAATGACAATGACCTGATATTGGGTTTTGTCAATGGAGGTGAGACCAGGGCCTATCCTCATAAAATTCTCAACTGGCACGAAATCATCAATGATGATTTGGGTACGGAATCAGTATCAGTGATCTACTGTCCCCTTACAGGGACAGGCATCGGGTGGGACAGAAATTTCACTGCAGGGAAAACCACTTTTGGCGTCTCAGGATTGCTCTATAATACCAATGTCATTCCCTATGACAGGAAAACAGACACTAATTGGTCCCAACTGTGGAACCGCTGTTCAGGGGCCAAAACAGGGACAAAAACTTCAATCCATTTCCCAGATGATGGGCTATTGGTTTGCCTGGGCTCCATTTTATGAAAGCTTGGATATTTTTGAACCTCAAAATTAAAGCAACATGAAATATTTTAGAATAAAAACACACTCGTAGAAGCTTAACCAAAAACTCATGCGATTTAACCTGAACAAAATCCAGCAAAAATGGAATGAATCCAACCAGACAGATTTTTCTGGTCTAAAAGCGGTTTTTCTGAACTGTACCCTGAAAAAATCGCCTGAACTCTCTCATACTGAAGGTCTGATGGCTATGTCGCAGACCATCATGGAAGCCAATAATATTCATACTGATCTGATCCGGGTAGTCGATCATGATGTGGCTTATGGCGTGTATCCGGATATGACAGAACATGGTTGGGATAAAGATGAGTGGCCCGCTATCCAGGAAAAAGTGATGGTAGCTAATATCCTGGTGATAGGCACGCCGATTTGGCTGGGAGA
>NZ_JBGTCA010000414.1:0-4891 GCF_041749095.1 Aquiflexum sp. | reverse complement strand
ATGGTTATGTCCCTCAGCGATGGCACTTTTTTGATGGGCCTGTTGAGCACTTCCTTGAAATTATCGGCAGTTTCAAAAATAAGTTGGATGTCTTCTGATGAGATGTCTTTGATTCCTAGAAGGTGTCGGGTGCTGAGTTGTGACATATCGTGTTTATACTTTTTCTGTAATCCAAATAGCGTCCTTTTCAAATCCATTTTCTTTCCATTCCACCGATACATATTGGGTTTCCAGGGTATTGACTTTGAATCCACAATAATCCGGCATTATGGGGTAATCTCTTGTATATTTCCTGTCTACCAAAATCATCAGTTCCACTTTTTGGGGCCTGCCAAAAGCAATCATTGCATCCAAAGCCGCCCTGACAGACCTGCCTTTATATAGCACATCATCGATCAGAATTACTTTTTGTCCTTCAATAAGGAAATCAATTTTGGTTTCATTGGCTTTCAGGGGGAAATCCCTGCGCCTGAAATCGTCCCTGTGAAAAGTAGCATCCAAATACCCAAATGGTACTTTGATCCCTGAAATTTCTTCCAATAAGCTCACTATCTTGTCCAATACAATCGGACCACGGGGCTGTAGACCCAATAATACGGTATTCTCAAAAGTGTCGTGGTTTTCTATCAACTGATGGCAGAATCGCTTGAGGATGATGGCAATCTGCTGTTGGTCGAGGACAAGTCTTTTATGCATGGCGTCGCTTTGGTTGCAAATATAAAAAGATTAAAGGTTTATGCGCCCAAAACTTGAAAACTATTGGAAAGCCATCTTTGCTAACCTGCTCCTTCCTCAGGCACGTAAAGATCTCCGTCAACTTTTATTTTTGTAATGAAAAAAACTTCCCTGGTTTCTTCCCGATTTTCTTTATTGAGAAACCTGATTCTCTGTTTTCCTGTCAGGACATAATAATTGGAGTACCACCAGGTAAGGTTGAGGCTATAATCCTGGGTATCTTTTATTCTTTCGTCTTCTTTGATCAATTCAATATCATAGGGTTCGCTCTCAAAAATAACCTCTCCGTTTTTGATATAACTCATATGAATTTTGATTCCATCTAGGTACAAATAATGTAGCTTTTCGCCATCAAAACTCAGTTCTCCGAATTTCCCGGGGATATTGGTTGCTTTGTTGTTCAGGTTAAAAGTATTGTCCCAAATGACTTCACCGTTTCTGTTCAGATAGAAAAAATGTGCGGAAACAAATCTATATTCTCCTTCAAGTTGCCACGAACTCATGCCATATCTTGATCCCGGAAAAAATTGAGATCCATAATTCTGTCCGTAATTCATTCCGTTATGAAACTGGTGGTTGGGTCTGAACCGATAAGCATCATTGGCATATACTCCATCTCTGGGAATATACCTTGGATTGGTAGCGGTAAAATGATCAGAGTAAATCAAAAAACCTGAGTTGATAGAATGAACTTCTCTTGTGGACAGCACAGGTCTGATGGAGGGGATTTTGCCCTTTTCAAAGCTGTTTTCCAATTCCCGGATTTTTCTTTCCCTTTGTTTTCCACTGAGGTAATTGTAAAAATTGGGAAAATCTTCCAAGGTGTAATATTTGATATCATACTCCCCAAATTCATTGATATCGCCAAGATAAATTCCCCGGTAAGCTTCCCTGCGTCTTTGCCCAAAGGTTCCAATGAGTGATTGTTGATAGTTTTGGATAGGTGTCAGGATTCCTTCAACCAACTCCAAGCTGTTATCACTTAGCCTATCAATGACCACTTCCCTGATTTTGCTGCCTTGTTCATCAAATGTCAACAAGGTAATCTGTTTCATTTTGTATTTGTCCCTGCGGCTGACCAATACATCCAACACACCCAATTCACTGTCTTTCCTCAACTGAAGGATTTTGGTCTCTTTGGAATAAATGCCCTGAACTGTAAACACATTATTGGCCTCTATGTCATAAATCTGGACAACAGGACGGAGGTCAGCCGAACCCATAAAAACCGCATTTCGGTTGAGAACAAAAAATTCCCTTAATTCCATGTTGTAAATGTTCTCCAATTGGATTTCTGTTGCCTTTTCGTCTTTCAGATTGATTTCAATCATATACCTTTCTGAGGTGGCAGTAACTCCCTTTTGGAGCAGTGCATAGAAATAATCCCCTTCCAGGTCATAGCCAACAATATCATAATTGTCCTTGAGCGGTATTTCATGAAAACTATCTGATTTCAATTCAAAATCTGTCAAAAAATACTGGAGTTTTGACCTGAGGTTAAATCCCTTTTCAGGATTGGCCCTAAATGCGATCAAACCTCCCGGCCGGGTAATGACCTCATAATTGTTTTCAGGAAATTTGGCATCAACCTCTATCCTTTCCACAAACATCAATTGGGAATATGCCTGAGGAAAAATAATCAGAAAGAAGAAAAGGGATAATATTAATTTCATGAACTTAATTTAATGATATGGTCATAATGGGATTTTTCTACAGCCATGACCGAAAGCCTGGATTGCTTAATCAAAAGTAAGTTACTTAATTGATCTTCACTTTTAATCTGTTCCAGTGTGACCGGCTTCGAAAGTACTTTCAAAGGTTTGATCTTCACAGCGACCCAGCCTTTGTCTTCCTTGTCATTTGGATCCGGAAAAGCCTCTTCACTTATCTCTGCAATTCCCACGATTTCTTTTGGTTTGCCGCTATGGTAAAACAACACCTTTTCTCCCAATTTCATTTCTTTGAGAAAATTTCTGGCCTGATAATTTCGGATTCCATCCCAAATATCCTCACGTTTTTTATTGAGGTCATCCCAACTGTAGGATTCGGGTTCTGATTTGACTAACCAATAATTCATGTTGATTTTATCTTTTTTGATTGGCTTAAGATAAGGTTTAAGATTTTATTTTGAAACAATAATTGATGACATTTGTCCTTATAGCAAATCAACCCTTTTTCTATTTTGGACCAAAAAAGCATACTTCGCCAACTCAAGCTCATTATCAAACTAATGGAGCTTCATGATGAAAATACCTTTAAGATCAGGAGTTATCAATCAGCAGTCAACACCATAGACAGGAGAGAAGTTTCTATTGAGGGCAAAAACCTTCAGGAGCTGCAAGAGATCAATGGGATCGGAAAAAGCATTGCAGAGGTGATTTATGCCCTCGACACCACCGGAACAAGTCCTTATCTGGAAGAGTTGATGGAAAAAACTCCTATCGGCATCTTGGAAGTGCTAGAGATCAAAGGCCTGGGGCCAAAGAAAATCAAAGTACTCTGGGAGGAATTGAATATCACCTCTATCCATGAACTGATGGAGGCTTGCCAATCAGGCCAAATTGCGATAACAAAAGGCTTTGGTGAAAAAACTCAGGTAAGCATCATTCAGTCTTTGGAATTTAGGGCCTCGAACCAAGGGAAATGGCTTTATGCAGATATTGAAGATGCCATGATCCGACTACAAGAGAAAATCAAATCTCTTGCCGGTGTGGAGGCAGTGACATCAGTAGGTGAATTTTCCCGAAAAATGGAAATCATAGATACTGTTGAGTTGTTGGTCGCAACTACAGACCATTCGGCTATGATGCCCTTATTATCCTCACTTGAGCACCTCATTCAAAATAAAAAATCCTCAAGTCCATTTAAGTGGAGGGGTAAAATGATGGATCCGGAGATTTCTTTATTGATTCATTTCACCCATCCAACGGATTTTATCAAAGAAAAAATTATCCGTACGGGAAGTAAAGCCCACTTGCTCCATCCAGTAGGGGATGATAGCAAACCATTTATTGAACTGTTAAGGGAAGATGATGACCTGTACAATGAAGCTGAGGCTTATGAAAAAGCAGGACTTTCCTGGATACCGGAGGAATTGAGAGAAGGTTTTTTCGAATTCGATTTTGCACGGGATAACAAGATTTCGACTTTATTGGAGGAGAAGGATCTCAAAGGCATTTTGCATAACCATTCTACCTACAGTGATGGAAAGCATAGCCTGAGACAAATGGCAACATACTGCAAAGAACTGGGGTATGAATACCTTGGGATATCTGACCACAGCCAGTCAGCTTTCTATGCAGGAGGACTCGAAATTGAAAAAGTTAAGCTACAACACCAAGAAATTGATGAACTGAACAAAGAACTGGCACCGTTCAAAATCTTCAAAGGAATTGAAAGTGATATTTTGATGGATGGGAGTTTGGACTATCCCAATGAGGTTTTAAAAACCTTTGACTTTATAGTATCATCCATACATTCCAGTTTGGGTATGGACAGGAAAAAAGCCACTGCGAGATTGCTCAGGGCAATTGAGAATCCATATACCACGATTTTGGGACACCCAACTGGCAGACTATTATTACGAAGAGAAGGTTATCCCATTGATCATAAATCCATCATTGATGCATGTGCCAAGTTTGATGTAGTCATTGAAATCAACGCCAATCCCTGGCGGCTGGATCTCGACTGGAGATGGGTGCAATATGCCATGGAAAAAGGAGTCAAACTCTCCATCAATCCCGATGCACATGAAATGGAAGGATATGCAGATATGCGTTATGGGGTTTTGGTCGGAAGAAAAGGAGGCTTGACAAAGGAAATGACTTTCAATGCATTATCCCTGTCTGAAATGGAGGATTATTTAAATAATAGGAAAAATAAAGTTAATTTATAAAGGATGAAGTGGTTTGATAAGGATGAAAACCTGCTGTTGCAGCGTTCATTTATTTTCGGGGTTGTAGGTATTGTGTTGTGTCTGATTCCTGTTTTCAATAATTATTTTCAGTTTTTCAATCTCCCCACAGGTCCTATCAATGGAGTAGGTATCGGGCTTCAGTTTTTTGGGTTGAGTATCGCAGTCTTGGTCCTCCGCAAAAGAAAAATCTCCGAAGAAGTAAGGGACAAGGTAAAGAAAATGATATTGGTGTTGGCGGTA